>JBJMKN010000058.1:0-6892 GCA_045805765.1 Solirubrobacterales bacterium
TCGATCGCCTGAGCCGTACCCGCCGTTGCGATCACCTTGAACCCGAGGTCGTGGAAGCGGGTGGCGAGCTGAGTGGCCGCCGGCTTGTCCAAGTCGGTCACCGAGATGAAGATCGTCCCCTCCGTCGGAAGCGAGACCCCGGCGGCAGCCTGCGCCTTGCCGAACGCGGTCGGGAAGTCGGCGGCGATGCCCATCACCTCGCCGGTGCTCCGCATCTCCGGCCCGAGGATGGCGTCCGCACCCGCGAAGCGCGCGAACGGCAGAACGGCCTCCTTCACGCTGATGTGCGTCGGAGCCTCGTCCGGCAGGCTCTGGTCCTCGAGGGACTGCCCGAGCATGAGCCGGCAGGCGATCTTCGCGAGCGGCGCGCCGATCGCCTTGCTCACGAAGGGGACCGTGCGGGACGCGCGAGGATTCGCCTCGATCACGAAGAGCTCGCCGCCCGCGACCGCGTACTGGACGTTGATCAGGCCGATCACGCCGAGCTCCAGCGCGATCTTGCGAGTGGTCTCGCGGATCTCGTCGAGCATCTCCTCACCCAGGCTCATCGGCGGGAGCACGCAGGCCGAGTCGCCGGAGTGAACCCCGGCCTCCTCGACGTGCTGCATGATCCCGGCGACGAAGGCCTGATCGCCGTCCGCCAGCGCGTCGACGTCCACCTCGATCGCGTTCTCGAGGAAGCGGTCGAGAAGCAGCGGGTGCTCCTGGTCGGCCTTGACGTTCTGCTCGAGATAGGCCGCCAGCTGCTCGCCCGAGTAGCAGATCTCCATGGCTCGACCGCCGAGCACGTAGGAGGGCCGAACGAGCAACGGGAAGCCGACGTCCTCCGCGATCGCCACCGCCTCCTCCGCCGAGAGGGCCGTGCCGTAAGGCGGGTGCTTGATCTCGAGACGCCGCAGCAGCGCCCCGAATCGGCCGCGGTCCTCGGCGAGGTCGATCGCGTCCACAGGGGTGCCGAGGAGAGGGACTCCCGCCTCTTCCAGGGACTGCGCCAGACGGAGAGGCGTCTGCCCGCCGAACTGGACGATCACCCCCTCGGGCCGTTCGATTGCGCAGACCGCGAGCACGTCCTCGGCGGTCAGCGGCTCGAAGTAGAGCCGGTCGGAGGTGTCGTAATCGGTGGAGACGGTCTCCGGGTTGCAGTTGATCATCACCGCGTCGCGGTCGAGCTCGCGCGCGGTCATCGCGGCGTGGACGCAGCAGTAGTCGAACTCGATCCCCTGGCCGATCCGGTTCGGGCCGGAGCCCAGGATCACCACCGAGCTGCGATCGCCGCGCTCGACCTCGCCGGCGCCGTTCGAGGACCGCTCATGGGCCGAGTAGAAGTACGGCGTCCTCGCCTCGAACTCCGCGGCGCATGTGTCGACGGAGCGGTAGGTGCGTTCGAGTCCATCGGTCCCGTCGCCCTCGATCGCCAGGGCGCGCAGCTCGCGCAGGAACCAGGGGTCGATCATCGTGGCCTCCTGAATCCGCTCGAGCTCCACCGCACGCTCGAAGCCGGCCTGGATCAGGTCGAAGCGGTCGGGGGATGGCGACGCCAGGCGCTCGAGAAGCTCCCCGGTCGAGGCCGGGACGTCCGGCTCGGTGTCCAGCTCGCGTGAGCGCATCGCCTTCGCGAACGACTCCCTGAAGGTCCGGCCGATCGCCATCGCCTCGCCCACCGACTTCATGTGTGTGGAGAGCCGGCCCTCCGCGCCGGGGACCTTCTCGAAGGCAAAGCGAGGCACCTTGGTGACGACGTAGTCGATGGTCGGCTCGAACGAGGCCGGTGTGGCCTGCGTGATGTCGTTCGGGATCTCCTCCAGCGCGTAGCCGACCGCGAGCTTGGCGGCCATCTTGGCGATCGGGAAGCCGGTCGCCTTCGAGGCGAGGGCGGAGGAGCGCGAGACGCGCGGGTTCATCTCGATCACCACGACCTCGCCGGTCTCCGGATTGACCGCGAACTGGATGTTGGAACCCCCGGTCTCGACGCCAACGGCGCGGATCACGCGAATCGCCTGGTCGCGCAGCTCCTGATAGAGGGAGTCGGTGAGCGTCTGCGCCGGCGCGATCGTGACCGAGTCGCCGGTGTGCACCCCCATCGGGTCGACGTTCTCGATCGAGCAGATGATCACGACGTTGTCGTTGCGGTCGCGCATCACCTCGAGCTCGAACTCACCCCAGCCGATCACCGACTCCTCGACCAGCACCTGGTTGATCGGGCTGGCGGCGAGGCCCTCGCTGACGACCTGGCGCAGCTCGGTCTCGGTGCGGCCGATGCCGCCGCCCTGGCCGCCCATCGTGAAGGCGGGCCGGATGATCGCCGGCAGGGTGATGTCGCCCTCGGCCAGGCGGGCCTCCATCTCCCCCACGCTTTCGACGGTGACCGACCAGGGGATGCGGATCCCGGCCTCGTTCATCGTCGTGCGGAACTTCTCGCGGTCCTCGGCGCGGCTGATCGACTCCGCGTTGGCGCCGATCAGCTCGACCCCAAATCGCTCCAGGGTCCCGTCCTCGTCGAGCGCCATCGCCAGGTTGAGCGCGGTCTGGCCGCCGAGGGTCGGCAGCAGCGCATCGGGGCGCTCCTTCTCGATGATCTTCGTCACCGGCCCCGGCAGCAGCGGCTCGACGTAGGTGGCGGTCGCGAACTCGGGGTCGGTCATGATCGTCGCCGGGTTCGAGTTGACCAAGACGACCTCGTAGCCCTCCTCGAGCAGGACCTTGCAGGCCTGCACGCCGGAGTAGTCGAACTCGGCCGCCTGGCCGATCACGATCGGGCCGGACCCGATCAGGAGGATCTTCTCGATGTCGTCACGTCTAGGCATTGGCAAGCTCCAGGAAGCGGTCGAAGAGGTGGCGGGCGTCGTGCGGGCCGGGGCCGGCCTCGGGGTGGTACTGGACGGTGGCGCCGGCGACGTCGCGGAGGACGAGGCCCTCGACGGTGCGGTCGTAGAGGTTCAGCTGCGAGAGCTCGGCGACGCCGAAGTCGGTGTCCCAGCGGACCGGGTCGTCGCCCTCGATCTTCGGCTCGCCGCCGGGGCCGACGACGGCGAAGCCGTGGTTCTGGGAGGTGATGTCGATCCGCCCCGTCTCCAGGTCCTTGACCGGGTGGTTGGCGCCGCGGTGGCCGAAGGGGAGCTTGTAGGTCTCGAGGCCGACGGCGCGGCAGAGCAGCTGGTGGCCGAGGCAGATCCCGAAGACCGGCTTCTGTCCGAGGACGCCGCGGACCGTGTCGACGACGTAGTCGAGCGCGGCGGGGTCGCCGGGGCCGTTGGCGAGGAAGACGACGTCGGGGTCCTCGGCGAGGACCTGCTCCGGCGTGCTCGTGCAGGGCAGGAGCGTCAGCTGGCAGCCGTGCTCGCGCAGCTGGCGGACGATGCTGAGCTTGACCCCGGTGTCGATCCCGACAACGTGCGGGCCGTCGCCATCGAAGCGGACCGCCTCCGTCGGCGTCACCTGGCGGGCGAAGTCGGCGCCGGCCATCGAGGGCTCGGCGTCGATCCGCTCGCGGGCCTCCACTTCCGGCATCTCGGCCGGGAAGATGCCGCCGCGCATGGAGCCCTGGTCGCGCAGGTGGCGGACCAGCGCCCGGGTGTCGACGCCGCTGATCGCCGGCACGCCGCAGTCGCCGAGCCAGTCGAGCCAACCGCCCTCGGCGGTGGCGGCGTCCTCGCCGTTCTTGGCGTCGCGCATGACGACGCCGCGGGCGTGGACGCGGTCGGACTCCATCGCCGCCGCCGAGACGCCGTAGTTGCCGATCAACGGGTAGGTGAAGACGATGATCTGGCCCGCGTAGGAGGGGTCGGTGACCGACTCCTGATAGCCGGTCATCCCGGTGTTGAAGACGACCTCGCCGGTGACGGCGCCCTCGGCGCCGCAGGCGAGCCCGTCGAGCCGGATGCCGTCCTCGAGCAGCAGGTAGGCGCTCATGCGGCGACTCCCAGGGAGAAGGACCGGAGGCGGTAGGCGACCTGGCCGGCGGCGACGGTCATCAGGACGCGGCCGGTGAGGGTCTCGCCCGCGCACCAGGAGTTGGCCGAGCGGCTCTCGTAGCCGTCCTCGCCGACCGTCCACTCGGCGCCGAGGTCGCAGAGGACGACGTTCGCCTCCGAGCCGGGCGCGAGGGTCGGGCGCTCGAGGTCGAAGGGCGCGGCGCCCCCGCCCATCCGCTCGACCAGCAGGGCGAGGTCGATCACGCCGGGCAGGACGAGCTCGGTGTGGAGGGCGGCGAAGGCGGTCTCGAGGCCGGTCACGCCCATCGCCGCCTGCTCGAAGGGGACGTCCTTTTCCTCCGGCTGGTGCGGGGCGTGGTCGGTGGCTATGCACTCGATCGTGCCGTCGCGGAGGCCGTCGATCAAGGCCTGGCGGTCGCGCTCTTCGCGCAGCGGCGGGTTCATCTTGAAGCGGTGCGGGTCGAGGCTGCGGACGGCCTCGTCGGTGAGGCAGAGGTGATGCGGGCTCGCCTCGGCGCTGATCTGGACGCCGGCCGCCTTGGCGGCGCGGACGACCTCGACCGACTCGGCGGCGGAGAGGTGCTGGACGTGGATGCGGGCGCGCTCGTAGCCGGCGAGGGCGGCGTCGCGGGCGACCATCGTCGACTCCGAGACCGAGGGGACGCCGGCTAGCCCGAGCGCGGCCGAGACCGGCCCCTCGTGCATCGCCCCCTCCCCGGAGAGAGCCGGGTCCTCCTCGTGCAGGGCGATGTTGCCGCCGCAGAGGTGCTGGTACTGGAGGGCGCGGCGCATGACGCCGGCGCTGGTGATCGGCAGGCCGTCGTCGGTGAAGCCGATGGCGCCGGCTTCGCGCAGTTCGACCATCTCGGTCAGCTCCTCGCCCTTCATGCCCTTGGTCACGGTGGCGAGGAAGCCGACGGGGACCGAGGCGCCCGCCTGCGCCTGCTCGCGCAGGGCGGTGATGTCGGCCGCGGTCGAGACCGGCGGCTGGGTATTGGCCATCGCCAGGATCCCGCAGTAGCCGCCGGCCGCGGCGGCGCGGGTGCCCGTCTCGACGTCCTCTTTGTGCTCGTGGCCGGGGGTGCGGAGGTGGACGTGCGGGTCGAAGAAGGCCGGGAAGGCGTGCAGGCCCTCGGCCTCGACCACCTCGGCGCCGTCGCCGTCCGCCTCTCCGGGGGACGTCAGCTCGGCGATCCTGCCGTCGCGGACGACGACGTCGTGGACGGAGTCAATGCCCGCCACAGGGTCGAGGACGGTTGCCCGCCGCAGGACCAGGTGCGCGGCCTCGCCGGCGCGGACGTCGAGCGCGTCGGTCAGGCTCATGCCGGGGTTCCGATCGGGGTTGGCTTGCCGGCTTCGCCCTCGCCGGCGGGGGTCTGCCCTTCGCTGCCCGCGAGGAGCTCGTAGAGGATCGCCATCCGCACGACGAGGCCGGCGGCGACCTGCTCGGTGATCAGCGACTGCGGTGAGTCGATTGCCTCGCCGGAGAGCTCGACCCCGCGGTTGACCGGGCCCGGGTGCATCAGCAGCTGGCGCGGGTTGAGGCGGCGCGTGTCGATCTGGAAGTTGGCGGCGTACTCGCGCAGCGAGGGGACGAAGCTCTCGCTCATCCGCTCCTTCTGCATCCGCAGCGCGTAGACGACCTCGGCCTCCTCGACGCCGTCGAGGCTGTAGGAGACCTCGCAGCCGAGCTCCTCGATCCCCCGCGGGATCAGGGTCGGCGGGCCGCAGACCGTGACCTCGGCGCCCATCCGGTTGAAGGCGATCAGGTTGGAGCGGGCGACGCGGCTGTGGAGGACGTCGCCGACGATCCAGATCCGGACTCCCTCGAGCGAGCCGAGGCGGCGCCGCAGCGTGTAGACGTCGAGCAGGGCCTGGCTCGGGTGCTCGTGCTTGCCGTCGCCGGCGTTGACGACGGCGGCCGCGGTCCAGCCGGCGACCATCTGGGCGGCGCCGGCGTAGGGATGGCGGATCACGATCGCCGCCGGGTCGTAGGCGGAGAGGGTCGCGATCGTGTCCTTCAGCGACTCCCCCTTGTCGACCGAGGAGCCGGCCGCCTTGACCGAGACGAGGTCGGCCGAGAGGCGCTTGGCGGCAAGGTCAAAGGAGCTCGAGGTGCGGGTGCTCGACTCGTAGAAGAGCGAGACGACGGTGCGGCCGCGGAGCGTCGGCACCTTTTTGATGTCGCGGCGGCCGACCTCGGCGAAGCTCTCGGCGCGGTCGAGGATCGCCTCGATTTCCTCGCGGGAGAGTTGCTCAATTGAAAGCAAATGCTTCAACGTTTCACCTCCAGGGGGCTGGGCTCGGAGATCGTCACTCCGTCTGTCCCGTCCGTCTCCTCGAGGCGGACGTTGACCCGCTCCTCGCGGGCGGTGGGCAGGTTCTTGCCGACGTAGTCGGGGCGGAAGGGAAGCTCGCGGTGGCCGCGGTCGCAGAGGACCGCCAGCTGCACCCGCTGCGGGCGGCCGTAGTCGAAGAGGGCCTCGATCGCGGCGCGGACGGTGCGGCCGGTGTAGAGGACGTCGTCGACCAGGATCACCGTGCGCTCGCTGAGGTCGAAGTCGATGTGGGAGGCGTGGACGACAGGCTGGGCGGCGGGCGCCTTGGCGCCGACGTCGTCGCGGTAGAAGGAGATGTCGAGGTCGCCGATCGGCAGCTCGGAGCCGGTCAACTCACCGAGGAAGACGTGGAGGCGGCGGGCCAGGACGGCGCCGCGAGTGTGGATGCCGACGACCGCCAGACGATCGGAATCGGGATTCTTCTCGGCGATCTCATGAGCGATCCGCCCGAGCGTTCGCTTCAGATCGTCGTGCTCCAGCACGACCTTCTCGTTCACTTCGGTTGCTTCCTTCCTGGCCTCGCGGGACCGGGTTAAAGGACGGCCTCAATGTAGCAGCGGGGGCGGCGGCCAGGCCGGGTAGGACCTCGGCGGACAACAGCGGGGAGGGTCCGGCGAGGTC
>JBJMKN010000059.1:0-5092 GCA_045805765.1 Solirubrobacterales bacterium
GACGGTCTCGCGCCGGCGCTCGAGCTGCTTCTTGAGCTTCGGATGGACGTTGAAGCCCTCGGGCAGCCGCAGGAGGTCCTCATTGAGCGCGTTCAGGCGGTCGGCGGAGACGGCGGTCTTGACCTCCGGGGACGGCGAGCGGTCGAGCTGGAAGCCGCCGGTCGGCTGTTCGGCCGAGGCGTGCGAGAGCTCCTCCTTGAGCTCGCGGTGGCGCTCGCCCATGCCGTCCCAGATCTCCTTCTGGATGGCGTCGGCCTCCTCCTGGGAGAGCACGCCACGGTCCACGAGCTGCTGGGCGAAGATGTCGCGGACCGGCGTCTTCTCCTTGATCCTCGCGGCCATCTCGGGCTGCGTGTAGGCCGGCTCGTCGGCCTCGTTGTGGCCCCACCGGCGGTAGCCGATCAGGTCGATGACGACGTCGTGGCCGAACTCCTGGCGGAACGCGAAGCCGAGTCGGACGGCGGCGACGCAGGCGGCCACGTCGTCGGCGTTGACGTGCATGATCGGGACGTCGAAGCCCTTGGCGAGGTCGGAGGCCCACCGGGTCGAGCGCGCCTCCTCCGGGTCGGTGGTGAAGCCGACCTGGTTGTTCTGGATCAGGTGAACGGTGCCGCCGGTGTTGTAGCCCGGCAGCGCCTGCAGGTTGAGCGTCTCGGCGACGACCCCCTGAGCCGGGAAGGCGGCGTCGCCGTGCAGCAGCACCGGCACCGCCCGCTTGAACTCGTGGGTGAGGTTCGGCCCCTCGAAGTCCTGCTGGAGGAAGCGGGTGCCGCCGGTGACCACCGGGTCGACGAACTCGAGGTGGCTCGGGTTGGGGTAGAGGCGGACGGAGATCTTCTTGCCGTCGCCGGTCTCGTAGACCCCGCGGTGGCCGTAGTGGTACTTGACGTCGCCGGTGCCGCCGTGGGGGATCGAGGCGACGGCCTTGACCGCGTCGATCTGCTTGGAGCCCTCGAACTCGGCCAGGATCGACTCGACTGAGCGCCCGAGGTTGTGGGCGAGGACGCTGAGGCGGCCGCGGTGGGCCATCCCGAAGACGACCTCCTCGGCGCTGGCCCGCTCAGCGAGCGTGACGACTTCGTCGAGCATCGGGACGACGGCGTCGAGGCCCTCGATCGAGAACATCTTCTGGCCCAAATACGCTTTCTCGAGGAAGCGCTCGAACTGGAAGACGTCGATCAGCCGGTTCAGCAGGCGCTTTTTCTCCTCGTCGGTGAGCGGCTGGCGGTGCGCGCCGGTCTCGATCATCTCCCGCAGCCAGATCCGCTGCTGGTGGGAGGAGAGGTGCTCGACCTGGTAGCCGATCGTGCCGCAGTAGGCGTCGCGCATCCGCGGCAGGGCCTCGAGCAGGGTTTCGCCGGGGACGCCGATGCGGAGGATCGAGGCTGGGATCCGCGACATCAGCTCCGGGGTGAGGTTGACGTTCTCCGGCTGCAGCGCCGGGTCGCCTTTCGGCTCCGAGCCGAGGGGGTCGAGCTGGGCGGCGAGGTGGCCGTGGGTGCGGTAGGCCTTGAGCAGCGAGGTCGCCGCCTGCACGGCCTGCAGCAGCTCTTCGTCGATCTGGTCGGGGGCGCTGCTCGGTTCGGCGGTAGGGGCGGCGGCGGAGAGCGGTGGCGCCGAGGCCGAAGCGGGGTGGGCGTTGGTGACGAGGGCGGCGTCGAAGCCGAGGTCCGCGGCGACCGCCTCGTAGAACCCGTCCTCGCCCTGCAGCAGTTCCTCGACCCGGCGCAGGAAGGCGCCGGACTCGGCGCCCTGGATGACGCGGTGGTCGTAGGTCGAGGTCAGCGTCATCACTTTGCTGACGCCGAGCTGCTTCAGCCGTTCCGGCGAGGCGTGCTTCCACTCCGGCGGGTAGGCGATCGAGCCGGTGGCGATGATCGCGCTCTGGCCGCTGAGCAGGCGCGGCACCGAGGCCATCGTCCCGATCCCGCCCGGGTTGGTGAGGCTGATGTTGGTGCCCTGGAAGTCGTCGGCGGAGAGTTTGTTCTCGCGCGTCTTCGCGATCAGCTCTTCGTAGCGGGAGTGGAAGCCGGGGAAGTCGAGCCCGTCGGCGCCCTTGATCGCCGGCACCATCAAGGTGTGGGAGCCGTCTTTCTTCTCGACGTCGACGGCGATCCCGAGGTTGACCGGGCTGCCGTCGATCGCGAACGGCTTGCCGTCTTCTTCGGCGAAGACGCGGACCATCACCGGGAACTGTTTCGTCGCCTCGACGATCGCCCAGGCGATCAGGTGGGTGAAGGAGACCTTCAGCCCCCGGTCTTTGAGGACCGAGTTGATCGCCTTCCGTTTCGCATCCAGCGTGTCGACCGCGATCGTCCGGAACGAGGTGGCAGTCGGGACGGCCCGGCTTTCATCCATCGCATTGGCGAGCATCGCCGCAGCCCCACGCAACTGCTTCGCCTCACCTTGGGCCGAAGCGGTAGCGCTAGCCCCGTTCCCCCCGCCGTTCGCCTGCAACACATCGTCCTTGGTGACCTTCGCTCCCGGCCCCGAACCCTTTACTGAACCCAAATCGACGCCGTTGGCCTCAGCAACCCTCCGAGCCACAGGCGTAGCGCGCACATCCGCGCCCGAACCGTTGCCTGACCCGTTCGAACCCTGCGAAGAATCCCCGCCTTTAGGCGTGGGTGGCGTCGTAGGGGGGACCCCCTGCTGCTCTGCAGCTGGGGGTGGGTCCCCTGCGGCGACAGGACCCGCGCCCCCAGCGCTTGGTCCCTCAGCCGTCCCACCATTCCCGGCTTCCATCTCAGCAAGCGGCGCCCCAACCGGAACCTCGTCGTCAACCGCCGCAACAAGCTTGGTGATGACCCCGTCCATAGGCGCCGGCACCTCAGCGTCGACCTTGTCGGTCGACACCTCGACGACCGTGTCCCCCTCCTTGACCGAGTCCCCCTCGGCCACATGCCATTCGAGAACGATGCCCTCGGTCACGGACTCGCCCATCTCGGGCATGGTGATCTGGACCGTCGCCGTCTCGGGCATCTCTGCGCTCAGTCTAGGGGAGCGGGTTTACGGGAGCCGTCATCGAGATACCCTGGTACCCCATGAGCTATTTCGTCACCGGCGCGACCGGCTTCATCGGTCGACATTTGGTCCAGAAGCTGCTGCAGCGGGAGGGCACCATTTACGCCCTCGTGCGGGCAGGCTCGCGCGGGCGGCTGGAGGAGCTGCGGACGGGGTTCGGCGCCGACGGGGCGCGGATCGTCCCGGTCACCGGGGACCTCTCCCAGCCCGGGCTAGGCGTCTCCGAGGAGGACCTGGTGGCGATGCGGGGGAAGATCAAGCACTTCTTCCACCTCGCCGCCGTCTACGACCTCACCGCCGACGCCGAGACCCAGGAGATCGCCAACGTCGAGGGGACGCGCTACGCGATAGAGCTCGCCGGCGCGCTCGAGGCGGGCTGCTTCCACCAGGTCAGCTCGATCGCCGCCGCCGGCCTCTACCGCGGCGTTTGGACCGAGGACATGTTCGACGAGGCCGAACGGCTGGACAACAACCCCTACTTCCGCACCAAGCACGAGTCCGAGCGGCTGGTCCGCGACGAGTGCCAGCGCCCCTGGCGGGTCTACCGGCCGGGGATCGTCGTCGGCGACTCGCGGACGGGGGAGATCGACAAGATCGACGGGCCCTACTTCATGTTCAAGAGCCTGCAGCGGCTGCGGCGGGTGGCTCCGAGCTGGCTGCCGTTCCTCGGGATCGAAGGCGGCGAGATCAACATCGTCCCGGTCGACTACGTCGCCTCCTCGATCGACTTCCTCGCCCACAAGCCGCGGCTGAACGGGCGCGCCTTCCACCTCACCGACCCCAACCCGCACACCGCGGGCGAGGTGATGAACATCTTCGCCCGCGCCGCCGACGCCCCGCAGATGGCGGTGCGGCTCGACAGCGACGTCACCGAGCCGGCGACCGGGGCGGTGCGGACGGCGCTGAAGCTGTTCCCGCCGGCGAAGCGGGCGGCGAAGGTGGCGCTGGACCAGCTCGGGCTGCCGGCGGAGGTCCTCGGCTACATCGACTACCCGACGACCTTCGACTCGACGAAAACGCAGAAAGCGCTGAAAGGCTCAGGGCTGGAGGTGCCCCCGCTGGAGAGCTACGCGGCGCGGGTCTGGGACTACTGGGAGCGCAACCTCGATCCCGACCTCTTCAAGGACCGCTCGCTCTCGGGCGCGGTGCGGGGCAAAGTCATCCTCATCACCGGCGCCTCCTCGGGGATCGGCAAAGCGACCGCGGTCAAGGTCGCCGACGCCGGGGCGACGGTGCTGCTCGTCGCCCGCTCGCTCGACAAGCTCGAGGAGACGAAAGAGGAGATCGTCGCCGGCGGCGGCACCGCCCACATCCACCAGTGCGACCTCTCAGACATCGAGGACATCGAGCGGATGGCGGAGGAGGTGCTGACCTACCACGGCCACGTCGACATCCTCGTCAACAACGCGGGCCGGTCGATCCGCCGCTCGATCGCGCTCTCCTACGACCGCTACCACGATTTCGAGCGCACGATCCAGCTCAACTACCTCGGCGCGGTGCGGCTGATCCTGGCCCTGCTGCCGGCGATGCGCGGCCGCAAGCACGGCCACATCATCAACATCAGCTCGATCGGGACCCAGACCAACCCGCCGCGCTTCTCCGCCTACGTCGCCTCGAAGGCGGCGCTGGACGCCTTCAGCCGCGTGATCGCCTCCGAGGTGGTCGACGACAACGTCCACCTGACGACGATCAACATGCCGCTGGTGCGGACGCCGATGATCGCGCCGACGCGGATGTACGACATGTTCCCGGCGATCACGCCCGAGGAGGCGGCGGAGATGATCACCAAGGCGATGATCAACCGGCCGAAGAAGGTGGCGACGCGGCTTGGGAACTTCGGTGAGCTGCTTTATGCGGTGGCGCCGAAGGCGAGTGACTCGATTCTCAATACGGCTTACAAGCTCTTTCCTGATTCGCAGGCGGCCAAAGGGAAAAAATCGGAGGCTCGGGACAAAGCGCCTTCTACTGAGGCCGTTGCCTTTGCTCACTTGATGAAAGGCGTTCACTGGTAGTGAGGTTGGTGGGCGGGGTCGGGGGACACCCCCTCCAGACACCCCTCGCTATGGCT
>JBJMKN010000060.1:0-7690 GCA_045805765.1 Solirubrobacterales bacterium
TCGAAGGCGTCGTACATCGCCGCGAGCTCGGGCTGGAGCAGCGTGCCACCGCCGTGGCGGTGCACGAGCCACAGATCCTCGTAGGCGGCGATGTGGGCGAGGTCCCACACGAGCGGGCTCATCAGCGCGGAGTGGGCGGTCTCCACGTCGGCGTCCGAAAGGCCGGCGACGAGGGCCAGGGTGCGCTCGCGGGCCTCCGCGAGGTCCGCGGCGGCGGCTGAGGCTGCGAGACGCGGCTGCGTGGCGGCCATCGCCGCGAACGCTACAGAGTCGGTTGCGCGGGCCTCAACGCGGACGCCCGGCGCGGCGCCAGACCTCGACGACCTCGCGTACGGACGCGGTGCGCCAGCCAGAGGTCCTCGTAGGCGGCGATGTGGGCGAGGTCCCACACCAGCGGGCTCATGAGCGGGGTGGTGACCCGCTGCATGTCGTGGTCGTCGTAGGGAGCGACGATGGCCAGGGTGCGCTCGCGTGCCTCGCTCAGCGCATCCGGCGTGACGGTGATCGACACGATCGCGGGAGTCTCCCGCATCGCGCGCCGCCCGGCACGTCGACGTTCAGGTCCGGGCGTGCCGCCACACGTCGCAGACCTCGCGAACGGTGGCGGTGCGGTACGAGATCCGGCTGTCCAGCGGGCGCACGGCGAGCTCGAACCGGCCGGACTCGAGTTGTTGCAGCTCGGTGACCAGCGCGTGGAAGCGCCGGCCGCGCTTGTCCAGCAGGACGATGTCCCCGGCGCCGATGCCCTTGGAGGTCGTGCGGCGCGCGACGGGCTCCGCGCCGGGCTCCGCCGGCACGTCGATCAGTCGCTCCTGCGCCACGGCGCCCAAATTAGTGACGCCCGCGGACGGACTCCGCCACCCGCACCCACACCCGGCGATGCAGCGCCACGTTCTCGTCGCGTTCGGTGCGCACCTGCACGATCGTGGATCCGTCGGCCGCGTACGCACGCTCGAGCGCGGCGTCGAAGGAGGGGACGTCGCCGGCGACCTCGTGGCCGAGGCCGTAGAGCGCCGCGGCCTGCGCAAAATCGATCCCGTGCGGGGTCGCGACGTGCTGCGTGAAGTGGTCGCGCTGGCTGGCGACGGGCAGGAAGTGGAAGATGCCGCCGCCGTCGTTGTCGATGACGACGATGCGGACGGGGGTCCCGACGTCGCGCAAGGCGGCGAGGCCGCCGATGTCGTGGAGAAGGCCGAGGTCGCCGGTGACGATGGTGGTCGGGCGGCCGCTTGCCTGGGCGGCGCCGATGCCGGAGGAGACGAGGCCGTCGATGCCGTTGGCGCCCCGGTTGGAGAGGAAGTGGACGTCGGCCGCGCTCGTGGCGAGGAAGGCCTCCTGGTCGCGGATCGGCATGCTTGAGCTGGTGTAGACGAGGTCACCGTCGCGGTGGGCGGCGCCGAAGGCGCGGTGGAGGGCGGGCTCTGAGATCTCGGCGTCGGTGAGAGCCTCGTCGAGCGCCGCCTGTGCCGCCCGCTCCGCTTCGGTCCAGCGATCCGGCAGCGGCCGCTCCCGGCCCTCGAGGCCTTCGACCCGAGCGGCCCACCCCGATGCGAGCTCGGTCGGGTCGGCGCGGAGGATCGCCGCGGCCCGGTTCGTCGGCTCGTTCCACCCGCCGTAGGGGTCGATGACGATCTGGTCGGCGTCGCTGGCCTCGATCCACGCCCGCAGCGGCTTGCTCGTCGGCATCGCCCCGAAGCGGAGGATCAGGTCGGGGGAGACCGAGCGGGCGAAGCGCTCGTCGCGCAGCAGCAGGTCGTAGGCGGCGACCACGTGCGAGCGGTCGTGGGGGCCGCAGCGGACCTGCGAGGTCGGGTCGGCGAGGATCGGGAAGCCGGCGACGCGAGCGAGATGGGCGAGTGGCTCCCGCAGCTCGGGGTCGAGCTGGCGGCCGGCGACGATGACGCCGGAGATCGCGTTGCCGATGTGTCCGGCGACCTCGTCGAGGAGGAAGGCAGAGGGCTCGAGGTCGATGTGCGTCACCGCGGTGAGCGGGCGGCCATCGCGGCCCTTCAGAGCCAATTCGTCGGTGGCGGTCACGGCGCCCTCGACCGGCACCGGCGCCAGCGGCTCGCGCCAGGGGAGGTTCAGGTGGACCGGGCCGGGGCGCGTCTCGCCGCGGGATGCCGCCAGGGCGCGGCAGGCGACGGAGCGGTAGTGCAGCAGCCCGCCGTCATCCGCCTCATGGGTGCCGACTTCGCAGAACCAGCGCACCGAGGCGCCGAAGCTCTTGATCTGGTCGATCGTCTGCCCTGCTCCGATCCCGCGCAGCTCCGGCGGCCGGTCGGCGCTGAGGAGGACGAGCGGAATCCCGGATTCGTCCGCCTCGACCACCGCCGGGTGGTAGTTGACGAGCGCCGTCCCGGAGGTGCAGAGGAGCGCTACCGGCTCCCCGCTCGCCTGCGCCGCCCCCAGCCCGAAGAACCCGGCCGAGCGCTCGTCGACGATCACCTTCACCGCGATCTCCGGCTGCCGCCAGAGCGCCAGCGCCAAAGGCGTCGATCGCGAGCCGGGGGAGACGACCGCCAGTCGCAGCCCACCGCGAGCGAGCTCCTCGGCGAAGGCGGAGGCGAGGGCGGTATTGGCGTTGGTCGAGTCCATGCGGGGTGGCGTGTCGACTTTGTCCTCTATAGGGAGACAAACTCGACACGTGCAGGCTAGATCCGATGCGCCTGCAACGCCTCCTCGCCTATTTCGATGCCGAGGCCAGGCCCGGGAGGGAGGTGCAACATTCCGTCGCGGATCTCGCACTCGATGGAGGCGATGGTCGAAGCGAACAGCCGCTGGGTGGCGAGGCCGTGGGCGAGGTGGAGGCGTTCGGGGTGATTGGTCTCGGCGAGACTGAGCGCGACCTGCGCCGCCGCCGCGATTCCCACAGGCCCGTCGAGCGCGCTGGTGACGTAGGAGGGAAGGACGTCGGCGATCGCCAGCGCCGCCTCGGGCCCGCCGACCTTCGAGAGCTTGATCCCGGTGTAGGCACAGGCGCCGAGCGCCGCCGCCTCCTCGGCCTCGTCGAGAGACGCAACGCTCTCGTCGGCAGCCAGCGGAATCGAAGTAGACGCCGCGAGCTCCGCCATCGCCTCCAACCCCGCCACGGGCTGCTCAGCGAGCTCGATCCCGAACGGCTCCAACTCCGCCAGCGTCGCCTTGGCCGTCTCCAAGTCCCAAGCCTCGTTCGCATCCACCCGAATCCGTACCTCGGGCCCAAGCGCCTCCCGCACCGCCCGCACCTGATCCACGTCCCCAGATCCGCGAGACCGCAAAATTCCTTCTTGAGGAAGGAATTTTGCGGTCTCGGCGCCGAGCTTCAGCTTGAAGGTTGTAAAGCCCGCCTGGGCCCACCGTTCCGCCTCGGCCGCCACCTCCGCGGCTGGTCCCGCGACGAGCGTCGCGTTGCACTCAATCGTTTCGTCCCGCTCTCCCTCACCCAGCCTTTTTCCGATCCGTCTGCCCTGCAAGTCCATCAGCGCGGTCCCCACCGCGCACCGAGCGGGAGCCGACAGCGCTTGAACCCCCTGATCCTCCCCCCACGCCTCCAGCTCCCGCACAACCTCCCGCAGCCCGACCCCGCCTCGCAAAGCCAGCGGCACCGCTTCGCCCAGCCCCACAACCCCGTCCTCGTCCCGCACTCGCAGCAGGACCATCTCCCGCTGGGTCAACGACCCGCGCGCGGTCACGTACGGCTCCTTGAACGGGAGCGCGTAGGGGATGACCTCGACCGAGCTGAGGCGCACGGCCCGAGTCTCTCAGGCGGAGATCAGAAGGCCGATCGTGACCAGCAGGCTGAAGACGCCGAGGACAGCACCCGTCTGGCCCAGTACCTCGTTCAGGGCCGCGCCATCGCGCCGTTCCGCCAGCGCCTTTGCCGGCTTTACCGCCAGCGGCGCCGCCAGCCAGCCGATCATCGGCAACAGGCTCGCATCGCCGGCCAGCAACGCGATCGGGAGGACCAAGAAGCCGCCGACGACGAGCATCCGGTAGAGGTTGACCGCGCTCTCGCGGCCGATCCGCACCGCCAGCGTGTTCTTCCCCGCCCGCCGGTCGGTCTCGACGTCGCGGACGTTGTTGACGACGATGATCGCCGTCGCCAGGAACCCGACCGAGATCGAAAGCCCGAGCGGCAGCGCGTCGAGCTCCTCCAGCTGCACGTAGTAGGAGCCGTTGACCGCGACGAGGCCGAAGAAGAGGAAGACGAAGACCTCGCCGAAGCCCTCGTAGCCGTAGGGCCGCGGCCCCCCGGTGTAGAGGACGCCGGCGGCGATCGAGAGGGCGCCGATCAGGAGGATCACCCAGCCGGCGACCGCGGTCAGGTAGGCGCCGCAGACGACGGCGACGGCGAAGGCGATCCAGGTCGCGGTCATCACCCGCTGCGGGGTGACCATGCCGCTTGCCGTCACCCGCACCGGCCCGAGCCGGTCGGCGGTGTCGGCGCCGCGCTTGGCGTCGGAGTAGTCGTTGGCGAGGTTGGTCCCGATCTGGATGAAGATCGAGCCGACCAGGGCGGCGAGGAACGCGCCCCAGCGCGGCAGGCTGCCGTACCACTGCACCGCCGCCGCGGTCCCGACCAGGACCGGGGCGATCGCCGCCGGCAGCGTCCGCGGCCGCGCCGCCATCAGCCAGATCCTCATGGGCGGCGGGGAAACTTCGAGAACTCGGGGGGCCGTTTTTCCTTGAACGCCTCGCGCCCCTCGGCCGCCTCCTCGGAGCCGTAGAAGAGGAGGTTGGCGTCGTGGGCGAGCTGCTGGATGCCGGCGTAGCCGTCCTCGTGGGCGTTGAAGCTGGCCTTGACGAGGCGCAGCGCGAAGGGGGAAAGGGCGAGCATCTCGCGGCACCAGGCGACCGTCTCGCGCTCGAGCTCGGCGACCGGCACGACTGCGTTGACGAGCCCCATCTCCCGCGCCTCCTCGGCGTCGTACTGGCGGCAGAGCATCCAGAACTCCTTTGCTTTCTTCGTCCCGACGAGGTCGCGCAGGAGGGAGGCGCCGTAGCCGCCGTCCCAGGAGCCGACCCGCGGCCCCGTCTGGCCGAAGACGGCGTTGTCGGCGGCGATCGTCAGGTCGCAGCAGAGGTGGAGGATGTGGCCGCCGCCGATCGCGTAGCCGGCGACCATCGCCACCACCGGCTTCGGCAGCCGCCGCATCTGGATCTGCAGGTCGGTGACGTGGAAGCGGCCGACCGAGGCGCCCTCCGGCATGTACCCGGTGTCGCCGCGGACGGTCTGGTCGCCGCCCGAGCAGAAGGCGCGCTCACCGGCGCCGGTGAAGACGACGACGCCGACTTCGCTGTCCTCACGCGCCAGCTCCATCGCGCGCGAGACCTCGATCAGCGTCTGCGGGCGGAAGGCGTTGAGAACCTCGGGGCGGTCGATCGTCACTTTCGCGATCCCGCCACCGGTCTCGTAGCGGATGTCCTCGTAGTCGCCGGGGCCGGCGGCCCACTCGATCGGCGCGTGGAGCTCGGCCTCGGGCGGGGCTCCTTTGTGGCGTTTGGGCATGATGGGGACGATATCCCGATGAAGCTCGACGACTGGCTCTCCCAGAGATCACAGAGCTGCCCCGACCGGACCGCGCTGGTCGCCGACGGGGCGGAGATGACCTATGCCGAGCTCGAGGCGGAGGCGACCTGGGTCGCGCGGCGGCTCGCCGCCCACGGCGTCCGCCGCGGCTCGACGGCGGCGCTGACCATGCACCCGCGCCGCGAGCAGGTCGTCCTCCTGCACGCGCTGATGAAGCTGGGGGCGGCGCTACTGCCGCTCGGGCCGCGGCTGACGGCGGAGGAGCGGGCGGCGATCGTCAGCGCCGAGGAGCCGATCATCGACCTCGACGACCCCGGGATGCTGACCCAGACCGAGGCCGACATGCCGCTGCTCGGCGAGCACGACATGGACGACGTCTGCTGCCGCGTCCTCACCAGCGGCAGCACCGGGACACCGCGCCCGGTCCCGCTCAGCTACGGCAACTTCCTCTGGAACGCGGTCGGCTCGGGCTTCAACATCGGCGTCGCCCCGAGCGACCGCTGGCTCTGCTGCGTCCCGCTCAGCCACATCGCCGGGCTCGGGATCGTCATGCGCTCGGTCATCTACGGGACCGCAGCGGTCGTCCACGACGGCTTCGATCCCGACCGCGTCGGCGCCGCCCTCGAAAGCGACGGGATCACCCAGGTCTCGCTGGTGGCGACGATGCTCACCCGGCTGCTCGAGGCGGGGGTCGACCTCTCCGGCCCGCGGGCGATCCTCGTCGGCGGCGGCCCGGTCCCTGCGGATCCCCTGGAGGAGGCGCTCGCCAAGGGCGCGACCGTGGTCCAGACCTACGGCCTGACCGAGACCTGCTCGCAGGTGACGACGCTGGCGCCGGCCGACGCCAAGCGCAAGCTCGGCTCCGCGGGCCGGCCGCTGCTGACCACGCACCTGCGGATTCAGGACGGCGAGATCCTCGTCCAGGGCCCGACCGTCGCCCCCGGCAGCGCCGACGCCGATGGCTGGCTCCACACCGGCGACCTCGGCCACATCGACGAGGAAGGCTTCCTCTACGTCCGCGACCGCATCGACGACATGATCGTCAGCGGCGGTGAGAACGTGATCCCGGCCGAGGTCGAGGAGGTGCTGCTCCGCCACCCGCAGGTCGCGGAGGCGGCGGTGATCGGCCGCGAGGACCCCGAGTGGCAGCAGGCGGTGACCGCCGTCGTCGTCCTCGAGGGCGGGGCGGAGGTCAGCCCCGACGAGTTGCGCCGCCACTGCGCCGAGACGCTGGCGGGGTTCAAAGTGCCGAAGCGCTTCGAGCTCGCCTCGGCGCTGCCGCGGACGCCGTCCGGGAAGCTGATGCGCAGGGCGCTCCGCTAGCCTGCCGCCTCATGCGAACCGACGACATCTTCTCCGACAAAGACGCTGACCTGGGCAAGCTCGACGGCAAGACCGTCGCCATCCTCGGCTACGGGTCGCAGGGCCACGCGCACGCGCTCAACCTGAAGGACTCCGGGGTGAATGTCGTGGTCGGCCTGCGCGAGGACTCGAGCTCCGTCGAGAAGGCGCGCCGCGACGGCCTGGAGGTCGCCTCGATCGCCGACGCCGCGAGCCGGGGCGACCTCGTGATGGTGCTCCTGCCCGACGAGAAGCAGGCCGCCGTCTGGGAGGAGGAGATCTCCGACGGGATCGCGCCCGGCAACCTGCTGCTGTTCGCGCACGGCTTCTCGATCCACTTCAAGCAGATCGACCCGGGACCCGAGGTGGACATCGGGATGGTCGCCCCCAAGGGGCCGGGCCATCTCGTGCGCCGCCAGTTCCTCGAGCGCCACGGCGTGCCGGGTCTCGTCGCGATCCACCAGGACGCGACCGGGAACGCGCACGACCTCGTGCTCGCCTACGCGAAGGGCATCGGCTGCACGCGCGCGGGCGTGATCGAGACGACCTTCAAGGACGAGACCGAGACGGATCTCTTCGGCGAGCAGGCGGTGCTCTGCGGCGGCGTGAGCGAGCTGGTGCGGGCGGGCTACGAGACCCTCGTCGACGCCGGTTACGATCCGAGACTGGCGTACTTCGAGTGTCTGCACGAGCTCAAGCTGATCGTGGACCTGATGTACGAGAAGGGCATCACGGGCATGCGCTACTCGATCTCCAACACCGCCGAGTACGGCGACCTGACGCGCGGCAGCCGCGTGATCGGCCCCGAGGTGCGCGAGTCGATGCGACAGGTGCTGC
>JBJMKN010000061.1:0-5348 GCA_045805765.1 Solirubrobacterales bacterium
CGATGAGGTTCTGGATGATGCGGCGCAGCGGGCGGGCACCGAAGTTGTGGTCGTACCCGCGGGTCGCCAGTAGCTCCATCGCGTCGTCGGTGACCTCGAGAGTGATGTTCTGCTCGCCCAGCTGCTTGCGCACCCGAGCCAGCATCAGGTCCGCGATCTGGCGAATGTGTGCCGTGTTGAGCGAGTGGAACACGATCACCGCGTCGAGCCTGTTGAGGAACTCGGGCCGGAACGTCTTCTTCAGCTCGGCCAGCACCTTGTCCTTCATCAGGTCGTACTCGCGCTGGGCAGTCTTCGCCTCATCGCTCCTGATGGTGAAGCCAAGCGACACGTCGCGGTTGATTACCTCCGCGCCCACGTTGGACGTCATGATGATGATCGTGTTGCGGAAGTCAACCTTGCGGCCCTTCGCGTCCGACAGAGCGCCATCCTCCATGATCTGAAGGAGCATGTTGAACGCCTCGGGGTGCGCCTTCTCGATTTCGTCGAGCAGGATCACCGAGTAGCTCTTGCGGCGCACGGCCTCGGTTAGCTGGCCGCCCTCTTCGTAGCCGACATAGCCCGGGGGCGAGCCGACCAGCCTGGAGACGTTGTGCCGCTCCATGAACTCGGACATGTCGATCTTGATCAGCGCGTCCTCGGAGCCGAACATGAACTCGGCCAGCGCCTTCGCCAGCTCGGTCTTGCCGACGCCCGTCGGGCCGAGGAAGAGGAAGCTGCCGATCGGCCGGTTTGGGTCCGAGAGGCCGGCGCGCGAGCGCCGCAAGGCGTTGGAGACCGCGGCGATCGCCTCCTCCTGGCCGATCACCCGGTCGTGCAGCCGCTCCTCCATCTGGATCAGCTTCTGCACCTCGCCCTCCATCAGCCGGCTGACCGGGATCCCGGTCCATTTGGCGACGACCTCGGCGATGTCCTCCTCGGTCACTTCGTCGGCGAGCAGGACTTCGCCGCCGGCGTGGACCTCCTCCAGCCGCGCTTCTTGCTCGGCGACCTTCGCCTCCAGCTCGGGGATGTCGCCGTAACGCAGCTTCGCCGCCCGCTCGAGGTCGGTCTCGCGCTCGGCTCGCTCGGCCTCCAGCCGCGCTTCCTCCAGCTGTTCCTTCGCGGCCTTGATCGCCTCCAGCGGCTCTTTCTCGTTCTGCCAGCGCGTCCGCAGCTCGGCCGCCTCCTCGCGCAGGTTGGCGAGGTCCTCTTCGAGCGCGCCGAGGCGGGCCTTCGAGGCCTCGTCGGTCTCTTTCTTCAGCGCCTCGCGCTCGATCTCCAGCTGCTGGATCCGCCGCTCGACCTCGTCGATCTCGGTCGGGACAGAGTCGATCTCGATCTTCAGCCGCGAGGCCGCCTCGTCGATCAGGTCGATCGCCTTGTCGGGGAGGAAGCGGTCGGCGATGTAGCGCTCCGAGAGGGTGGCGGCGGCGACGATCGCCGAGTCGGCGATGCGGACGCCATGGTGCTGTTCGTAGCGCGGTTTCAGCCCGCGCAGGATCGCGATCGTGTCGTTCATGTCGGGCTCGCCGACGAGCACGGGCTGGAAGCGACGCTCCAGCGCCGCGTCTTTCTCGATGTGCTTGCGGTACTCGTCCAGCGTCGTCGCGCCGACCGCGCGCAGCTCGCCGCGGGCCAGCATCGGCTTCAGCAGGTTGGCGGCGTCGACGGCGCCCTCGGCGGCACCGGCGCCGACGATCGTGTGCAGCTCGTCGAGGAAGAGGACGATCCGGCCGGCGGCGTCCTGCACCTCCTGCAGCACCGCTTTCAGCCGCTCCTCGAACTCGCCGCGGTATTTGGAGCCCGCCAGCAGCGAGCCGATGTCGAGCGCGATCACGCGCCGGTCGCGCAAGCTCTCGGGGACGTCCCCCTGGACGATCCGCTGCGCCAGCCCCTCGACGATCGCCGTCTTGCCGACGCCGGGGTCGCCGATCAGCACCGGGTTGTTCTTGGTCCGGCGGGAGAGGACCTGGATCACGCGGCGGATCTCCTCGTCGCGGCCGATCACCGGGTCGAGCTTCCCCGCCTCGGCCTCTTTGGTCAGGTCGCGGCCGAATTTCTCCAGCGCCTGCGCGGTCGACTCCGGCGTCGGGGAGGTGACTTTCTGCGGCCGCACCTCGGCGATCGCCGCTTCCAACGAAGAGCGGTCGGGGAGGAAGTCGCGGACGCTGGCGCTCTCGGTCAGCGCCAGCAGCAGGTGGTCGGTCGAGATGTACTCATCGCCCTTCGCCGCCATCTCCTTCTCGGCCTGGCGGACCGTCTGTGCGAGGGCGGAAGAGAAGCGTGGCTCCTCGCTCTCGCCGCTCAGCTTCGGCAGCGCCGCGACGGCCTCGTTGGCGCGGGCGGCGAGGGTAGCGGTATCGGCGCCGAGCTTTTGCAGGATCGGGACGACGAGCCCGTCGGGCTGCTCGAGCAGGGCGACGAGCAGGTGCGGGGGAGCGACCTCGGGGTTGCGCCGGCTCGCGGCCAGCTGCTGCGCCGCCGCCACCGCTTCCTGCGATTTAACCGTGAACCTGTCCGCCTGCATCAGCCCTCTCCGTTCTTCTTCGCTTCGAGTTCTTCCAGCCGCTTGCGCAGCCGCTCGTTGTCGGCCCGCAGCTTGTGGACCTGGGCTTCCAGCGCCAGCACCGTTTCCACCCCGGCGAGGTTCAGCCCCTCGGCGGTCATCTGCTGGATCCGCCGCAGCCGTTCGACGTCGCGCTGGGAGTAGAGGCGGGTGTTCTTCGGCGAGCGCTTCGGCGCGATCAGGCCGCGCTGCTCGTAGATCCGCAGCGTCTGCGGGTGCATCTCGGCCAGTTCGGCGGCGACAGAGATCATGAAGACGCCCTGCTCCTCGTCGAAGCTCGCTTTGACCCGGCGGCGGTAGGTGGCCATCAGCGCCCCGCCTTCCGCAGCAGCTCCGCCCGCGGGTCGCCGCCGTTGAGGGTCTCGGCCAGCTCGTCGACCGCCTTGCGCTGCTCTTCGCTGAGGTCTTTCGGCACCGCGATCTCGAGCCGGTAGCGGATGTCGCCGCGGCCGCCGCCTTTGCGCTTCGGCGGGCCCTCGCCGCGCAGGCGCTGGATCGTCCCGTGCTTGGTTCCCGGCGCGACCTTGATCCTCTTCGTCCCATTCAGGGTCGGGACCTCGATCGTGCCGCCGCGCAGCGCCTCCGGGATCGTGATCGGAACCGCGACCTCGAGGTTGCCGTCGTCGAGCCTTTTGAAGATCGGCGAGGAGGCGACCCGCGTCGTCACGTAGAGGTCGCCGGGCGGCCCGCCCCGCGGCCCGTCCTCGCCCTTGCCGGCGAGGCGGATGCGGCTGCCGTCCTTGACCCCGGCCGGGACGTTGACTTTGAGGCGCTTGCTCTGCTGGGTGAGGCCGGAGCCGCCGCAGGTCGGGCAGGGGTCCTCGATGACCTGGCCGGCGCCGCCGCACTGCGGGCAGGGTTGGCTGATCGAGAAGAGGCCCTGGCCCTGGCTCTCGACCCCGCGGCCTTCGCAGCGCGGGCAGGTGACGGGGCTGGTCCCAGGTTTGGCGCCGCTGCCGTGGCAGGTCTGGCAGCGGCTCGACTTCGGGACGGTGACGCTGATCTGGGCGCCGTTGATGGCGTCGTCGAAGCTGAGCGTGACTTCGGTCTCGAGGTCGCGCCCGCGGACCTGCTGGGGCTGGGCGCGGCCGCCGCCGCGGTTGAAGACGTTGCCGAGGATGTCGCCGAAGTCGAAGCCGCCGAAGCCGCCCGCCTGGTCGGCCCCCGGGCCGAACGGCCCCTGGCCACCCCCGCCAAAGCCACCGAACATCCCGCCCTCGTCGTACTCCTTGCGCTTCTCGGGATCGGAGAGGACGTCGTGGGCGGCGGAGATCTCCTTGAACTTCCCCTCGGCCTCGGAGTCGCCCGGATTGCGGTCAGGGTGGTACTGCCGGGCCAGCTTCCGGTACGCCTTCTTGATCTCCTCGTCGGTCGCCTTCTTGGAGACGCCGAGCGTCTTGTAGAGCTCGTCAGCCAACTCTCTCCTTTACGCGCTCACGACCACCCGGGCCGGTCGCAGCAACTGCTCGTCCATCCGGTAGCCCTTCTGCATCACCTCGACAACCGTCCCGCTCTCGGTCCCCTCGACGGGCATCGTCGAGAGCGCCTCGTGCTGATTGGGATCGAACTTCTCCCCCTTCGGGTCGACGGCCTCGATCCCATGCTTCTTCAACGTCTCGCGCAGCCCACCCAGAACCATCTCGACCCCGGAGGCCAACCCATCACCATCGCCGTCTGAGGCTGCCAACGCCCGCTCCAGGTTGTCGACCGCATCGATCACTTCCCGAGCCACCTCAGCCTTCCCGCGAGCCTGCGCTGCCTGAACGTCACTGGCGACCCGCTTGCGGAAGTTCTCGAAATCAGCCTTCGTCCGCTTAGCGAGTTCGAGGTACTCGTCCCGCTGTTGCTGGGCCTCCTCGAGTAGGGCATTGATGTCCTGCTCAACGGTCTCTCCCGTGGGTGGCGTGGTAGGGGGGACCCCCTGCTGCTCTGCAGCTGGGGGTGGGTCCCCTGCCTCGACAGGACCCGCGGGCCGAGCGCCCTCGTCCTGAATCATTTGCCCTCCTCGTCAACCACCTCAGCGTCAACGACCTCCTCCTCGTCGGCAGCCGCACCGTTCTCGCCGCTGCCGCCAGCCGCTTCGGACTCGGCTGAGGCTGCCGCGTAGATCTGCTCGGAGGCTTTGGTCATCGCCGCCGTCAGCGCCTCGACCTTGGAGTCGACCTCCTCTTTGGAGCCGGTCTCGAGCGCGTCGCGGACCTCTTTGACCGCGGCGCGCACGTCCTCCTTGGTCGAGTCGTCGACTTTGTCGCCGGCCTCGTCAAGCGCTTTCTCCGCCCCGTAGGCCGCATTCTCGGCGACGTTCCTGGTCTCCGCCAGCTCGCGCTGTACCCGGTCCTCGTCGGCGTGGGACTCGGCGTCGGAGACCATGTTCTGGATTTCCTCGTCGGAGAGCCCGGAGCCGGATTTGATCTCGATTTTCTGCTCTTTGCCGGTGCCTTTGTCCGAGGCGGTGACGTTGATGATGCCGTTGGCGTCGATGTCGAAGGTGACCTCGATCTGCGGCATCCCGCGCGGCGCCGGGGGGATCCCGGTGAGCTGGAATTTGCCCAGGCTCTTGTTGCCGCTCGCCATCTCGCGCTCGCCCTGCAGGACGTGGATCTCGACCGATGGCTGGTTGTCATCGGCGGTGGAGAAGATCTCCGACTTCTTGGTCGGGATCGTCGTGTTGCGCTCGATCAGTTTCGTCATCACGCCGCCTTTCGTCTCGATGCCGAGGGTCAGCGGGGTGACGTCGAGCAGCAGCACGTCCTTCACGTCGCCGGCCAGCACGCCGGCCTGGATCGCGGCGCCGATCGCG
>JBJMKN010000062.1:0-27338 GCA_045805765.1 Solirubrobacterales bacterium
CGTCGCGTCGACGCCCTGGCCCAGGCGCGTCACGATCGATTCGCGCAGCAGCTCGGTCACGCCGTCCGCGCCGACGTCGGCGATCAGGAGGCGCGTGGAGTTCGTGCCGATGTCGACGACGGCGACATGCATCCGCGCGGCGCACGCTATACCGTTGCCCGACCGTGCGCCGCCTCGCCGTTCCGGTTGTGCTCGCAGCCCTCGCGCTCTCCGCCTCGCCGGCACTGGCGGTCAACGGCGTGACGCCGATCGCCCCGAAGGCGGGCGACACGGTCCCGGCCGGCAAGCGGCCGACGTTCAAGCTGAGCGTCCGCGGGAAGCACACCGGCGTGTTCATCCATATCTGCCGGTCGCCGCGCAAGAACCGCGACGGCGTCATCTGCGACAAGGAGGTCGGCCGCGCCCGCAAGCAGCGCGGCGCCCGCTACGCGTACACGCCGAAGTTCCACGACTTCCCGGGGTTCTGGCTCAACACCCCCGGCACGTACTACTGGCAGGCGTACCGGAGCTGGTGCGACGGCGGGCTCGGCGACTGCAAGGCCGAGGGCCCGGTCGTGAAGTTCAAGGTCGCCTGATGTGAGCGAGCTCCAGCCCCTGCGGATCGGCTGCTCGGGCTGGCAGTACGCCGACTGGCGCGGCCGGGTCTACCCGCCGCGCACGCCGCCGCGCCGCTGGCTCGCGCACTACGCCACGCTGTTCGACACCGTCGAGGTCAACTCGACGTTCTACCGCCTGGCCAAGCCCGCGGCGGTCGCCCGCTGGGTCGAGGAGACCCCGCCGGAGTTCCTGTTCACGATCAAGGCGAGCCGCTACCTCACCCACATGAAGCGGCTGACCGACATGGAGCGGGGCGTGGAGCGCCTGTACGCCGGCATCGCGCCGCTGGTCGAGTCGGGCAAGCTCGGGCCGGTGCTGTGGCAACTTCCGGAGCGCTTCCACCGCGACGACGACCGGCTCGCGTTCGCGCTCGAGCGGCTCCCGCCCGGCCGCCACTGCTTCGAGTTCCGCCACCCGAGCTGGTTCTGCAGCGAGGTCTACGGCCTGCTGCACACCTTCGGCGTGGCGCTCGTGCTCGGCCACGACGCGCGCCGCCCGCTCCCGCCGTCCCCGCTCACGACCGACTGGACGCTGATCCGCTTCCACTACGGCGCCCGCGGGCGGCGCGGGAACTACTCCGAGCCGGAGCTGCGGGCATGGGCCGAGCGGATCTCCGAGCTGCGCGCGGAGGCCGCTGTGTTCGCGTACTTCAACAACGATTGGGAAGGCTTCGCGGTCCGGAACGGGCTGCGGCTGCGGCGGCTGCTGGAGGGTTGAAGCTCGGCGCGACGGTGCTAAATTGTTCTGTCCAAGCGCCGCGGGGTGGAGCAGCCAGGTAGCTCGTCGGGCTCATAACCCGAAGGTCGCAGGTTCGAATCCTGCCCCCGCTATAGGAAAAAGCCCCGGAAACGGGGCTTTTTTCTTGTCTGGGGTCTGCTGACAAATCTCTGGTGGGTACTAAGTGGGTACTAAGTTCGACCGTCAACGTGCGTCGGGTGGCCCTGTGCATGGCGAAAGCACGGTCTCCAAAACCGGCGATCCCGGGTTCGAGTCCTGGCTGCCCCGCTCGCTAGATTTGGCCTAGTAAGACGCGATCTGCCTCTGGAGCGCATATGCCGGCGAGGTGGCGATGAAAAGGGGCCGAGGTCAATGGAGGTCAGCGAAAGAGAAAAGGCTCTTTTTGACCCCTCTCATTCCCTGGTGGCGCTCTCGGCGAGGCCCAAAAAGGCGTTCTTGAGAGGATTCCGCCGGCATGCACTCGCTGACGCCTATCGAACTTCGTGGCAACCTCGTTTCGATCGAGCCGTTGCGCCTCGACCATGCTGCTGGCCTTCTTGCTGCAGCCGATTCGGACGAAGTATTTGCGTGGCTCCCCTATTCGCGCCCCACGGACATCGTGCAGGCTGAGGCATGGATCAATAATGCCCTCGCAGATCGCTCTGCCGATCGGCGATTCCCGTTCGCGGTCCTAGACGGTGGAGAGGATTCAGTGATCGGCTCAACCTCCTATTGGGACTTCGACGCTCAGAACGCCCACCTTGAGATCGGCTCGACCTGGCTCAGCCGCACCGCCTGGGGAACGGGCCGCAACGCGGAGGCGAAGCTACTGCTGATGGAGCACGCCTTCGAGACCCTAGTCCTCGAGCGCGTCGCCTTTCGCACGGACATCCGTAACGAGCGTTCTCAACGGGCGATCGAGCGGCTTGGGGCGAGCAGGGAGGGTGTGCACCGCCATGAGATGCGACGACGCGACGGTAGCTGGCGCGACAGCGTCCACTACTCCATCCTCCGCTCTGAGTGGCCGGACGCGAAGGACTGTCTTCTCGACCGGATCGCCGCCGCCAAGGGGGTATGAGACGTGCAGATCGTCGAGGCGCCGCTCTACATCTGTGTGACCTCGACGGGACGCTGTTGGGCTCTAACGGAGCGCTCAGCGAGTTCGCGAGAGACGGCCTCAACAAGCTTCTGAGCGCGGGCATCCGCCTCACCGTCGCCAGTTCCCGTGCGACCCCCGCAATGGGCGCGTTGCTCGAGGGGTCACTTTGGCTCGTTAAGCGGGCTGCAAGTAGGGTTCAGTTTACGATCTGACCGTCGCCCGTCCGGCTTAAAACGGCTCCACGAACGAAGATGTTCTTTGATCGAACGATAGGAATAGCGGAGTATCCAGGTCTTAAGTCACGCTACAATAGGCTTCAATGTATAACTAGTTGGGTCTTCACTCAAGGGCCGGCAGGGACCGGCGGCGTAGCCAAATCCGATCGCAGCTCAGGGGCGTGCCAACAGGGCGATGGCTGATTCACGATCCGAACTCGAAGATCTCCGGCCGCTACCGCGGGGTCGCCACGGCCTCAACCCGGAGGAGGTGGCCGGGCACCAGCGCGAGCGCATCGCGCTCGCCGTCGCCACGGTCATCGCCGAGCAGGGCTATGACCAACTGACAGTCAAGACCCTGATCGACGTCGCCGGGGTGTCGCGCAGCACCTTCTACGTCCACTTCGCGAACAAGCAGGAGGCGATACTCGCCGCGCACCAGCTGATCTTCGAGCGCTTCAACGCGGAGCTGAGCGAGGCGTGCGTCGCGGATGGGGAGTGGACCCAGAAGGTCAGAGCAGCGCTCGCCGCGACAGTCGAGTTCGCGAGGGCCAACCCCCACCAGAGCCGGATGCTTTCGGCCGGCTCGCTCAACGTCGACGCCGCCGTGGCCGAACAGATCATCGACTTCCATGATCGCCTCGCCGTCCTGCTCGCCGGACTGCGCCCGGCGAGTCCCTATTCGGCCGAGTTGCCACCTGTGACAGAGCAGTTCCTGGTCGCGGGGATCGTCTCGCTGCTCTCCGGGGCGGTAATCAGGGGGGAGACAGAGAAGCTGCCGAGCCTCGAAGCCGAACTATTCGAGCTGGTCCTGATCCCCTACTTCGGCAACGATGAGGCCGCCCGCCTTGCCAAGGCGGCCACTTGAGCGCCGACCGTTCCATCCACCCTTCCCTCGAGCCCCCGCTCGGGATAGTTGTCGCCGACCCCTTCCCCGGTGGTGGGCGGCAAGCGGTGCCTCCCGGCCTTCCCTGTCCGGTAGGCACCCCTGCAGTGACCGGCGCGGCGCCGAGTCGTCGAGGAACCACCTCCCCGGCGCTCGATCGTGGCCGGTGCGGCGGGCCCCGGGCCTCAGACGAGGCTACCCCGCCTCGGAGGCCCGGGGCCGCTGCCATTTCTCGTCCATGAGCGACTGGACTCACACCTCGAAGATCTCGCCGCAGGACGTCGACCTCGCGGCCGAGCGTGTGCTCGCTGTCGTCGACGCCGCCTGCGAGTCGGCGGCCGGTTTCCTGGCGCAGCTCGACGCAGCACTGGATTCTTCGCTTGCTCTCCTTGCCGCCGAGCCTGAGGTGGCGCAGCGCCTCGTCTGCCGCTCTAGCGAGAAACCGACGGCTGCCGCTCAACGCGCATTCGATGCCGCCTGCGCTGCTCGTCTTCGCGCCGCCGCCGACAGAGCGGGCGCCCGCAGTGATCGGCCCCAGTTCGTCGAGAGATATCTGATTGCCGCCGTGCAGTTCAAAGTCACCCACTGCCTGCGTGAGGATGAAATGAGCCTTCTGCCCGACGAAGTCGCCGACCTGCGCGACTTCATCTTCGCCAACTACTCCGAGCCAGGGCGGATTGAGCGGCAATGAGGCCCACCCCAATGTTCTCCGCAGACCGGTCGCCGCAGAGGCCCGCGCCTCTGCCTCATACCTCCCTGAGCGAACGGACTCAGACCTCGGAAGTTTCGCCGCAGGACGTCGATCTCGCCGCCGAGCGCGTGCTCGCCGTCGTCGACGCCGCCTGCGAGTCGGCGGCCGGTCTCCTGGCGCAGCTCGACGCAGCACTGGCCTCTTCGCTTGCTCTCCTCTCCGCCGAGCCTGAGGTGGCGCATTGCCTCGTCTGCCGCTCCGCGGAGAAACCGACCGTCGCCGCTCAACGCGCATTCGAGGCCGCCTGCGCTGCTCGTCTTCGCGCCGCCGCCGAGCGAGCGGGTGCTGTCATCGATCGGCTCCCGTTCATCGAGAGATATCTGATTGCCGCGGTGCAGTCCAAAGTCACGCACTGCCTGCGCGAAAATGAAATGAGCCTTCTGCCCGATCTGGTCCCCGACCTCCGCGACTTCATCTTCGCCATGTACTCCGAGATAGGGGCGGATTGAGAGGCGAGGAGGTGCTTCCGCCGAGAGCGGTGTGGCCCTCGCTCTGTTTTCTACTCGCGCTTCTGCGGATCGTCGCCGTCGGGCATCTCGAAGAGGGCTAGGACCACCCGTGCCTCGATGCCGCCATCTCCCTCTTTTTCCTGGCGGGCCTGACTTCGTGCCCCGATCTCCTTGACGGTGTCGTAGGAGATGTCCATGGCCTCCGCCAACTCGCTCCAACCCTGCTCGTCGAGGCGGAAGTGGAAGTGGCTGAGCTGTCGGTCGGTGCGGGCATCGAAGGTTCCGGCCTCGATCGCCAGGGCGATGTTCGCCTCGACCATCTCGGTCACCTTCGCCGAAATCCTCTCTCGCTCGGCGAGGGGCTTCGCCTCCCACTCAGTCGTACGCATCTCGGTCATGTCCGGCGAGGAGAAGAGCTCCTCGACCCGACCGCCGGGACCGGCTTGGCTGATCGCCTGAACCAGCCCCGCGTCTCGAAGTTCCGCGAGCTCTGCGCGCACCTGCTCCACCGGCGTGCCGACTGCCTTTGCGAGCTCCTCGACGCCGGCGACCCTGGTGGCGAGGTAGCGCAGCATTCGCTCGGCGCTCGGAAACGAAACCGGCTCACCGCTCGGCTCGCTCTGCCAGCGAAATCCACGCCGACGCCCGTCGCTGTTGGCCACCGCACACGCCTCCTCGGCGCCGATGAACGGCGTCAGCGCCAGATAGGTGCAGACCGGCGCCAGCGCCGGCAGCGACTCCGGCCCCGAGCGGCGCACCTGCCGATACGCAAGTCCGTAGACGGCGCCGGAGAGGACCTCGAGTTCGAGGGCCGAGAGACGCGACCCTCGAGTGCCGCCACCGCGCTCGACCAATGCCACCAGCGGCGCCAGCACCCGGTCGCGCCGCTCGGCCGCCGCCGCGCCGGCGCCGTAGACGCCGACCGCCATCAGGTGAGCCAGGGCCGGTCGGGTTGCGAGGAAGTCGAACAGCGCCCCGAATGCGGCGCGGATCGCGGCGGGCCAGTCGGGGCTACGCTCGAACGCCGGAACCGCCGCGGCGACCATCTGCGCTCCGGCGCTGTCTATGGCCGCCATCAGCGCGTCCTCCTTGCCGGAGAAGTTCGCATAGAAGGTACTCGCCGACATCGAGGCCCGCGCGATCACCTCGTCGATCGGGGTCTGCGCGTAGCCCTTCTCGGAGACCACGACCGCCAGCGCGCGCAGCGCTCGCTCGGCCTGGTTATGGGCGTCGAGGTCTTCCGGGCGCGGGGCCGGAGAGCGCGTCGCCAGGTGCAGGGGCTTGGGTGGCGGGGGGTAGGAGAGGATCAGCTCGGCGACCTCGTCGATCACCTCCGGCAGCTCGGCCGCCGCGCCGCGGCGCAGCCTCTCCCGCGCTATCTCCTGCAGGGCGCCGACGTGGGCGCTGACCATCTCCTGGGGCATCCCGGCCCGCTCAGGCGACTCGTCGTTGGCGCTCTGGATCAACGCTTCGAAGCGGGCGATCTCCTCGTCGAGCGGCTCCAGCAGCCTCGGGCCGGCGGCGTAGGCCTCGATCAGGACGACCTTCGCCGCAGCCGGCTGACCGGCAACCATCGCCGCGAAGTTGCGGAAGTCGATCAGCGCCCGCTCTTTCCAGCTTCGGCTCTCGGCGGCGGCCTTCTCATCGACGCCGGCGGAGACCGCATGCCCGAGCGCAAGCACCGCTTGCAGCGCCTCGATGAAGCAGGTCTCCTTGTCGCCGAAGATGTCATAGAAGGTGCGGCTGGAGACGCCGGAGAGCTCGACCAGATCCGAGACCCTGGTGGCTGCGTAGCCGCGCTCGGAGACACAGGCGATCATCGCTCCGAAGACCCGTTCGCGCTGGTTCTTCATGACCTCGTCGCTGTGGCTGCCGGGACCCGGGCGCAGCCTGCGCTCGCGCAACGACTCTGAGGTTCCCCAAGGCGTGAGCACCATCCCGCTGGCGGACCCTAATGATCGCTGCACCACGGCGCGTCCTTCCAAGAACGGTTTTGTTCATTTTACAATTGCCGCTCCATGGTAGGAAGGCTTCTCGCATGGATAAGCGGTAAATCCAAGTTTAGCCGAAGAAATTCCGAGCATCTGGAACTCACAGGCAATTGACGGAGTAGTGACCAATGTGTATCTTTGGTGACGCGCTGGTCAGCCGGGGGGACTCCGGCCAGGGGACTTGGCGTTTGCAGCACCGCAGTTTTGGAATCGAGCCAGGGGACCGCAGGGAGCGGTCAGGGTTTACGGCCCGGGATAGGAGAGCAGCGACGTGAGGACACTTGGGATGGCGGCATGTAGGCCGGACTTCGGTTTGTCCTGCGCCGGTCAGCGCAGGACTTCGCTTGCGACCACTTTTCACTCGGCGCCCGCGACTCCCCCTGGCTCTCGGGGCCGCACGAGCAGCGCGGTCGGCCTCCGGGTCGCCAGGGTCCAATCCGCCCCGGCGGGCCAGGCCGGCCGCGGCTGCTCACCTTTGGGACCCGGCAACAAGGTCGGCACCACCTTCACCACCACGATCAAGGAGAGCAAGTGAAGCTCACGGCACGTATCGCGACGATGTTCGAACCCGCCGGCAGCGGCCGGACCGACGCGGCTCATCGGCAGATTTCGGTCGGACTCTTCGCGGCGATGCTGGTCTGCGCGGCGGCTTTCCTGGGGATTGGTGCGTCTGTGGCCAGCGCCGCGCCGGAAGCCAATCCGGGCTGGGTCTTCAGGGTTGCTTTCACCGGCGGTAGCTTCCAAGAACCCGCCCCGAATGGAGTGGCGGTTGACAGCAGCGGAAAGATCTTCGTCGCTGAACAACAAAACAATGTTGTTCACATCTTTACCCCAGACCCGCTCGCAGGCGGCATCCCGCTTATTGACTTCTCCGTGCCGGGCAACGCCGCGACGCGCAACGTCGCAGTGGATCCCGGCGATGACACCGTCTACGTGGACGGTGTGACGGCGAACGGCGACGCGACTATCCGTCGCTTCCTCTCCGACGGCACCCCCACTCCTGTCTATACCGTCGATCCCGGCTTCGAGGTGCCGCAAGGTCAAGGCATAGCCGTTGATCCGGTCACCCATGACCTCTTGGTAGCCGATCCCGGACTGGAAGCCGTGCGGCGCTATGACACGTCAGGGGCATGGGTAGAAACGATCAGCACTCCCGGCACTGCTGCGGCGGTTATTGCCACCCGCCCCGATGGGACCTTCTACGTCGCCTCTAGATCGGGCCCCGACATCCTGCATTTGAGTGAGACCGGAACCGTTCTCGATACGATTGTCGGCGTCGGAGAAGTCTCTGGTCTGACCTGGGATCCGACCGATACCATCGTCGTAGCGCAGGTTGGAGCCGAGCTGAAGACCTACTCGGCAGCGGGTCAGCTCCTGTCCATCTCCGCCGCGCGGTCGTCGGCTGCAGACGGACTTGTCTTCGACCCGATTAGTGGGGTCCTCTATCAAGGCGCACCTGGCGAAGTTTTCGTTTACCAGCCGGGAGTCGTACCTGATGTGGAAGATCCGGTCGTCTCCGCACTCACCGGACATAGTGCTCACGTCGAGGCCGAAGTCGAACCGGGCGAAGAAGGACTACCGGGGGAAGCGCCCGCCGGGAGCAAAGCACACCTCGAGTACTCCGCCGACGGCGGCCAAAACTGGAAACCGCTGCCGGACCAGGAACTGACGGAACCGGGTGTCGCGACTATCAAAGCCGACCTCACGGACCTGCTTGCGAACTTCGACTACCAGGTTCGGGTCGTTGCCGAAAACGCCTCGGGGAACAAAGCGACTTCCAACCCGGTCCAGTTCTCGACTCCCGAAATCGCGCCTGATGTCGAGACCGGTGCCACCAGCGGACTTGGCGAAAGCACGGCCACTCTGAACGGGGCCGTCAACCCCAACGGCCTGCAGACGACTTACCACTTCGAGTTCGGGCTCACGGCGAGCTATGGCTCCCGGGTCCCGATTGCGTTTGACGCGGTAGCCGGCAACCAGCGCACCAGCCACGCCTTCCACAACGCGCTCGTCGGTCTGACCCCGGGGGCGACCTACCATTACCGGATTGTCGCGACGAATGCGATCGGCGAGAGTGCCGGCGCCGATCGCACCTTCATCACCGCTGGCGCGGGCGAAGCGGCACCGGCTCGGGCTTATGAGCTGGTGACGCCCGTGGACAAGCGCGGCGCCCAGGTTGCCAATGACCTTCGATTCCAAGCGGCGCCAGGCGGTTCGGCGATCGCAGTCAACCTCTCGGCTGGACCCAGCGACGGCAACTCCGCCTTGATCCGGCAGAGCTACGTGATGTGGCGCGGCGCTGATGGCTGGTCGGATTGGGTCAATGCTGATGCTCCCCAGTCGGCTGATCCCGCTTCGTTCTACGAAGCTTCGACCCTGGCTTACTCCAAAGACTTCAGGAAGGCGCTGGTGGTTAGCAACCGCGAACTCGCTCCCGGTGGGATCGCGGGCGGTGGCAACCTCTACGTCAAGGACCTGCATGCGGGCACCTACACGTTCGTCGGCGGGGCGCCTGGCGGTAACGCCTACGCAGCACTGGCCGGGCTATCGGTGAGCTCCACTGTCTTCGTTTCGGCTGCCCCTGATTTCAGTTGGATCCTGTTCCGGAGCGAGGCACCGCTGGTGCCCGGTGCCGAAGGGGCTCAGCTTTACCGATGGACTTTGGAAGGTGGGCTGAAGCTCGAATCGCGCTTACCCGACGGAAGTATCCCCGGGTTCTTTGGCTTTCTTGCCCTTACCCAGGCCAATGACCAGCGGACCCACCTGCCGCTCGCTTCCGCTGATGGCAGCCTCGTCGCATTCGATCTCAACAAGTTTCCCGCCTTCGGCATCGGTGGGGTCTACGTCCGGGAGGACGAACAATCGACCGCGATCTCGGTCTCCCACCGAGCCGTCGACGACTCTTCCCAAGTCCGGGCGGGCACCGTCGACTGGGTGACGCCGAGCGGCCATTACGTGTTCTTCCACACGGCCGCCGAAGTCCAGCTCACCGAAGACACTCCACCGCCGACCGGCCCGGAAAACGTGTACAGGTACGACACCGAGACCCGTGACCTGATCTACATCTCTCCGCTGAGGCCGGGGGGATCGACGATCGCGTTGAATGGTGTCAGCGAAGACGGGCAAACCGTCTACCTAAACGACTCGGCGAACAGCGTCGTTTGGCATGAAGGCGACCTAGAGAATCTGACTCCCGATTACGTTGGAATATTGGCGAGCTATATGACTGACAGCGGGCGGTACTTCGCCTGGGTTGGTTCTGATGGCGAAGCTCACCTCTACGACCTCGAGTCCGGCGACGCGACCTGTGTCTCATGCCCGACCAACGGCAGCTCGCTCGGTACGGCTCATTTCGTACCAAGACAGCGTGGCTTGGGGAACGTCTCGCCGCGAGGGGTCCTCGAGGACGGGACGATGTTCTTCGACACCCCAAATCCGCTGCTTCCTGCAGACCACAACAGCAAGCAGGATGTCTACTCCTACAAGGACGGCTACCTGACGCTAATCAGTCCGGGCAACGCAAACCTGAGCGCTTCTTTCGTCGATGTCTCCGAAGACGGCAAGGACGTCTACTTCGAGACTCAACAGGGCATCCTGCCGCAGGACGTCGACGGGTCCACCGACGTCTACGACGCCCGGGCCGGTGGCGGCTTCTCCCAGCAAGAAGTTGCGGTCGCCTGCAGCGGCGAAGACTGCCGTGGCCCGGTCGGGACCGCGCCAAAGGGAGCGACGATCGGCAGCTCCGGCGCCGGCCAGAGCGCCGGACCGGTGATCGGCCGCCTGAAGTCGCTGACCGCCTCTGAGCTGGCCAGGCTGGCCAAGGGCAAGAAGGTGCACCTGAAGCTGTTCGTCAACCGCTCCGGCAAGGTCAAGGCGATCGGCACTGCATCAGTCGGCCAGGTGATCTCCGCCTCGACGCGGGCAAAGCAGGCCGGACCGGTGAGCGTTTCGATCAAGCTCTCGAAGAAGGGTCTGAAATATCTGAAACGCACGGGATCCTTGGCCATACGCCTGACGGTCAGCCTCGACGGTGATGGGCAGAAGGTGACCTCGTTCACCTTGAAGTCAGCCGGCCGGAAGAAGGGAGGTTCGTCGTGAGCCCAGTCAAGCCCAACGCGACGACCTCTTTCAACACGCCTGGATTCAGGGAGACCAAAGTGAAATCTTCGACTAACGCACCTCGCCTCTCGACCGGCTTCCTGCTCACCGTGGCGCTCGCCGTCCTGACGGCCCTTGTGATGGCCTCCTCGGCCCACGCCGACCTGGTTCTCGACGACGTCGGCGTCGAGATGAATGAACCGCCGGCAACCGAAAAAAAACTCGACCTGGATCCGGAATCGCCGACCTTCTTCAAAGAAATCGACTACCCCGTCACCAACCCCGACGGCACCTTCGTCCATCCGCAGTTCGACCGCCAGGCCGGCGGCCACCCCGACCTCAGCATCTACTTCAGGGTGCACGGCCGCGAGTCGGATGGCGCACCCGCCGAGGCCGTACGCAGCCTGGTGGCAGACCTCCCTCCGGGCTTGATTGGCGATCCGACCGGCACCCCGACTTGCACCCCGGCTGCCCTGTCGAATCCGGGCGGCGGCGGAGCGAGTTGTCCGATCGAGTCCCAGGTAGGGGTGGCGGAAGTCGCCGTGTGGGGCAGCAATGTCCGATCCCGAACCGTCGTCGGCATCTTCAACATCGCCCACGGTACCGACGTGCCGGCCCGGTTCGGATTCAACTTCACCGGAGTGCTCGGCTTGATCACCGCTTCGGTCGACCCCAGCGACTACAGCATCATCTCTGGGAGTCTCTCGGCCTCCCAAGGTGCGTCGGTCGAGTCGGTAAGGGCGACGATCTGGGGGGTTCCGGCGGAACACGCTCACGACAGCCTGCGCCAAGGCCCTGCCGGTGCGGTCGGAGTTCTGGACTTCAACACCCCGGGTTCGAAGTCCTACGCGAGTCCCGTGGCGCTCACCCCGGTGATGACCGCACCGCCGCGCTGCTCGGCAGAGCCGCTCGAGTTCACGATCCGTGGCGACTCATGGGAGAACCCGGGTAAATACGCCGAAGAGACGGTCACCTCTGACGTCGACGGCACCCCGTTCGTGATGAGCGGCTGCGAGCGCGTCCCGTTCCAGCCGAGCACCGACGTCACGCCTTCGGCCCACGCCGCGGATACGCCGACGGGCCTCGACGTCGACATCGAAATGCCGCAGCCGAAGGATGCCCACGGCATTGCCTCCGCCCACGTGCGCAAGGTGAAGACCACGCTCCCCGAGGGGATGCGGGTCAACGCGTCCTCGGCGATCGGCCTCGGCGCCTGCTCGCAGTCCGAGATCAAGCTCGGAACCAACGACGTTCCAGTGTGTCCGGACTCCTCGACGCTCGGGACGGTCGAAATCGAGACGCCGCTGCTCGACGAAGTCCTTCACGGCGATGTCTTCCTCGCCAAGCAGGGCGACAACCCATTCAACTCCCTGCTGGCGATGTACATCGCCGTCAAGGGGCCCGGCTTCTACCTGAAGCTGCCGGGGAAGATCGAAACCGACCCGAACACGGGACAGGTGACGACTGTCTTCGACAACAACCCGCAGCTGCCATTCGAAAAGCTCCACCTCGAGCTGAACGGCGGGCCGCGAGCCGCGATCACCACCCCGCGCGAGTGCGGGACCTACTCGGTGCGGACCGAATTCACCTCCTGGAAAGACGACAACTCGGTCGTGATCGATTCGCCCTTCCAGGTGAACGAAGGCTGCGGCGGCGGCTTCTCGCCGGGCTTCGAGGCAGGCACGGTCGATCCGACGGCCGGGGCCTTCAGCCCGTTTGTGATGCGGCTGATCCGCAACGACGGCGAAGGCGACCTGGCCAAACTCAGTGCCACCCTTCCCCAGGGACTACTGGCCAAGCTCGCCGGCGTCCCGCTCTGCGGCGACGCACAGGCTGCCACCGGCGACTGCCCGGCAGGCTCACAGGTCGGCAAGGTGACGATCGGCACCGGCTCGGGCCCGACCCCGCTCTACGTCCCCGAGGCGGGCAAAGCTCCGACCGCCGCCTACCTCGCCGGCCCCTACAAGGGCGCCCCCTACTCGCTGGTGGTCAAGGTCCCCGCCCAGGCCGGTCCCTTCGACCTCGGCACGGTCACGGTCAGAAACGCGCTGAACGTCGACCCGACCACCACCCAGGTGACCGCCTCGAGCGATCCCCTGCCCCAGATCCTGCAGGGGATCCCGATCGCCTACCGCGACGTGAGGGTCGAAGTCAACAGGCCGGACTTCACGATCAACCCGACCAACTGCAAGCCCAAGCAGATCACCAGCGTGCTCACCTCCACCAGCGGCCAGACCGCGACGCCCGCCGCCGGCTTCAAAGCCGTCGAATGCGGCGAGCTCGGCTTCGGCCCCTCGCTGAAGATCTCGCTGAAGGGCAAGATGAAGCGCACCGGCAATCCCGCTCTCACCGCGACCCTGAAGGCGCCCAAGGGCGATGCCAACATCGCCAAGACGACGGTGATCCTGCCGGGCTCGGAGTTCATCGACAACGCCCACATCAACAACCCCTGCACCCGCGTCCAGTTCAACGCGAACGCCTGCCCGGCCAGCTCGATCCTCGGCACCGCGACGGCGACCTCGCCACTGGTCGACCAGCCGCTCACCGGCCCGGTCTACTTCCGCTCCAACGGCGGGGAGAGGGAACTCCCCGACCTGGTGGCTGACCTCAACGGCCCGATCCACGTCACCGTGGTCGGCTTCATCGACTCGGTCAAGGGCAGGGTCAGGACCCGCTTCCAGAACATCCCCGACGCCCCGGTCTCCAAGTTCGTCCTGAAGATGAAGGGCGGCGCCAAGGGCCTGCTCGCCAACAGCCGCAACCTCTGCTCCTTCACCCCCAGGGCCAAGGTGCAGATGACCGGGCAGAACGGCAAGACCGCCAACCGCAGCCTGAAGCTGGGGACGAGCTGCGGGAAAGCGAAAAAGAAGAAGAGGTAGGGGATTACCGCAGCGAGAAGGCCTCCGATCCTGGCTGTCCGCTGCTAGCCACCTCATAGGCACTAACCGCGTCGACACGGGTCGTCGGGTTTGTGCATCTTCTCAAGCTGGTCTCCCGGCTCGTTGCCGTCTGCCGCTGTGAGCCTGGCAGCGGCAGTTAGGCGCTCCCAATTGCTGCCGGGTGTGCCTCCGCGCTGACCGTCGCGCCTCCCTGTCCGCTGCCGGACGGCTCAGCGACAGCCGTCAACGAGCTAGGAGGTTCACGATGGACGCTTCGCTAGACCACCACAGCCCACTTCGGGAGATCGTTCCGGGCCGCTTCACTCGGGTCTCCGTCCAGACCCCGGCCGGAGAGATCGAAGCGCGGTTGAGCGAGCGCGGGAATTGGGAGCTTCGGGTCCGCCGCGACCAGGAGACGAACTGGCGCCTTGCCTGCACGGGCGATCTCGACTGTGGGATCGTCACCGCCCAGCCGGTCGGCGCCGTGCAGGAGGAGGTCATAACGCTCGGCGGGCTCAGGGTCGATCCCGCCGGACGCCGAGTCACCGAGGCCCGCTTCGCGGACCTCGCTGGCGCGCCCTGCGGGTGACGTGCCGCCTTACCCGCTGCCGGGCGGCTCACGACTCCCACCAACGAGCCAAGGAGGTGCGCGATGAGCGCCACGGCAATCCAGTCCCAACCCGCACGGCTACACGAACTCGGCCGCTACAGCCTCACTGACGAGGAGCGCGTCCTGGTCGGTCGACGCATCGGCGGCGAGGTCTTCGTCTACGACTACCCGCGCGACGGCCAAGGCCGGGGATTTTTCGTCGAGTTGGGCTTTGAGTCCAAAGCCGAGCTGGCGGTGATGCTCGCCGACTACCGCCGTGAGGCCGCACGGTTGGGCACTTGCCCGATGAGCGGCCAAGCGATCGAGTCGGAGAGGCGGGATTGCCAGTACGCCCTCCATCTTTAAGTCGCGTGGAGACCGAAAGGCAGTCTTCAATGCGTGCAGAAGCTGAAGGATCTAGGGCCGGACTTGCCGTCGCCACACATGAAGTCGTTGAAGGGGGAGGCGAATCTGTTTGAGCTGCGGCCGAAACAAGGGGCTTGTGAGGCTCGGCCGATCTATGCCCGGTTCGGCGATCGATTCATAGTTCTTGCGGTAGCTGCGAAGAAGAAAGACTTCGATCGAGCGGTCGTGGCAGCGGGCGACCGTCTGAAGCGTCGCAGTTGACTCTGATAATAAATTTATTATCATGAGGCGGCGATGAAGGGTTCAGATAAGTCCTTCGATGCCCTTGTGGCAGGAGAGCAGCTTGCCGATTCGAGCTTTCGGGCCGAGTGGCAGAGGCTCGCTCCAGCAAGGGAGTTTGCGGCGACGCTCCTGCGTTATCGCGCAGAGCACAAGCTGAGCCAAAGGGACTTGGCGAAGAAGCTGGGCGTTTCGCAGCCGCGCGTCGTAAAGCTCGAGTCCGGGGAGCACAACCCCGAGGTCGACACGATCATCAACGCTGTCCGGCGCTTAGGGATCGAGTTCGTGCTGGACGTGGCGCCCGCGGATCGCAAGCCGGCATTGGTGACGGCGCGAGCTCAAAAAGGCGGGGCGATTGCCCACGACGACGTTTCCGTAGTGGCGGCTTCGTCGGTGTAGTCCTGGGGCAACGGCTGGGGCAACAACCGTGCCCCACGTAGTCAATCGGGCCTCAGGCGCGGACTCATAACCTGAAGGTCGCAGGTTCAAAGCCCGCCCCTGCTCGCCTCCGCCGATCCTCAGCAACGACTGGCCATCTCCGGCGGGAGTCGCTTGGACAGGGGGTTTCGCGCCGGGTGCGGATCTGTCGCGCGCGCGCTTTGACGCGTCGCGGCATTTCGCTGACAGCGACCGCGCCGGCTACTGTGGGCGCATGGCGGCGTTCGACGGGCCGAAGGGCCTCATCTACAACACGGAGCCAATTGCCGACCCAGAGGGGTTCGCCCGCGAGGCTGGGGCGGCGTCGTGGCTCTACCTCTGCGGGGAGGAGTTCGCGTCGATGGAGGGCGGCATGTCCTGGGAGCAGGTCGAGTCGGCTGTGCCCGAGTCGGCGAACGTCGTCTCCGATCCCCCTCGCGAGATGACGATGGAGCTGGCGCGGCGGCAGATGGCGGCGCTTGGCGATCTGCCGCGACCGACGCTGGTCACCTGCCGAAGCGGGCCTCGCTCCTCGGCCCTCGTCTACCTCTACGCCGGTCTCGAGGCAGGCGCCAGCGCCGGGGACGTACTCGATCGCGCGGAGGCCGATGGCGCGCCTTTCGTGGCCAACGAGGGTCTCCGGGCCTGGGTCGCGCAGGGGCTCGACGAGCTCGCCTGAGCAGAGCGTCTTATGAGGGCGAAAGCATCGGAAGCAGGACGAGGCGGACCAGTCGCACGATCGAAGCCGGATCGTCGAGGGTGATGTCTCCGTCCCGCGTCAGCAGCATCGAGATCGCGAGCCGGGCGATCACTTCGGCGACGCCGTCTACGTCTGACGTCTCGGCGCGACCCGCGTCGACTTCTGCCTGAAGTCGATTTGCGATCAGCGATCGGTAGAGGCCGAGCACGGGCCCGCCGTCGATCGTGAGGGGCGGCAGCAGTACCTCGGGTTCGCGCCGCAGGATCCCCTCGAACAGCTGGTGGCGGCGCACGTAGCGGCCGGCGAAGGCGAAGCCTTCGACGAGCCGGTCCTCCAGCGTCTCCGCGCCGTCCCAGAGCGAATCGAGCTCTTCCATGCCGCGGCGGACCTCGCGTGCGATGACTACGTCGACCAGGCCCTGCTTGTTCTCGAAGCGGCGAAAGACGGTCATCCGCGAGACGCCGGCGCGACGTGCGACGTCTTCGATGGAGGTGCGGCGAATGCCGTGCTCGGCGAACTCCTCAAGTGCCGCCGCGGCAACCTGGTCGAAGACCACGTCCTCTCCTGACGGGGGAGTCGCTGCAAGAGCCTCGGCTATCGGCGGCATTGATACGATGATACTCTTTTCTCACAAAGTAACAAGAAAGAGATCATGGACAAAGCGCTCGCCGACTTGCCCCGGCTGCGACGGCCTGCAGTCGCCAACGCCGCTCAATACTGGCTCGCCCCCGAGCGGTTCGCGCGCACCTGCCAGCCCCTCGGTGACCGCTTCGTGGTCCCGATGCCTTCGGCGACGGGGCCGTGGCTGTGTCTGACCGCCCCCGAGGACATCAAGCGCGTCTTCACCGCCGACACCGCCGTGCTCCGCCTCGGAGCCGCCCTGGCGAAGGCCTCGGCCCACCATCTCGTCCTCGGCCCGACGGGCCTGACCAACCTTGACGGCTCCGAGCACATGCGGATGCGGCGAAAGCAGCTGCCTCCTTTCCATGGAAAGGCGCTCCCCAGCTATCACGAGACCATGGAGCGCAAGGCCGAGGAGGCCCTTGCGCGCTGGCCCTACGATCGCCCCGCCCCCGCTGGCCCGCATATCGAGGGGATCACCCTCGAGGTGATGATGGCCACGGTCTTCGGGGTCACCGAACCCGCTCGCGTCGAGCGGCTGCGGACGGCGACCCGCGAGCTGCTCCGCGAGGGCCACTCGCGGCGCTTCTTCGTCGAAACGATGATCGCCAGCAGCCGGAAGGGCGGGTGGGACAGGTCGTTCCCGCGGATCAACCGTGCCGTCGCCGCGGTCGACGCGGTCGTGATGGAGGAGGTTGCCCAACGCCGCAGCGAGGACAGGCTCGACGGTGAGGACGTCCTCGGAATGTTTCTCCGCGCTCCCGACGAGCAGGGGGAGCCGATGAGCGACGACGAGATCTGCGATGCGATGCGGACGCTTCTGCTCGGCGGCCACGACACCACGGCCTCAACCCTGACCTGGGTGCTCGAGCGCATCAGCCGGTTCCCCGACGTGCTCGAGCGCCTCGAGAGCGCTGTCCTCGACGGAGACGACGAGTACCTCGATGCGGTGATCAAGGAGACGATGCGGCTGCGGCCGGCCTTCCCGCTCACTGCGCGCCTCGCGGCGGAGCCGTTCGAGCTACCGGGGCTGACGATCCCGAAGGGCACGATGGTCGTCCCGTACATCACGCTCGTCCACCGCCGCCCCGAGCTCTACCCCGATCCGCTCGCCTTCCGGCCGGAGCGCTTCCTCGACACCCGCGCCGGGACCTACACCTGGATCCCCTTCGGCGGCGGGCCCAGACGCTGCATCGGCGCCGCCTTCTCGATGACCGAGGCCCGGATCGTGCTGAGGACGATCCTGCGCCACGCTCGCATCGAGCCATCTCCGCGGCGCGCCGAGCGGGTCGCGCGCCGCAACGTCTTCATCGTTCCCGGCCGCGGCGGGCGCGTCACGCTCCGACAGCGTCGCTACCGCGCGACCCCTTCCAGCGCTCCCGGCGCCGCCGCGACGTCGGTGCCGGAGCCGATTCCCTGGATGTCTGGGACCCGGGCCGACTCGATCTCGCGCCGGTCGTCGTAGGCGTTTTCGACTGCCGCCTCGAGCAGCTCGCGCTGCCGTTCCAGCGGTGGGCGGCGCTCCTCGGGAACGGTCTCAAGCAGGTCGTCGAGGGCAGCGAACAGGCGCCGGGACACCTGCGGCGAGCCGGCGTTCGCGGCGAGAACCGCCCCATCGCCAGCTGGATCACGACCAGGCTCAGCACCAGCCCCGTCAGCTGAACCGTCGACTGGAGACCGAAGGGCTCCTCGGCGGTGGGAGTCCTGACCGTCGGGGTCACCTGAGCACGAAGCTCGAGCAACTGAACCGGGGACTCGACCTCCGGCAACTGGGCGATGATCCGACGGTCGACGCCGGCGACGATCTGGGCGTCGAAGTCCCCCGCCGTCAGCATGAAGCGCCGCCCGAGCACCTCGATCCCGAGTTCAGGTCCGCCCAGCGCGAGTACCTGGTCGATTCCGCGACGCAGCTGCTTGATGGACTGGTTGCGGTTGGCGCTGTTGCCCTTGGCCTCGATCAGGTAGGTGCTGGTGGTCGAAGGCCTGGGAGAAGCGCCAAAGTGGATGATCAGGTCGGGCCGCTCGCCGCTCGGATAGACGTCGTCAACGTCGAGGAGCATTGGCCCCCCGTTCCAGATGCCCGGTGGCAGCGCGTCACCTGCGAGGTGCTCGGCGACCAGCAAGGCGCCACCGAGCCCGAGTCCCTCCGAGAAGGCGGCGCGGTGGTGGCTGCGTATCTCGTCGGCGTCAGCGCTGAGCGTCAGACCGGGAAGCCCCCAGTCGAGCGCCCAGAACCAACGGGCCGATCGCAAGGAGGTATTCGGCGGGGCTGGCCGGCAGCAGGTAGGGCGCCGTTTGCGAACCATTTCCGGGCGCTCCCGACAGAGTTACCGGAGCGGCCCGCGGGTCGACCGCTGCGGCAAGGTTCGCGTCGGCCTCGACCCTGAACGTCACTTCGGTGGAATCCTAGTGGGCAGATCCCCAGGGTCTCCTGCGAGTATTCCCCCTCACGCCCTCGCGCCGAGGAGGGGGTCGATCTTGGCGAGGGTTTCGGTCATGCCCTGCTCGAAGCCCATCTCGATCGTCTGTTCCATCGAGGCGCGGTCGACGAAGTGGGTTTGAATCGACATGGTCGCGGTGCCGTCGGCCTCGGTGATCGTCACCGTCATCCCCGTCGGGCCTCCGTCCTCGGGCTTGCCCTCGGCGTCGACGACGTCGTCGGTCATGTGCAGACGGTGGGGCGGCTCGACCTCCTCGATCCGCCAGCGGCCGTGGTGCTTCTCGCCGTCCGGGCCGGTCATGAAGTAGGTGGTGCGGGCGCCGACGGTCAGCTCGTGCTCGACGAAGGTCGAGGGATGCGACGGCGGCCCCCACCAGCGCTCGAGCTGGCGCGGATCCGCCCACAGCTCCCAGAGGCGCTCGGCGTTGGCCTCGAACTCGGCCGTGATCGTCATCGTTAGGGCATCGACGTCCTTGCTCACGTCGGTTACGGGCATCAGCTGTCTCCCTTGTCGGTTTCGAGGATCTGCTCCATCCGCTCGATCCGGCCGCGCCAGTCCGCCTCGAGGCGGTCGAGGGCGGCGCGGGCGCGGGCGAGGGCGTCGGCCTCGGTCTGAACGATCGACTCGCGGCCGACCCGGTGCTTGCTCACCAGTTCGGCCCGCTCGAGCACGGCGACGTGCTTCTGCATCGCCGTCACGCTGATTGGGTGTTCGCGGGCCAGGGCGGAGACCGAGAGCCGGCCCTCGTGGGCGCGGCGGAGGATGTCGCGGCGGATCGGATCGGCCAGCGCCCGGAACAGCAGGTCGGTGGCCTTCTCCTCGTCGCGAACCGGTTTCTTATCTACAACCATCCGGTTGCAGGTTAGCAGCTAGCCCGTCCACCAGTCGCGTTCGCCCTCGACGTCGTCGCGCGGGCTCTCGCCGAGGTTGGGCGCGCCGATGACGAGGATCTCGAGGCCGTCGGGACCGGCCTCGTAGCCTCGCCAGGTGCCCGGGGAGACGCGCACCGCGTCCCATTGCCGCAGCTCGATGACCTCTTCGTCGAGCTTCATCCGGCCGCTGCCGCCGACGACTACGTAGACCTCCTCCTGCCTCTCGTGCGTGTGGCCGTAGGGGAAGCGATAGCCGGGCGGGATGCGCTGGTAGCCGAGACCTGACTGCTCCAGCTCGAGGGGCCTGGTCGCGAGGTGGAACTCGAGGCCCGATGCCCCGTCGAAGTTGGAGCCGACGTCCTCGACGTCGTCCTTGATGTTCCGGCGCGTGAACGGCACGGGCCGATCCTATGGCGCCGGCTGCGCCTGCACGGGTGGGGCGGCGGGCAGCCGGCGGATGTCGGGCACGCTGAGGAGCGCAAGGGTGAGCGTGGCCGCCAGCCCGAAGCTCAGCCAGAGCGAGGTGCCGACTCCGATCGCCGCCGCGATCGGGCCCCAGATCACCAGGCCCAGGGGGTAGAAGGCGAGTGAGCCGAACCAGTCGTAGGAGCTGACCCGGGAGAGGGACTGGCCGGGGACGTGGCGCTGCAGGGTCGCCTCCCAGAGGGAGATCGTCAGCGCCATGCCGGCGCCGGCCAGGAAGGCGCCGCAGGCGATCAGCGGCACCGAGGAGGTGGCCGCGAGGAAGGCCAGCGGCAGGGCGAAGAGGCTGTCGGTGAAGGCGGCCAGGAGCAGCGGCCGGCTTGGCCGGGCCCGCGCCGCGAGCAGGCTGCCGGCGAGGGCGCCGACGCCCATCGCGGTGAGGATCGTGCCCCAGGCGGCCGCGCCGCCGAGGTCGCGCTCGCTGACGATCGGCCCGAGCGTGCCCCAGGCGCCCCAGAGCAGGTTGACCATCGCGAAGTAGGCGACGAAGGCCCAGACCCAGCGCCGCGAGCGGAAGGCGGCCCAGCCTTCGCGCAGGTCGGCGAAGAAGGAGCCTTGCGGCTCGGGGTCGCGCGGGGCGATCCGCATCGCCAGCAGGCACGCCGCGCTGACGGCGAAGGTGAGGGCGTCGACCGCGACCGCCCAGCCGGCTCCGGCGGCGGCGACCAGGACGCCGGCGACGATCGGGCCGAGGATTTCGCCGCTGGAGACGGCGCTCGTCCGCAGCGCGTTCGCCGGCTGCAACTGCTCGGCGAGGACGACCTCGGGCAGCAGGCCGGTGGAGGCCGGGCTGAAGAAGCCGGTGGCCGCGCCCGCCACGGCGGCCAGGAGAGCGAGCATCCAGACCTCCGCCGCTCCCGCGATCAGCAGGGCGGCCATCGTCCCCTGGCTCGCGACCCGGACCAGGTCGGCGACCACCATCACGGTGCGGCGCGAGACCCGATCGGCGACGACCCCGCCGACCAGGACGGTGGCGACCAGGGGGAACGTCCCCGCCGCCAGCACGAGGCCGACGTCCGTGACCGAGCCGCCGACCTCCAGCACCGCGAAGGCGAGCGCCACCGCGACCATGCGGTCGCCGAGGACTGACACCGCCTGGCCGGTGAAGAGCAGCCGGAACTCCCGCGCGCGCAGCACGTCGAAGCTGTCGGGGAGGCGGCTCATATCGGCAAGGGTAAGTCCCGCCCCCGGACTGGCCGGACACTCGGCGCCTCGCGCTTTATCCTCTGCGCCGTGGAGAACGGCAACGACGCCTCGCGGCTGATCGACGAGCGGATCGAGGAGCTGGGCGACTGGCGGGGCGAGACGCTCGCCCGGGTCCGCGGCTTGATCCATGAGGCCGACCCCGAGGTCGAAGAGACCTGGAAATGGAAAGGGACGCCGGTCTGGGAGCACGCCGGGATCATCTGCACCGGCGAGACCTACAAGAAAGCCGTGAAGCTGACCTTCGCCAAGGGGGCCTCGCTCGAGGACCCGGCTGGCCTCTTCAACTCGAGCCTCGACGGCAACGTGCGCCGGGCGATCGACATCCACGAGGGCGAGGAGATCGACGCCGAGGCTTTCAAGGCGCTGATCAGCGAAGCCGTCGAGCTCAACCTTTCCTAGCCGCCACCTCCCGGCGAAGCGCCTTCAACGCGTCGACGTAGATCTCCGAGAACGTGGGGAAGGGTTGGATCGTGTCGCGCAGGACCGCGAGTGGGACGCGGGCCCGGATTGCGAGGGTCGCCTGCTGCAGCCACTCGCCTGCCTCGGGGCCGAGGGCGTAGGCGCCCGTCAGGCGCTCGCCGTCGCTGAGCAGGGTCAAAAATCCGTTGGACTCCGCGTAGGCGCGGGTGTAGGTGGCCGTCTTCGGCAGCTCGGCCACCGCTGCGGTGGCGCTGAAGCGACCTTCCGTCGCTCCCACCGCCGCCGCCTGGGGGTCGGTGTAGACGACTCGGGGGACCGCCTCGTAGTTCGCTTCGGTCGGCTCCCCGAGAATGTTTGCGGCGACCACGTCGCCCTCGTACTTGCCGACGTGGGTGAGCGGCCAGATGCCGTTGACGTCGCCGATCGCCCAGAGGCCCTCGCCGGCGCGCAGCCGCGAGTCGACCGCGATCCCCTTGCCGTCGACCTCGATGCCGACGGTCTCGAGGCCGATCCCCTCAGTCCGGGGACGGCGGCCGGTGGCGACGAGGAGGCGGTCGCCGCGCAGCTCACGGTCGCCGAGCTCGAGGACGTACTCCTCGCCCTCCCTGCGCGCAGCGGTCGCGTGGAGGCCGAGGGCGAGCTCGATCCCTTCGCGGCGCAACACCTCGCCGAGCGCCTCGCCGAGGGTGGCTGGCTCTCGCGGCAGGAGGTGGGCGCCGCCGTCGACGAGCGCGACCTCGCCGCCGAGGCGGCGGACCGCCTGCGCCATCTCGACCCCGACCGGGCCGCCGCCCAGCACGAGCAGGCGACGCGGCACGGCCTTCATGCCGGTCGCCTCACGGTTGGTCCAGATCCCGTCGAGATCGCGCAGGCCCGGAACGGGCGGGACGATCGGGTCGGCGCCGTTGGCGATGACGACGTGGTCGGCGGTGTGCCTCTTCCCGTCGACCTCGACGGCGCCCGGCCCCGCGAGCCGGCCGCTGCCGCGCAGGAGGTCGATGCCGTTGTCGGCGAGCCAGCGTTCCTGGCCGGCGTCGGAGTAGTCGGAGACCATGAAATCGCGCCAGGCGAGGACGGCCTCGACGTCCACCTCGGCGCTCGCGGCCGCCTCCCGCGCGGCGCGGACGGCCTCGCCGGGTCGCAGAAGCGTCTTCGACGGGATGCAGGCCCAGTAGGAGCACTCGCCACCGACCAGCTCGCGCTCGACCAGGGCGACCCGGAGGCCGCCCTCGGCGAGCGCGCCCGCGCAGTGCTCGCCCGGCGAGCCGCCGCCGAGCACGATCGCGTCGTAGTCGTTGTTCACTGCGTGTCTTCGGCCAGGACGCCGGCCATGTAACGCCTGGCCTCCTGGTCAGCTTCCTCCGCGTTGCGGCCCTGCTCGCGGGCGACGATGTAGGCGGCGTAGAACCCCGACCAGTGGTGCGGCGGCGCGCTCCCCTCGTAGGGCCCGTGGTGCTCCTCCGCCTCTTTCAGGAGGCCGGCGAGGGTCTTGGTCTCCACGGCTAACGCCCCGGCGCCCGCTGCGTGACCTCCTGGAGCATCCAGCGATTCCCGTCGGGGTCGCTGAACTCGGCATATGAAGCGTAGGACTTGCCGTCAGGGTCGCGGCCCGGGGCGCGACCGGCGCCATCGGCATGGAAGCCGGCGATCGGCCCGCCCTCGGCGTCGTGAAAGACCTCGCTCACCTCGACGCCGTGGGAGATCAGCTCGGCTCGGGCGGCGCCGATGTCCTCGACCGCCAGAAGCAGCCGGTCGAGTGAACCGGGCTCGGCAGAGGTGACGCCGCTGCCAAAGATGATCGAGGCCGACGAGCCGGGTGGCGTCAGCTGCGCGATGCGGAAATCGCCACCGCCACCGTCGGCATCGAGCCGCCACCCGAGGCCCTGGTAAAAGCTTTTGGCCCTCTCGAAATCAGCGACCGGCAGGATCGCGACCTCGAGCTTCATGTCGCTCATCTGGACTCCTCGGGTAGAGGGCGCTCCCGCTGCCGCTCCGCCGCCAGCCTATGCCGGATACGCGGAAGAAAGCAACTCGACCGAGCGCAGGCGGTTCGGCACTGAGTCGGAGTAGTGGACGGTGATCAGCTCGTCGGCCTCGGTCTCTGCCGCGAACCTCTGCAGGTAGGCCGCTGCCTCCTCGGCGAGCCCGACGGCGGTGTAGGCGAGCATCTCGTCGACGGCGGCTGCCTGGGGGGACTCGAGCAGCTCGGTGACGTCCTCCTCGCTGAGCTTGCGGCCGCGGCCGAAGAGGGCGCGGGCGCGGATGCGGCGGGCCGCCTCGTGCTGGGCGGCGGCGCTCTCCTCGGTCTCGGCGGCGATCACGCCGACGCCGGCGATCACGTAGGGCTCGGGCTGCTGCCGAGAGGGCTTGAACTGCTCGCGGTAGACGGTGATCGCTTCGTGCAGGAAGCGCGGGGCGAAGTGGGAGGCGAAGGCGTAGGGGAGGCCGAGCTCGGCCGCCAGTTCGGCGCCGAAGAGGGAGGAGCCGAGGATGTACAGGGGGACGTGGGTGCCCTGGCCCGGGATCGCCTTGATCCCCGGCACCGGGCTCTCGTCGCCGAGGAACTTCTGCAGCTCGACGACGTCCTGCGGGAAGCGGTTGCTCGCCGCCGGGTCGCGGCGGAGCGTCATCCACGTCCGCTGGTCGGTCCCCGGCGCCCGCCCGAGGCCGAGGTCGATCCGGCCCGGATGCAGCGTCTCCAGGGTCCCGAACTGCTCGGCGATCACCAGCGGCGAGTGGTTCGGCAGCATCACCCCGCCGGCCCCGAGCCGGATCGTCTCGGTGCGGGCGGCGATGTGGGCGATCAGGACGGCGGTCGCCGAGGAGGCGATCGAGGAGATGTTGTGGTGCTCGGCGTACCAGATGCGCTTGTAGCCGCAGCGCTCCGCCGCCCGCGCCAGCTCGACGCTGCCGGCGAAGCTCTCGGCGATCGTCTCCTCGCGGCCGACGGCGGCGAGGTCGAGGATCGAGAGGGGGACGGAGGGCGCCGCCATCAGCCCTCTCGAGGGAACGGGCGCGCGGGGACCCCGAGGGCGGTCGTCCCGGGGGCGACGTCGCGGGTGACCACCGAGCCAGCGCCGACGACGGCGCCGCGGCCGATCTTCACCCCCGGCAGCAGGGTGGAGTTGGCGCCGATCTTCGCTTCGTCCTCGATCGTCGCGCCGGCGGCGACCTCCTCGACCCAGCCGTCGGCGCCGAGACGGTTGTCGTTGGTGGTCGACACCCCGGGGGCGATGAAGACGTCCTTGCCGACCTCGGACTTCGAGGCGATGACGCCGGTGAACATGATCACCGTCCGGTCCCCGATCCGGACCTCGCGATCGACGACGGTGGCGCGGCCGATCACGCAGCCGCTGCCGATCCGCGCTCCCTCGCGGATCGAAGCGTGGTCGCCGATCAGGGTGTCGGCGCCGACCTCGATCCCGTAATAGAGGACCGCGTTGACGCCGATCGCGCAGTCCTTGCCGATCAACAGTCGTTCCTCGAAGACGGGGGCGCGGGCGATGACGCCGGCGGCGCGGGGGCGGCGGCCGAGCAGCGCCCGCGCCTGGACCTCGGTCCCGGCCCCGATCTCGACTCCGGAGTCGACGATCGCGTGCGGCAGGATCGCGACGCCGTCACCGATTACGGCTCCAGGGCGGATGACGCAGAACTCGCCGATCGAGACGCCCTCGCCGATCGAGTCCGTCTCGACGACAGCGCTTCGATGAATGCCAGACATTTTGTCCATTATCGTCATTTGCCACCAGTGAGAGTCGACACATGCAAGCCCATTGAACTACCAGCAGTAGCCGACCCGCAGGGGGACCTTGCCTTCGCGGAAGGGGGAGAGCACGTTCCTTTCCCGATCGCGCGGGTCTTCTACGTCTACGACGTCCCCGCCGAAGCCGCTCGCGGCGGCCACGCCCACCTCACCCTCGAGCAGGCGGTTTTTTGCCTGGCCGGCCGGATGGAGATGGTCATCGACGACGGCGGGCGCTCGCGCACGGTCGTCCTCGACCATCCGCGGCGCGGCATCTACCTGCCGCCGATGGTCTGGCATGACATCGGCGGCTTCTCCCCCGGCACCGTCTATCTGGTGCTCGCCTCCGCTGGCTTCGACGAGGGCGACTACATCCGCGACCGCGGGGAGTTCCTCCGTACAGCTCAGGCTGTCGTTTGAGCCGGCTCCTGCGGTCACTCGGCGACCGGGACCTGACCCTGCCGCCACTCGGCCGCTGAGCGCCGCCGCGTCTCGTTCTTGTCGACGACGATCGTCTCGATCATCCCGAAGCGGACCCCGGCGCGGATCATCCGCCTGCACTTGGACCAGTCGCTCGGCTCCTCGTAGATCGCGTCGGAAAGCTCGGCTTCGAAGAAGCGCAACCCGGAGTGGTAGATGGCGGCCTGCATTCCCCAGTGGCCCATCCGCGGCGGGAACTCGCCCAGGACCAGTGGCTCGCCTTCGGGGAAATTGACCTGTTGCCGGCCGTAACAGTGCTCGTGGCGATGCCTCTGGGCCGCCGCGAGCAGATCGCGGGTGTGGTTCGGCCGGATCGCGTCGTCGTCGCCGAGGGTCGCGATCCAGCGCCCGCGGGCGACCGCCAGGGCGTCGTTGACGGGAGGGCCGCCGATTCCGAACCAACGCTTCGCCGGCTCCTCCGGGTAGGGGCCGCGGATCGTGCGGTTGAGGTAGACGAGCCGGGGGTCGTCGAAGGAAGCCACCGCCGCGGCGGTCTCCGGAGGCGCGGAGTCACCGGAGACGATCACCTCGAGGTTCGGGTAGTCCTGGCCGAGGATGGAGGGGATGGCGACCTCGCGGAGGGTCTCGAACGAGCGGTAGGTGGGGACGATGAAGGTGACCAGCGGCTCCTCTTCGCTGAAGGCGAGCTCGTACTCCTCGCTGCGCCGCAGCTCGTGCAGCCAGCGCCGGGTCGCGGGCTCCTCGTCGTAGATATGGCGGGAGATCTCGACCCCCCGCCTCACCTCGGCCTCGATCGCGTCGAGCCGCGCGTTGAGGTCGACGAAGGCGGTGTGCAGCCCGAGCACTCGCTCCTGCATCTCGGTCAGCGAGTGGTGCAGCCCGTCGAGGCGCTGGTGCAGATCGGAGTGCAGCTTCGGTCGCAGATCACGCAGCCCCATCGGTTGCTCCTATGTCAAGCCACCGCCGCGATTTGCGGCGCCAGCGAGCCCCTCTGAGGATTGACGGGATTGCTCATGGATTGATCACTTTCAGATTTGATCAACAACTGCCAGACGCGGCGGGCGAGGTGGCGTTTGAGG
>JBJMKN010000063.1:0-31470 GCA_045805765.1 Solirubrobacterales bacterium
CCTCTCCAGACACATCTCGCTTATGGCTCGCTGTTGAGTGTCTGGAGAGGGGTACCCCCCCCTCCCACCCGGGCCGTTACCTTTTCTCGCCATGGCTACTAGCTGGCAGGAGATCGTTGACTTAGGGGGGCGGCAGCCGGAAGGGGTTGTTGCGACTGAGGAGGAGGCTCCTGAGCAGCGACGGGGGGTTTTTCGGAAACTGCGGGAGAGCCTTTCGAAAAGCCGGCAGGCGCTTACCGAGGAGATCTCGGCCAGCCTCTTCGACCGGATCGATGACGAGACCTGGGAGCTGCTTGAGGAGGCGCTGATTCTCGCCGACGTCGGCGCCCCGACCACCGCCGCGGTGGTCGAGAAGCTCGAGCATGAGGTCGAGTCCGGGACGGTGCCGATGGACGGGGTTGCGGTGCGGGACCGGTTGATCGAGATTCTTGCCGAGGTGGCCTCGACCGGCCGGGCGCCGATGGACCTCAGCGCCGAGCCGGCAATTTTGATGATGGTCGGCGTCAACGGCACCGGCAAGACGACGACGATCGGCAAGATCGCCTGGCACCTGAGCAGGGAAATGGGCCTCAGCGTGGTCATGGCCGCCGCCGATACCTACCGCGCCGCCGCTGCCGAGCAACTGGAAACGTGGGCTGAGCGCGCCGGCGCCGAGCTGGTCCGCGGCGAAGAGGGGTCCGACCCGGGCGCCGTCGCCTACGACGCGATCAACGCCGCCCGCGCCCGCGGCGCCGACGTCGTCATCGTCGACACCGCCGGCCGCCTCCACACCCAGGCCAACCTGATGGAGGAGCTGGCCAAGGTCCGCCGGGTGATCCAGAAGCAGATCCCCGAGGCGCCGCACGAGACGCTGATCTCGATCGACGCCACCACCGGCCAGAACGGCCTGCGCCAGGCGAAGATCTTCTCGGAGGCGGTCGACGTCGACGGCGTCGTCCTCACCAAGCTCGACGGCACCGCCCGCGGCGGCATCGCCCTCGCAATCGCCTCCGACCTCGAGATCCCGGTGAAGCTGATCGGCGTCGGCGAGACCCTCGAGGACCTACGCCCCTTCGATCCGGGCGACTACGCCAAAGCGTTGCTGGCCGAGTAGCCCCGCTCCGACTCTTTAAGCTGCTCGGACATGTTCGACCAGCTTTCAGAGCGCCTCCAATCGACCCTCTCCGAGGTCCGCTCGCGCGGGAAACTGAGCGAGTCCGACGTCGATTCGGCGATGCGGGAGATCCGCCTGGCGCTGCTCGAGGCCGACGTCAACTTCAAAGTCGTCAAAGCCTTCACGAAGACGCTGAAGGAGCGCTGCCTCGGCTCCGACGTGCTGGAGAGCCTCGATCCCGGCCAGCAGGTGGTGAAGATCGTCAACGAGGAGCTGGCCTCGCTGATGGGCGGCACCGGCTCGGAGCTGGCGATGGCGGCCAGCGGCCCGACCGTGATCCTGATGGCCGGCCTGCAGGGCTCCGGTAAGACGACCGCCTGCGCCAAGCTCGCCCAGTTCTTCAAGAAGGAAGGCAAGGACGTCGCCCTCGCCGCCTGCGACGTCTACCGCCCGGCGGCGGTCGAGCAGCTGGTGACGATGGGCGGCCGCGCCGGCGCCCACGTCTACGAGCGCGGCACCGACGCCGACCCGGTCGAGATCGCCTCCTGGGCCCTCGCCGAGGCCCAGTCCGAGCGTCGCGACGTCCTCATCATCGACACCGCCGGCCGCCTCCACATCGACCAGGACCTGATGGCCGAGCTGGCGAAGATCCGCAAGCAGACGCGCCCGCACGACGTCCTCCTCGTCGTCGACGCGATGACCGGCCAGGACGCGGTCGGGGTCGCCGAATCCTTCGCCGAGGTCGCCGAGTTCGACGGCGTCGTCATGACCAAGCTCGACGGCGACGCCCGCGGCGGTGCCGCGCTCTCGGTCAAAGCCGTGACCGGCAAGCCGATCCTCTTCGCCTCGACCGGGGAGAAGATCGAGGACTTCGACAAGTTCCACCCCGACCGCATGGCGCAGCGGATCCTCGGCATGGGCGACGTCCTCAGCCTGATCGAGAAAGCCGAGCAGCAGGTCGACGAGAAGGAAGCCGAAGAGCTTCAGGAGAAGATGCGGAAGGACCAGTTCACGCTGGACGACATGCTCACGCAGATGAAGCAGGTCCGCAAAATGGGGCCGCTGAGCGGGATCATCGGCATGCTCCCCGGCATGGGGGCGATGAAGCAGCTGAAGAACGCCGACGTCGACGAGAAGGAGCTCGACCGCGTCGAGGCGATCATCCTCTCGATGACGCCCCAGGAGCGGCGCAACCCGGGGATGATCAACGGCTCCCGGCGCAAACGGATCGCCAACGGCTCCGGCACCAAAGTGCAGAACGTCAACAACCTGGTCAAGCAGTTCGACCAGATGCGGGTGCTGATGAAATCGATGGCCAACGGGCGGATGCCGACGCCGCAGCAGATGTCCCAGCTGGCGGGCGGAAACCAGCGCGCGCCGCGCCCAAGGGCGCGTAGACGCTAATCTGCTCGACCCTATGGCAGTCCGAATCAGACTTAGACGCGTGGGTTCCAAGAAGAACCCGATCTGGCGCATCGTCGTCGCCGACAAACGCTCGCCGCGTGATGGGCGCACGATCGAGACGATCGGCCAGTACAACCCGCAGACCGAGCCCTCGACGATCAACATCGACGAGGAGCGCGCGCGCCACTGGCTCGAGCACGGGGCCCAGCCGTCGGAGACGGTGGCCACCCTGCTGCGGACCAAGGGCATCAAAGCCACCGGCAGCTAGCGCCGATGACGGAGCTCCTCGAGTTTCTCGTCAAGGCCCTCGTCGAGGACCCGGAGGCGGTCGTGGTCGAGGAGCTCGAAGAGGACGGCGACCTCGTCTACGAGATCAGCGTCGCCGAGGGTGACCTCGGCAGGGTGATCGGCAAAGGCGGCAGGATCGCGAACGCGATCCGGACGATCGCCAAGGCGGCCGCGGTGCGGATCGACCGCCGGGTCATCGTCGACATCCTCGATTGAGACTCGACGTCTTCACCCTCTTCCCCGAGGCGTTCGACTGGTTTCAGACCCAGCGCTCGGTCCAGAACGCGCTCCGCGAAGGCAACGAGTTCCGCCTCTTCAACTACCGCGACTCGACCCCGCTGACGGCGGGGCAGGTCGACGATTCCCCCTACGGCGGCGGCGCCGGGATGGTGCTGCGGGTGGACGTCGTCGACGCGGCCCTACAGGCCGCCTACGGCGAAGGGCCGCGGCCGAAGATCCTCCTGCTCTCGCCGACCGGGCCGCTGCTCGACGACCCGATCGCCGACGAGCTGGTCGCCGAGCCCCACGTCGCCCTGCTCTGCGGCCGCTACGAGGGCTTCGACGACCGCGTCCACCAGCACCTCGCCGACGGCGAGATCTCGATCGGCCGCTACGTCCTCGCCGGCGGCGAGCTGCCGGCGATGGTCGTCGCCGACGTCCTCATGCGCAAGCTGCCGGGCGCCCTCGGCCACGAGGACTCGGCGGTCGAGGAGTCCTTCAGCCACGCGCTCGAGGGCATGCCCGAGTACCCGCACTTCACCCGCCCGCCCAGCTACCGCGGCTGGGAGGTCCCCGAGATCCTGCTCTCCGGCGACCACGAGAAGGTGCGGCAGTGGCGACTGGAGCAGAGCAGGCTTCGCGGCGAGCAGTTCGAAAAAGACGCGGAGTAGCTACCATTCCGCGACCGCGCGGTTCCCGCACCTGGGTCCGGCGGTTTTTTCTCGCAGCAATTCCTCAGCAACACCTCTTAAGCGACACATCACATGAGCTCCGTAATCGACAGCATCGAGCGCGCCCAGCTTCGGCAAGGGCTGCCCAACTTCGCCCCTGGCGATCGTGTCCGCGTCCATTTCCAGGTGATCGAGGGCAACCGCAAACGGACCCAGGTCTTCGAGGGCGTCGTCCTCCGTCGCCAGGGCTCGGGAGTGCGAGAGACCTTCACCGTGCGCAAGCAGTCCTTCGGCGTCGGCGTCGAGCGGACGTTCCCGCTGCACTCGCCGAAGATCGAGAAACTCGAGGTTGCGGCGCGCGGTGCGGTGCGACGGGCGAAGCTCTACTACCTGCGCGGTCGCATCGGCAAGGCCGCGCGCGTCGCCGAGCGGCGCTGGGGGATCGACGACGACGTCGTCTCTGTCGCTGGCGCGGCCGACGGCGAGTCCACCGCAACCGACGCGGAGGGCGTCAGCCAGGAGGAGGTCGTCCCGGTCGAGACCGAGGAGGCGCCTGCTGAGCAGACCGAGGAGGCGCCGGCTGCAGAGGAGACTGAGGAGGCGCCGGCCGCAGAGGCCGAGGAGGCTCCCGCGGAGCCGGAGGCGAAAGCCGAGACCGAGACTGTGGCGGAGACGGACGCTGACGCGTCCGAGGCGGGGGAGACCGAGGACACTGCAGCGCCCGAGGATGCCGAGGACGAGGAGCCGTCGGGCGACGGCGACTCCGACGAGGACTCGGCAGCCTGAAACGCCTGATCCCGAAGCCGGAATCCAAAGGCGGCGGGCTCCTCGAGTTGGTCGTCATCGTTGCGCTTGCCCTGGGGCTGGCGCTGGCGATCCAGGCCTGGATCGTGAAGCCGTACCAGATCCCCTCCGAATCGATGGAGCCGACCCTCGACGTCGGCCAGCGGGTCCTCGTCAACCGCTTCCTCTACCACTTCCAAGACCCCGAGATCGGCGACGTCGTCGTCTTCCACCCGCCGGCCGGCGCCGACGACGGCGCCCAGTGCGGGGTCCCTGGTGGCATCCCGGAAAACGGCAAGCCCTGCCCCGAACCGACTCCGGATCGCTCCGACCAGAACTTCATCAAGCGGATCGTCGCCGGCCCCGGCGACACGCTCTCGGTCAAGAACGGCCACCCGGTGGTCAACGGGGTCGAGGCGAAAGACGAGCCCTTCATCAACCCCTGCGGCAGCGCTCCCGCCTGCAATTTGCCGAAAGAGATCACGATCCCGCCCGACCATTACTTCATGATGGGCGACAACCGTGGGGCAAGCGACGACAGCCGCTTCTGGGGACCCGTCCCCCGAGAATGGATCATCGGTGAGGCCTTTGCCACCTACTGGCCCCCGAACCGAATCGGCGGGCTCTAAGCCGAAGCCCGGCAGGACCCACCGCCGGCGGCTCGCCCGCAGCCGGCGCCTATTCGCCTTCGATCGCGGGCTGCAGAGCCGTTTCGTCGCCGGCGCCGACGAGGCCGGACGGGGATGCCTGGCCGGGCCGCTCGTCGCCGCTGCGGTCCTTTTCGACTACGAGACGCTCTCGCACGCCGACCGCCGGGCGCTCAGCGGCCTCCACGACTCCAAGCAGATGACCGAGGAGCGGCGGTTGGAGATGTTCCCCTGCGTGCTGCGGGCGGCGGAGCGGGTCAGCGTCGTCATCCGCAGCGCACCGGGGATCGACCGTCGCGGCCTCCACGTGACCAACATCGAAGCGCTCTCGCAGGCGCTAGAGCGGCTGGGGCCGGGAGAGGAGGCGACCTGTCTCGTCGATGGCTTCCGCCTCAACGCCTGCCCCGTCCCGCACCGGCGAGTTGTCAAGGGCGATGCGACGAGCGCCGCGATCGCCGCCGCCTCCGTCATCGCCAAGGTCACCCGCGACCGCTACATGCGCGACGTCGCCCCCCGCCATCCGGGATGGGGCTTCGAGGAACACGTCGGCTACTCGACCCCCGAGCACCGGCAGGCGATCGAGGAAATCGGCATCTCACCACTGCATCGGCGCTCGTTCCAGTCGGTCGCCTACTCCCAGCTGGAGCTCGGCTAGAAGGCGCCCTTGACGTGCTCGATGTCCAGTGCCCGCCCGTCGCGGTCGAGGGTGACGCCGACGGCGTCGCAGCGGATGTCGGCGTAGCGCGGCTGCTCGCGGCGTTCTGAGATCCAGGCGGCGGCGAGGCGGCGGACCTTGCGTTGCTTGCGGAAGTCGATCGAGCAGATCGGCCGCTCGGGGCCGTAGCTGGTGTCGACTCGGGCGCCCTTGACCTCGATGAAGACGAGGACATTGCCATCGCGGGCCACGATGTCCAGCTCGCCGTAGCGGGTGCGGGCGTTGCGCTCGACGATCTCCCAGTTCTCGGCGGCGAGATTGGCGGCGACGAGGTCCTCGGCGATCTGGCCGGTGCGGCGGCGGGCTTGAGTCATGAAGGCCTAAGGAACCGGAAGTCACAAGTTCGCCCCCCACCCGGTTCTGAATTTCTTCTTTGTGCGCGCAACGCGTCAATCGACGCCGCCTAGCGTGCCCTTCGTGCTCGCGACCGCCCGCACCTTCACCCTCGACGGCATCTCCGCCCGCCCTGTGCGGGTCGAGGTCGACGTCCACCGGGGGCTGCCGAACTTCACGATCGTCGGCCTGCCCGACGCCGCCGTCCGCGAGGCGCGGGAGCGGGTGCGGGCGGCGCTCGTCAACTGCGGCTTCGAGTTCCCGCTGCGGCGGATCGTCGTCAACCTCGCGCCGGCGAGCCTGCGCAAGGCTGGGCCGGGAATGGACCTGGCGATCGCGGCGGCGCTGCTCAGCGCCTCCGAGCAGCTGGAGTGGGAGGGCCTGGCGAAGGTGGCGCTGGCCGGGGAGCTCGCCCTCGATGGCTCGACGAGGCCGATTCACGGCGCCCTCGCGATGGCCGAGGAGGCGCGGGAGGGTGGGGCGGAGGCGATCGTCCTGCCAGCGGAGAACGGTGGCGAGGCGGCCCTGGCCGAGGGGATCGAGGTGGTGCCGGTGGAGGCGCTGGGCCAACTGCTGAGACTTGCCGCCGGCAATTGGAGCCCGCCGCGACCGGAGCCGCTGCCATTGCTGCCGGCTGTCTCCCCGGGCGCTCCGGACCTCGCCGACCTGCGTGGCCAGCCCCACCTGCGTCACGCGCTCGAGGTCGCGGCGGCAGGCGGGCACAGCTTGCTGATGGTCGGGCCGCCCGGCGCTGGGAAGTCGCTCGCCGCGAGCCGGCTGCCTTCGATCCTGCCGCCGCTGGCGTCGGCGGAGGCGCTCGAGGTGGCGCGGATCGCCAGCGCCTGCGGCCGTCTCGGCCAGGGCTTGCCGGAAGGGCGCCCTTTTCGAGCGCCCCACCACACGATCAGCGCCGCCGGCCTGGTCGGAGGCGGGCAGCCGATCAGGGCCGGCGAGGCAACCCTCGCCCATCGCGGCTGCCTCTTCCTCGATGAGCTCTGCGAGTTCAGGCGCGACGCGCTGGAGGCGCTGCGGGCGCCGCTGGAGAGCGGCGAGGTGTCGATCGCGCGGGTCGGCGGCCAGCGCAGCCTTCCCTGTCGCTTCATGCTGGTGGCAGCGGCCAACCCCTGTCCCTGCGGCCGGGGAGAAGCGGACCCCGATTGCACCTGCACGCCCTATGAGGTGCAGCGCTACCAGGGGAAGTTGAGCGGAGCGCTCGCCGACCGGATCGACGTCCTCGCCGCGGTGCGGCAGCCGAGCGCCGCAGAGATCGGCGGTGCCCCGGGCGAGTCGTCCGCTGCGGTGAGGGAGCGGGTCTGCGCTGCCCGCGAGCGTCAGGAGCACCGGCTCGGATCCGGCCGCTGCAACGCTGAGATGACGCCGGCGGAGGCGAGGGCCTGCCCGTTGAGCGACGGAGCTGCCTCGCTCCTGGCGGACCTCTACGCGCGCCAGCGCCTCAGCGGCCGGGCGCACGACCGCGCCTTGAGGCTGGCGCAGACGCTCACGGACCTGGCGGGCGCGAGCGAGATCGGCGAAGAGCAGATGGCGCAAGCCCTGCAGATGCGGAGGAGGGACCATGGTTGAGTTGCGTGCATGCCCGGAGTGCCTGCGGCGCTCGTGGCTGCTGGCCGCGCTGGGGCCATACGTTGAGCGGATCGCGACCGGCGAGGTCGGTTCCCGCTCGCCCGAACTGCTGCGGCTCTCGAACGAGGACCTGGTCGAGGTGGCGGCGCCGAAGGTCGCCGGGCAGCTTCTCAGCCGGGTCGAGGCGCTGAGCGAGGCGCGGCTGAACGAAGAGCTGCTGCTCGCCGAGTGCTGGGCCTGCTGCCGCCATGGCCAGCTCTACCCGGAAGGGCTGAGGGACGCCGATGACGCGCCCTGGGCGCTGATCGGCCGTGGCGACCCTGCCCTGCTCGATGGGCTGGAGCCGCACGGCGCGGTGACGATCGTCGGCGCTCGCCGTGCCACCTCCTACGGGCGCGAGATCTCCCGCGAGCTTGGGCGGGAGCTGGCCCAGGCGGGGCTGGTGGTCGTCAGCGGGATGGCCTTCGGGATCGACGGCTGCGCCCACCGCGGCGCCCTCGACGGCGGCCGCACGATCGCCATCCTCGGCTGCGGCCCGGACATCGCCTACCCGGCCAGCCACCGCGCGCTCTGGCGGCAGATCTCCGAATCGGGCCTGGTCCTCTCGGAGCTGCCGCCCGGGGCGCCGCCGTGGAAGTGGACCTTCCCGGCCCGCAACCGGATCATGGCGGCCCTCGCCGGGATGACCGTCGTCGTCGAGGCCGCCACCCGCTCCGGCTCCCTGATCACGATGGACCTGGCTGCCGACCTCGGCCGCGACCTCGGCGCCGTCCCCGGCCCCGTCACCTCCCGCGCCTCCGCCGGCCCCAACGCCCTCCTCGCCAGCGGCGCTCACGTCATCCGCAACGCCCAGGACGTCCTCGACGCGATGCTCGGCCCGGGCCGTCGCCTGGAGAATCCCGTCGCAGTCACCCCGCTGGAGCCCGAGCTGCAAGCGGTCTTGAGCGCGGTCGAGGCAGGCGAATCGACCTGCGATGCCGTCGCAACCGCCACCGGCTTCTCCGGCCCCGCAGCGGCCGCGGCTTTGGCGCGCCTGGAGCTGCTCGGGTACCTCACCTGCTCAAGCCTCGGTGCCTACTCGCGGACGCTGATGCCGTCACAGTCGAACCTCTCTTTAGGCTGCGGATCATGATCTCTAGACATGTCCCCGCCGTCCTCTCGATCGCCGGGTCCGATTCCGGCGGAGGAGCCGGAATCCAGGCCGATCTGAAGGCGTTTGCGCGCGTCGGGGTGCACGGGATGACGGCGATTACTGCGATCACGGCGCAGAACACCGTCGAGGTCGACGGCATCGAGTTAACCGCGCCGGAAATGGTCTTCGATCAAATCGCGACTGTCGGCGAAGACATCCGAGTCGACGCAATCAAGATTGGGATGCTCGGCTCAGCAGAGATCGTCGAGTCGGTGTTCACTGCCCTCATCCTCGTCTACATCGCGCAAGCACCCGTCGTGATCGATCCGGTGATGGTTGCCGAGAGCGGCGCGATCCTGCTCGACAACGAAACCAGGGAGGCGCTGGTCGGGCGCTTGCTGCCGCGGGCCGATGTGGTGACGCCGAACATTCCGGAGGCGCGCGTGCTCACGGGCGCCGGGGAGAAGGCGAGCCAGGAGGAGCTCGCCCGCGGTGTCCTTGAGCTCGGCCCCAAGGCGGTGGTCGTCACCGGCGGCCACAGCGAGAATCTGGTCGATCTTTTCTTCGACGGCGAGCAGGTGGTGGAGATTCCCGGCGAGCGGCATCCCGATGGGGCGGCGCACGGCTCAGGCTGCACCCATTCGTCAGCCCTAGCCGCGTATCTGGCTCGCGGGGAGACGCCGCTGGAAGCCGCTCGCAAGGCTCGCGTGATCGCATCAGAGGCCGTCGGTGCGGGACTGCGGGAGATCGGTCGCGGCCCGGGGCCGGTCGACGTCCTCGGCCTGCGATGACCATGTTGGCGGTCCCAGGCTCCAAAACGGGGCACGCCCACGTGCTGGCCCTCAGTAGATTTGCCTGCCATGAGCACTAACGGCGACTCCGCAACCAAGCTGCCCCGCCCACGCTCGGCGACCGTTTTCGACGGGCCCGACCGCGCCCATTCGCGCGCCTATATGAAGGGGATCGGGTTCGACGACGACGCGCTGAGCAGGCCGACGATCGGGATCGCCAACACCTGGACCGAGGCGATGCCCTGCAACTTCCACTTGCGGGCGCTGGCCGAGCACGTGAAAGCTGGGGTACGCGCCGCCGGCGGCACGCCGATGGAGTTCAACACCGTCGCCGTATCCGACGGGGTGACGATGGGGACCCAGGGGATGAAGGCGTCGTTGGTCAGCCGTGAGGTGATCGCCGACTCGATCGAGCTGATGGCCCGTGGCTACCAGTTCGACGCGATCGTCGCCCTCTGCGCCTGCGACAAGACGATCCCGGGCTGCGCGATGGCGCTGGCCCGTCTCGACGTTCCTTCGGTGCTGCTCTACGGCGGCTCGATCGCCCCCGGCCACTGGCACGGCCGCGACGTCACCATCCTCGACATCTTCGAGGCGATTGGCGCCCACAACGCCGGCGACATGTCCGACGAGGAACTGCATGAGCTCGAGGGCGTCGCCAGTCCCGGCGCCGGCGCCTGCGGGGGCCAGTTCACCGCCAACACGATGGCCTGCGCCTTCGAGGCGCTCGGGATCAGCGCCGGCGGCTCGGCGATGGTGCCCGCCGAAGACGACGACAAGCAGACCGTGGCGGAGAAAATCGGCGAGCTGGTGATCAACGTTCTCGTCGAGGACCTGCGGCCGAGCAGGATCATCACCCGCGAGTCGCTCGAGAACGCGATCGCCTGCGTCTGCGCCTCCGGCGGCTCGACCAACGCCGTCCTCCACATGATCGCGCTCGCCCACGAGGTCGGCGTCCAGCTGACGATGGACGACTTCGAGCGGATCTCCCGCCAGACGCCGCTCTTCGCCGACCTCAAGCCGGGCGGGCGGTTCGTCGCGACCGACCTCTACGCCGCCGGCGGCGTGCCGGTGATCCTCAAGCGGCTGGCCAAAGCCGGGATCCTCCACAGCGAGGCGATCACGGTCACCGGCAAGACGATCGGCGAGGAAGCTGCCGCCGCGACCGAGGCCCCCGATCAGGAGGTCGTCCGCCACGTCGAGAACCCGCTGAAGCCCGAAGGCGGCCTCGCGATCCTGCGCGGCAACCTCGCCCCCGAAGGCTCGGTGGTCAAGGTCGCCGGGACCGAGCGGCGCCAGCAGACCGGCCCGGCCCGCGTCTTCGAGAACGAAGAGGACTGCTTCCGCGCCGTCAAGGAACAGCAGATCAACCCCGGAGACATCGTCGTCATCCGCAACGAGGGCCCGGTTGGGGGCCCGGGGATGCGGGAGATGCTCCAGGTCACCGCCGCGATCGTCGGCGAGGGCCTGGGGGAGACGGTGGCGATGGTCACCGACGGGCGCTTCTCGGGCGCCACCCGCGGCCTGATGATCGGCCACGTCGCCCCCGAGGCGGCAAAGGGCGGACCGATCGCGGCGATCCGCGAGGGCGACGAGATCACCGTCGACATCGACAGCCGCAGCCTCTCCGTGGACCTTTCCGACGAGGAGATCGCGAAGCGCATCGCCGACTACAAGTCGCCGCCCTCGCCTTTCGGCCACGGCGTGATGGCGAAGTACGCGGCGACCGTCTCCTCTGCCGCGAAGGGCGCCGTCACCGGCTAGCCGATTGCGGTGTCCGCTGCCGCCCGCAGCGGCTTCGCGGACTCGATGAACTGTTCGAGCAGTGGGTTGAAGCGCTGCGGACGCTCCAGCATCGGCAGGTGGCCGGTGCGCTCGAAGAGCTCGAGGCGGGATTCCGGGATCAGGCGGTGGTAGCCGAGCGCCCCCTCAACTGGGACGATCTGGTCGTTCAATCCCCAGACCACCATCGTCGGGATTTCGATTTCCGGCAGCCGCTCGCGCGTGTCGTAGCCCCAGATCTTCGTCAGCGCCTCCGAGAAGGCGGGCGCCTGCAGCCCCGGCCGCACCTGCTCGGCGAGCAGCTCCGGCCGCAGCTTGTTGGGGTTGCGGAAGAGCCGGCCGAAGGCGATCTTGCGGCCGCGCGGCGTCGTCCAGTAGACGCGCCGGTCGCCGCTGAGGAAGGGGGTCGCTGCCCTGACGATGCGCGCCGCGGCGTCGAAGGCCCGGCCCTGCCACTCGGCGAAGCTGATCCCGGCGGCGGAGATCAGTACGAGGCGGTCGAATCGCTCCGGCTCCTCGATCACCGCCTCGGTTGCGATGAACCCACCCATCGAGTTGCCGACCAGCGCCGCGACGTTGTCGATCCCCAGCCGCTCGCAGAAATCGTGGATGAGGCGGCCGTAGTTGGCCATCGAGATCTCCCAGGAGGGCACCGGGCTGTCGCCGAAGCCGGGCAGGTCGATCGCGATCGCCCGGTGGGTGCGGCTGAAGAAGGGGAGGTTCTCGAGCCAGTTGCGCCAGCAGCCGGCGATGCCGTGGATGAAGATGATCGGGTCGCCCTCGCCGATGTCGACGTAGTTGACGCCGTCGGCCCCCGGCAGGTCGACCTGGTGCAGGTGCTGGCGCCAGTCGATCTGCATCCACTCGGGCGTCGGGTCGGAGTTGCCGTAGTCGCTGCCGGGGAAGGCGGGCAGCGGCTGGCGCTCGGGCTCAGGCATAGCCCATTCTTTCCAGAACCGGGATCTCGCGGATCTGCGGCGGCTGCAGGTGGTCCCAGAGGATGCCGCGGGGGCGGTCGTGCTGGCGGTCGATCTCGATCACGGCGCGCGGCGTCGCGATCAGGTCGCAGGGCAGGTCGTGGTCGGTGACCATCAGGTGCTGGCGCAGGATCTGGATCGGGTGGACGGTGGTCGCGACCGTGGTGTGGGTGTCGATCTTGCCGGCGTCGGTGAGGATCCCGTACTCGAGGTCGTGGTAGCCGCCGCCTTTGCCGATCCGGGCGCCGCTGAGGTTGACCGCGACAGAGCCGCTGAGGACGAAGTCGATCTCCGGCAGGTCGTCGAGGGCGACGACGCGGCCGTGCTTGAGCGCCCCCTTGATCGTCGCCGCCTCCTTCATCGCCGCTTTCGAGAGGCTTTTCGGCTCGAGCACGCGGAAGGGGTGGGGGTCGCGCAGCCGCGGCACCGCCATGATCATCGTCTTGCCCTCTTCCAGCGCGATCCGCCGCGCGTGGGTCTGGGGCGAGTCGGGGTTGGCCTTGATCACCCGGGCCCGCTTCCAGAGCCGGTGCCCGGCGAGCTTCTCGGCCGCCAATTTGGCCCCGGCGAAGTTCGGGATCCGGCCCTCGGCACCGGGAAAGCGCGAAACGCCCTCGCGTTCCATCGCCTTCCAGACCTCCTCGCGGACTTCGTCCTTGGTTCGCACCGCAGCGAAAGATATCCGTCGCCGCTGCCGATAAGACCGAGGCACATGCGAAATTGCAGGGAAGAGGACCGGGCAGGCCGAAACAGGCCACTGCTTAGACTTTCGGAAACCGGCAAAACGACGTACTGAGGGTTACTCCAGTTCAGATGGGAACGAAGACTTCTATAGCGGCGCTGATCGCCGTGCTGGCGCTGGTTCTCATCGTCGGCGGTGCCTACGCCTACGACAGCTCGCAAAAGGACGAGATCGCCGAGGGAGTGACGATCGGCGGCGTCGACGTCGGCGGCCTCAATGAAGAGGAAGCGGCGGCGAAAGTCCACCGCAAGCTGGTGGCGCCGCTGAAGCACTCGCTCAAGGTCGGCTTCGACGGGGAAACCTGGGAGCTCTCCGGCGAGCAGCTGAAGATCCGCGCCGACCTCGACGCGGCTGTTGAAGAGGCGGTCGAAGACAGCCAGGAGGGCGGCCTGCCGGGGCGCCTGGTCCGCTACGTCAGCGGCGGCGAGGTCGAAGAAAGCATCACCCCCGCGGTCGAGTACTCCGAACGCGCCGTCAACCGCTTTGTCCGCAAGGTCGCCGAAGACGTCAACCGCGAACCGAAGAACGCCGACGTCGAACCGTCCGGCGACTCGCTTGAAGTCGTCGCCGGCGAACCGGGGCGGAAGCTGCGCGACAACCGCCTCGAGCAGGACCTGAAGGCGGCTGTCCTCAACGCCAACGCCCCGCACACGATCAAGGCGAAGGTCCACTCGATCGCCCCGGAAGTGACCAAGCAGGAGGTCGCGGCCGAGTACCCGTCCTACCTCACCCTCGACCGCTCGACCTTCACGCTGCGTCTCTGGAAGCACCTGAAGCTGGCCAAGACCTACACCGTCGCCGTCGGCATGGAAGGGCTGGAAACGCCGGAAGGCCTCTACGCGATCCAGGAAAAGGAAGAAAACCCGGTCTGGCACGTGCCGCTCTCTGATTGGGCCGGCTCCCTTGCCGGGCAGACGATCCCGCCGGGCCCGTCGAACCCGATCAAGGCCCGCTGGATGGGCATCTACGAAGGCGCGGGCATCCACGGCACCGAAGAGACGTATTCGCTCGGCAGCGCCGCCTCCCACGGCTGCGTGCGGATGGCGATTCCCGACGTAGAAGAGCTCTACGACGAAGTAGAAGTAGGCACCCCGATCTTCATCGGTTAGCGCTCGGGCGAAGGACGACACCGATCCGAGGCGAATCAAGCCTCGATGAACTGGACGGATGCTCTAGCCGCGTACGACCGCGATCTCCGCGCCCGGGGATCGGCCGAGCGCACCCGGCGCGCCTACGGCGTCGACCTCGGCGGTTTTTCCGAGTGGGCGGGGGAGCAGGGCCTTGACCCCGCTGACGTCCGCCACCGCGATGTCCGCCGCTTCGGCGCCGGGCTCTCGAACGCCGGCGCCGCACCGGCGACCGTGGCCCGCAAGCTGGCCGCAATCCGCGGCCTCTACGGCTACCTCGTCCGCATCGAGAAAGTCGGCGCCAACCCCGCGGAGCTCGTCTCCAGCCCGAAGCGCTCGGAGAAGCTGCCGACGGTCCTGACCACCGAGCAGATGCGGTCGCTGCTGGAGCGGATTCCAGCCCGAACCCCGCTCGAGCTGCGGGACCGGGCGATGCTGGAGCTCGCCTACTCCTGCGGCCTGCGCTGCGAGGAGATCGTCAACCTCGACGAGGGCGCGCTGGATTTCGAGACCGAGCAGCTGCGCGTGCTCGGCAAGGGGCAGAAGGAGCGATTGCTGCCGGTCGGGGAGCCGGCGCAGAGGGCGCTGCGGCGCTATCTGGAGAAAGGCAGACGCGCCCTTCTCGCGGATCCGCGTGAGCCGGCCCTCTTCCTCTCCAAGAGCGGCCGCCGCCTCTCGAACTCCGACGTCACCCGCCGCCTCGGCCTCTGGACGCGCGAGGCCGCCCTCGCCGCCGGCGTCTCCCCGCACGCACTCAGGCATTCCTTCGCAACTCATTTGCTCGAGGGGGGCGCGGACCTGCGTACGATTCAGGAGCTACTGGGTCACGCGTCGATCTCCACCACCCAGGTTTACACCCGGGTCGACGCGGCTCGGTTGCGTGACACCTACGCTGCAAGCCACCCCCGCGCATGAGACAAACCCCCGCTATCGAACGTAGGATCACGTGATGGAAACGGGCGTGAAAGAGGTTGAGCTCCGTGACCTGTGGCGGCGCTACAAGGACCAGGGCGACGACACCGCCCGCGAGCGCCTCGTCGTCGCCTACTCGCCGATGGTCAAGTTCGTCGCCGGCCGGCTCGGCGCCGGGCTGCCCTCGCACGTCGAAGACGCCGACCTGATCTCCTACGGCCTCGTCGGCCTGATCGGGGCGATCGAGCGGTTTGAGCCCGAGCGCGGGATCAAGTTCGAGACCTTTGCGATGACGCGGATCCGCGGCGCGATCATCGACGAACTGCGCTCGCTCGACTGGGTGCCGCGCTCTGTCCGCTCCCGCGCCCGCGAGATCGAAGCCGCTCAGGCGAAGCTCGAGCACGAGCTGCAGCGGGCCCCGAGCGAGGCCGAGCTTGCCTCGAAGCTGAACATGACCGAAGGCGAACTGCAGGAAGCGCTGCTGGAGATCGCCAACTCCTCGGTCTACGCGCTGGATGAGCTCTGGACCGTCTCCGATTCCTCCGGCGACCAGGTCTCCCTGCTCGACACGATCGCCGACGAAGGCGCCGCCGACCCGCAGGAGGCGCTCGCCTCCAACGAGGTCAAGGATCGGCTGACCGAGGCGATCGGCTCGCTGCCCGAGCGCGAGCAGCTCGTCGTCGCCCTCTACTACTACGAGAACCTCACCCTGCGCGAGATCGGCGAGGTCCTCGGCGTCACCGAGTCCCGCGTCTCGCAGCTGCACACGAAGGCAGTGATGCGGCTCAAATCACACCTCCAACAAGGGTGATGGAGGCGGCCTGCGCAGTCTGCGGCAGGACGATCCTCGCCGGCGAGCGTGTGCACGAGTTCGCCGAGGGCGGGGAGGAGCGGCCGGTCTGCGAGCTCTGCGTCGCCCGGGCCGGGCGCCTCGGTTGGCGCCCGGCGGCTGAGCCCGAGGTCGAGCGCCGCCAGGAGCACGAGGGGAGGCGCCGCCTGCGGAGGCTGTGGCGCCCGCGCCCCACGCCCGCCCGTCCCCGGCCGGCGCCGGCGCCGGCGATCGCCGACGAGACCGGCCTGACGCCGTTCGAGCGCGCCGTCGCCCGCTTCGGCTCGAGCGAGGCGGGGCGCGCCGTCGCCGGGCTAACCCGCACGCTCGGTCGTCCCAAGGCCTCAGTCGGCGCCTCAGCCGGCGCCCCCGACCTGGTCCGGGTGACCGTCGCCTGGGAGCTCACCTGGTACCAGTGGGGAGTAGACGTCGCCGATGAGCTGCGGCCGGTCTTCGAGCTCGGCAAGGGCGGGGAGATCGACCAGCTCGACGCCGCCGCGAAGCAGTGGAACGCCCTCGTTGGCGAGGACGGCAGGCTGCGCCTGGCCGGCGAACGGGCGCCGAGCCGATGAGCCGGGTCACCGTCAACGTCGACGGCGGCGCCCGCGGCAACCCCGGCCCGGCGGCGATCGGCGTCGTCCTTCGCAACGGCGACGGCAGCGTCCTGGAGGAAGTTGGGGAGACGATCGGCGAGGCGACCAACAACGTCGCCGAGTACCGGGCGCTGCTGCGAGGGATCGAGCTGGCCGCCGGCCGCGCCGCCGCAGAGGTCGAGCTGATCGGCGACTCCGAGCTGGTGGTGCGGCAGGTCGAAGGGCGCTACAAAGTGAAAAACGCCGGCATGAAGGAACTGCACGAAGAGGTGAAGCGGGCGCTGCGCGGCTTCGACTCCTGGTCGATCCGCCACGTGCGCCGGGCCGAGAACGCCGACGCCGATCGCCTCGTCAACGAAGCCCTGGATGGCGAGCGATGACGGAGCCGATCGATCCCGGCGTCGACATCGGCCACGTCCACCTCAAGGTCGCCGACGTCGACCGCGCCCTCGAGTTCTACTGCGGCATCCTCGGCTTCGAGCTGATGCAGCGGTGGGGGGCCGACGCGGCCTTCATCTCGGCCGGCGGCTACCACCACCACATCGGCCTCAACTCCTGGCACTCGAAAGGCGGCTCGCCGCCCCCGCCCGGCACCACGGGCCTCTTCCACACTGCTATCCGCTATCCGAGCCGCCGCGCCCTCGCCGACGCCCTGCGCCGGCTCAGCGAGGCCCGCTGGCCGCTCGAAGGCGCCTCCGACCACGGTGTCAGCGAGGCGCTCTACCTCGCCGACCCCGACAGCAACGGCGTCGAGCTCTACTGGGACCGGCCGAAAGAGCAGTGGCCGATGGCGCCAGATGGAATCGGGGTCGAAATGGGAACCCGCCCGCTCGACCTCGACGACCTGATCTCAGAGCTACGCGACTAACACCAAAGACCGACGCGAGGCTGGGGGAGCGGTAGGGCAGCCGCTGCCAGGGAATCAGCGGCGCCGGTGCGAACTCGCTTGAAGCTCCTCCCGCCTCGCGTCGGCGGGGAATGGGTTATGTGGGAACGCAGACCCTATACCCAGAATTAGGTAGGTGCAACCACCAAGCCCGGAGGTGGATTCCAACGGTAGGTTTTCAGCGTGAAAGCGGGCAGAGAAAGCGCCGCCTCCCGTCACGGACAGGTCCTGGAGAACCCGGTGACCGGCGAGCGCGTCGTCATGCTCACCGATCCGGTGACCCACCCCGAGGGCGCTCTCGTCGCCCATCTCTATGTGGAGCCGCGCGACGCGGCAAAGCCGACCGCCGGGGGCTTCCTCGTCCGCTGCAGCTCGCGGTGACGGCCGGCGCCTACCGCGACGTCCTCGTGCTCGCAGCCCCGCCCGCCTGGGTGCAGAACGTGATCTTCGGCGTTCTGGCGCCCATCGGTCGGGTCCTCGGCAGGCGCCCGATGTACCCCGAGTACCTCACCTCTTCGACCGTCGTCGAGCCCGACTTCGCTGCTCTCGCCCTGCTCGACGAGAATGGCCGGCTGCGCTCCGCCGGCTGAGCAGTCCCTCGCCTCTCAGTTCTTGGCCACGTAGAGACGGCCGCCGTCAGGGCTGAGCGCGAGGTCGAGGGGGAAGGGGCCGACTTCGATCGGGTTGCCGATCCGGTGCCCGGTCACGGTGTCGATTACCGAGACAGTGCCCGCGAGGTTGGCCACGTAGGCGCGGTCGCCACCGGGACTGATCACGATCGCCGTCGGTCGGCGCCCGACTTTGAGCGTGGTCGGGGTCGGCCGGTTGGTGGTGATGTTGATCATCGACGCGGTGCCGCTGCGCGCGTTGGCGACATAGGCACGGCGCCCGTCGGGGCTGATCGCGATCGCGGAGGGAGTGTTCCCCACCCTGATCGTCTTCACCGCTTCGCGTTTTGCGATGTCGACGACCGAAACCGTGTCATCTCGCAGGTTCGCAACGTACGCGCGGTGGCCATCGGGGGTGATCGCGACCGCGCCTGGGTTGCGGCCGACCTTTATGTCTCTGTCGGCTCGCCTATCGGTGGCGGTATCTATCACCGAGAGGGTGCCGCTGCGGGTGTTGGCAACGCAGGCGTAGTTGCCGTCAGGGGTAACGGCGACCGCGACAGGTCCGCGACCGACCTTGATCCCTCTGATCGCGAGCATGTTGGTGGCGGTGTCTATCGCCGAAATCGTGTTGTTTCCGTAGCTCGCGACGTAGGCTCGGCGGCCGTTTGGGGAGATCGCGATCTTTTCGGGATCGGGACCGATCTCAATCTCTTTCCTTTCGATCCGGTTCCTCTTGGTGTCGATAACTGCGACGCTGCCGTTGCCGATGGGCCGCGCGTTGACTACGTAGGCGCGACTGCCATCGGGAGTCAGCGCGATTCCACTGGGGTAAGGGCCGACCTTGATCGCCCCGCCGATCAGACGGTTGGTCTTCGTGTTGATCACCGACACCGAGCTGCGCGGCTGTGGCGCTGGCTGACCACCCGCCTCCACGGCAACCACGGCCGTCGCCAGTCCAGCGGCCAAGACGAAGATGAGAACCGCTCGCAGGCGGATTCCATTAATCACAGATCCAGAGAGTAGAAGCTGGCCCTGGAAGCTGGCTTTTCGGCCCAGGCACCCTCCGCCGCGAGCGGCCCTATTGTTGCCGACCCTTGTACGACGCCTCTCAGCACCAGATTGGCTCCGGGGCGCGTGTCCGATCGCTGCCGGACTGGCCGGATGCCCGGCCGCTCCGCGCCTGGCAGGTGGAGGCCACGGAGGCGGTCCGGGCCCACACCGGCAGCAGCTTCCTCGCCTCTGCGACGCCGGCGGCCGGCAAGACCACCTTCGGCCTCCACATCGCCCATCGGATGCTCAGCGCCGGCTTCGTCTCCCGCGTCGTCGTCGTCGGCCCGACCACCCATATCTGCCGCCAGTGGGCCGCCGACGCGGGCCGCTACGGCATCGACCTGGAGCCCAACCGGCCGAACTCCGACGGGCCTGAGTCGGGTGACTTCCACGGCGTCGCCGTCACCTACCAGACGATCGCGGCGGGACCGGAGACGCATCGACAGGCCGCCGCTCGTCGCCCGACTCTGGTGATCGCCGACGAGCCGCACCACATGGGCGACCAGGCCGCCTGGGGGCTGCAGGCCCGCAGAGCCTTCGACGGCGGCCGCTTCCGGCTGCTCCTCTCGGGCACGCCCTTCCGCTCCGACAACTCGGCCATCCCTTGGGTCAGCTACGACGAGGACGGCTTCAGCCAGGCCGACTACGTCTACGGCTACCCGCAGGCGCTGGTCGATCGGGTCTGCCGCCCGATTACCTTCCTGCCTTACGACGGCGAGATGGAGTGGATCTCCGACGGCCGGCTGCGCAGCGCCGATTTCGACCTCCTGTTGCCGGCGGTGGAGTCGGCCCGGCGCCTGCGCACGGCGCTCAGCCCGGAGGGCGAGTGGATGGGGGAGGTGCTGCGCGACGGCGACGCCCGACTCAGCGCGGTCCGCGCTGACGGACACCCAGACGCGGGCGGCCTCGTCATCGCCTCCGATCAGGATCATGCGCGGGCGATCGCCGCCCGGCTCGGGTCGATCGCGGGTGAGACGCCCGAGCTGGTGATGAGCGACGAGCCGGGCGCCAGCCGCCGCATAGCCGAGTTCGCCGCCTCCAATCGAAGCTGGCTGGTCTCGGTCCTAATGGTCTCCGAGGGCGTCGACATCCCACGCCTGCGGGTCGGCATCTACGCGACGGCCGCCCGGACCGAGCTCTTCTTTCGCCAGGTGGTCGGCCGCTTCATCCGGACCACCCCGCGGCCGCGTCGCCAGATGAGCTACCTCCTGATGCCGGCCGACTCGCGGCTGAAGGCGCTCGCCCACGAGATCGAGATGGAGCGCCGCCACGCACTCGACCTCACGCCGATCGGCGAGGAGGAGAAAGAGCTAGATGACGCCGACCCCGAGCAGGGCGAGCCGGGCGGCGGCTTCGCCGCCCTCGCCTCCGGCGACGCCGAGCTGGACGAGGCGATCATGAGTGAGACGGCGCTGCAGCTCTTTCCGACCGACGACCCGAAGCCGCTTCCGAAGCAGGCGACTGCTCTCAAGGCCGAAGTCGCGCCTGAGGCCGCCGAGCCCGAGCGGGAGTCGGCCTACGCGGCCCGGGAGCGCCTGCGCGCCGAGCGCCGGAGCCTGGTCGCCAAAGTCGCCCAGCGCACCAGGAAGTCCCACCGCGAGATCCAGGCCCGCATCAACCGCGCCACCCGGGTCCCATCGGTCGCCAACGCCACCATCGACCAGCTCGAACGCGGCAACGAGATGCTGCGGCGTGAGCTTTGGCGCTAACCCTGGCTCTCGAGGATCCGCGGAACCAAAATGCATCGGTGGGGTGTGTGTCCGCGTGATCCGCATGGCCTTCATCGGGATCTATCTGGCCACCGCAGCCACGGTCGTTGTCCTGTTCGACGGCAATACCTGGGTGGGCGCGATTGGACTCGTGCTCTGGGCGATCGCCTCGGTGCTGCTCGGCTGGGGAACGGGTCAGGTGGCATTCGCACTGCTAGCCCTCCTGCCGATCGTCTTCGCCGTCCCGTTCGGCTATCCAAACAACTACGAGTTCAGCGAGCCACTACCGATCTGGTGGAGCGTCGCAATCTGCGCCTTCTTCTCAAGCATCCTGATCACCCTCGGCGCGGTCGCAAAGCTCATCGTTGACCACAAGAAAGCCCCGCCGAAGCGGGGCTTTGGTGGAAGCGGCTGAAGGGATTCGAACCCTCGTTCTTCGCCCGTCTGCGAACCGCGGTATGCCGTCCTCCCGGCACAGCCTGAAAGATAGCTGATCCGTCAGCGGCAAGAGCATCGCTTCCGCGTCCTGGGCCCAGGGACCTAGGCCAGATCGCGAACCGAAAGAACCAGACTCACGTTTCTGAGATCAGCTATGGCATGAGGCGGGGTTTTGCACTCCTGACAATCAAGTACAGCCAATGCGCGGCGGCCTTTTAAGCCGCGCGGCGCGGGTTCGAGTCCCGCAGGGGGCATCCTCCCGGAGACCGCTCTGGCAGCCAGAATCCGCTGGACGTGGGATTCGGGTTCGCTCGGAGGCGCCATGCGCAAGAGGTCAACGGAGGTCAGCGAGAGTCAAGGTAGGGCTGAATCGCGGGGGTGTCCTTCCCTTCGCGTTTCCTCCCAACTGACCCAGCTGTCGACCTCGGCACGTGCGCCGACTAGGTGGTGTTCGCGATATGGATCGCTTTGCTGTCGCGCTCTTCATCGAGCGAGGCATCAAGGATGACCTGCCAGTTCTCCTCGCGCTGTCCGAGGGTTTCGAGAGGACGAAACCCGGACCGCTCGAGAGCCTCGTTGACTTGCTCCAACGTCCAATGCCGCTGACGATGGACGTGAGGCTCAACGTTTCGCCCCGAGAGGCGTGCCTCGTAAAAGCCCCCGACGACGACCTCATCAGCCAGCCCGTGCCAATCCCAACCTTTGGCACTCATCTCCTCGGACTTGCCGGCAGCAAAGCTCTCTCGGAACCAGAGGAGGGTGTTCGTGTCGAAGACGACCAGTCCGTCGTTGCTGAGATGTCGACGGATGCCGCCGAACACCCGCTCCAGATCTCCGTCTTCGGCCAGGTAGTTGACGACCTCATTGAGGAGAAGAGCCAGCTGGAAGCCTTGACCACAGTCGTCAGTCTGCGCGATCACATCGAGAGCGCGCGCATCAGCATGAATCAGCTCAACCCGGTCCCCAAATTTTCTTCGCGCCTGACGAAGCATTCCTTCCGACGTGTCGCATCCCACCACCGTCCAGCCCCGATCCAGCAGCGGATCGAAGGCTCGCCCGGTGCCGCAGCCTATGTCAAGCGCCCTGCCCGTCCGCAGCCCGTGCTTGCCGAGCTTCGGCAGTAGGACCTCACCCAGCCACATCTCGTAGTTGTTCCCCGACGTGAACTCGTCGTAGACGGGGGCAAAGCCGTCGTAGGCTGCTCGCGTTGCGTCTCCCTCGGTGATGCCCTCGAACCTATCGCCGTCGAACCAGGGCCGGTCGGCGCCCAAGCTCATTCAGACCCGGACAGCCTCTCAGCTAGGGTTGCGCAGGTGTCTTCGATTGCCTGGATGCGTTGGCGCTCCTCGCCCAGTTCTAAGGTGCGCTCTTCGTGCCGCTCGGCCGCTCTTTTCTGAATGCGGGCCAGCGTTCGCTCCCAGACATCGTGCGGGGCGGTGAGCTGAATGCTCTCCAAGGGCGTCTCGCCCCACCCGAGGTCGTCATGCAGCACCCGGAGATCGTCGGAAAATTCCCCGCTGAGTCGCTGGGCGGCTTCAAAGTTACCTCTCTCGAATTCAACGTAGATGTCGTTAACGCCAGTTAAGCGAGCCGTGATCGAGAGATAGAGGATGTCTCGGTGTTCGGGGCTGATTTCGATATGCGACACCGAGCTTCACCTGTCTCCGGTTTTGACTGCCGCTATCCCCACTATGAGTGGAATCCCATCATGCGGTCCGAGCCGGCGTCTACTTCGATCAGCGACCGACTGAAACCGCGCTTCGACCTCCTCCCGGATTTCCTGAATCTCCTTCCATCCCGGCTCATCAACCATGATGGGCTGCCATGAAAAGGTTGAGTCCCTGCCGTCCTCGAAGGCGCCGTTACTGAGAGCCTGGATGACACGAGATCTAAACGACTCGAGAGACATGGAGACAAAGTCATCCTTGAGCGCGGCTGGGACATGCTGCCAGCTGCGCGCCCCAAGAGAAGCCCTCGGTTTGACTCGGTAGAAGTGCTCCTCCGCTCCACCTCGCGGCTCCCGTCTGACCTCTTCAATGCATTCATACTGGAGCATTACATCGGCGTGATAGGAAACAGTCCCTAACGGCTTGCGGAACATCTCAGACATCATCTTCGGGCTCGCCGTTTGCTCACTTAGAACCCGAAGCATTTTTACCCGCAATGGGTGTTTCAGGGCGTGTATTAGGTTTGGGTCAACTTCTTCCGGTCTTCCCATCTCAGACTCTGTCATCTCCAGGTTTAGGTTTGACTCAAGTGATGGAGCAGAGTTCCGGAGCCGAGGTTTAGCTGTCAATAGTCCACCGGTGGACTGAAATCCACTTCTCAAGACCGCTCCGAGGATCGGAGGGGACGGGGCCGGCCTCACGATGACCTGGAGGCCGGCCGCCCGTTCCCTTTCCTGCTCTAGGCGCCCTTGCCGATTTGCTGGATCGGGGCCAGGCGCTGCTCAGCGGCTACGACGTGCATAGCTTCACCTCCTTCCCAAAGGAGGAGATTTACTAGAGCGCATTCCATTGGTGGAGAGCGCTCCACAAAGAACGCGCAGGTTCGTAAAATTTTTGTGGCCCGTGTGGCTAAACTCGACCGCTCAGTAAACCTATTGCCAGTGAGGGGGCGTCAATGTCGGTGCAGGCGGAAAAGGTCGGTCGAGGCCGCAAGAGGGACAAGAAAAGCCGACTGAAGGCAATGGAACACCCGCTGCGCGCTCGCGTGCTCCGTCTTTTGGTCGAGCGCGGCGTCCTGAGTCCAGCCCAGCTTGCTCGCCTCCTGAACGCAGACGTCAAGGAGGTCAGCTATCACGTTCGCCAGCTGGAGAAGCTTGACTGCGCAGAGTTAGTCGAAGAGCGGCCCGTGCGTGGGGTTGTAGAGCATTTCTACCGCGCCACCGAGCGACACCTGATCAATGGGGACGAGTGGGAGGAGCTCGACCCGCTCATCGCCGATGACCTCGTCTGCGAATTCATGCAGCAGATCGTCGGTGACTTCAAAGATTCTCATCGAGCTGGAATCGTTGGATCAGATCAACACTTCCATATAACGAGGACGCCCATGATTTTGGACGAGGAGGGCTTTCTCGAAGGGATGGAGATCTTCGAACGGTGTCGTAGTGCGATGGCTGATGTCGAGGCGAAATGCGCACAGCGACTAGCTTCATCGGGCGCGAGTCCGGTGCCGGTCTCTTCGAGCCTTGCGTATTTCAAAGTGCCGCGCATGTCCCTGAGAAGTTAGCTGGCACGATCCGCAAAAACCTCCATTCCCTGAAAAAACTGTGCCGATTGGTCCCCCTGTCCACCCCTGCTCAGAGGGTGTGTAGTCACACCAGGCCAACTGGCAGCGACCAGCTAGTCACCGTGTCAAGGTAAGCACGTCCCATTGCAACCAGTAGAGAATTTGCCAGTTCGAATAGTCGGTATTCCAACGGACAGCTGGGTAGGGCAGGATGCCGGCCGACTCGGGTACGCGCTCGGTGGCGCTCCGGTCCACGACCAATCGAACCGGAGGACACACGTTGCCAGCCAGAAGCTCTCGATCGACTCGCCTTGCGGTTGTCCTGTTGTCCGCAGTCCTACTGCTCGTTCTCGCCGTTGCAGCCGCAAGGGGTGAGGAGGCGACCAGCGAACCCGAAGCCCCTCAAGCAGCTCAAGCCCCCGCGCGGATCAAGGAGATGGTGAGCCGCCGTACGGCCACGTCCACCACCTTCCTCCTCAGCAACGGCTCCCTCGAAACCGAGCTCTTCGAGGTCCCCGTCAACTACAAGGACGACGACGGCGACTGGCAGCCGATCGAGCAGGAGCTGCAACAGGCCCCTGACGGCACGGTGACTAACGGGGCCAACGACTTCAACGTCCGCCTTCCCGAAGACCTGAATGAGGCGCCCGCGAAAATCTCGATGGACGACCAATGGGTCTCACAGATGCCGATCGAAATTGGGGTACAGCCGGGCGAGGTGGACCAGGGTGTCGTGAGCTATGAAGCCGCCGGCGGTGCCGCCGAGATCCAGTACTCGGGCCTCGCGGACGGGCTGAAGGAGAACATCGTGCTCGCGGGCCCCTCAGCGCCTTCGGCATTCCACTACGAGCTCGACGCATCGCAAGGAGTCACACCGGCCCTCGCGGAAGACGGCTCGATCGGCTTCATGACGGAGGAGCGCCATCTTGTCGCTGAAGTGCCGGCTCCGGTGATGCACGACGCCGCCGGAGTGCTGGCCCCCCCGGGCGGCGTCAACTACAGCCTTGAAGACGGTGAAGGCGTTTGGAAGCTCGCCGTCGAAGCCGATCCCAAATGGCTCCCTGCGGAGGACCGCAGTTGGCCTGTGACCATCGACCCGACGCTGAAACTCGACTCGGGAACTCTTGATTGCGTGATCACGAACGACGGCACGAACACCTCATTCTGTAGCCCTCTCCAGAACTACAGGAACGTCAAGGCCAACTACCAGTCCAGCGGCACGGATCTCCTCGCCCGGACGCTGGTGCGCTTCGACCTGAGCTCGCTCCCAGCCTCGGCCGCCGTCACCTCGGCCACGGTGGGGCTCTACGCGGCCACGGAAGCCAAAAACGTCTCCCAGGTCGATCTCTTTGACGTTAACCGCAGCTGGGAAGCTGGGGTGACTTGGAGATGGTGGGGCTCTGATCATCACCAGATCTCCTCGAAGGAATGGGCGACTCAAGGTGGCGACTACGGCAAATACCTCCCGCAACCGACCAGCGTCACGACGGCGCAGCGAGGTAGCGCCGCAGGCTGGTGGGAATTCTCCAGCCCCGATCTCACCTATCTCGTTAACCGCTGGAAAGACGGGGCCGTTCCGAACAACGGGGTCCTGCTGAAACTCGCCGAAGAGTCGCCGCGGGTCTGCTGCATCGAACGGCGGGTTCAGTGGCAGGGCAGTAGCGAAGCGAACAAGCCGAAACTGACGGTCACCTACATTGAGCCGGCTTCCAGCGACAGCAAGATGACTGCTCCCAGCGACGGCACGAAGACCGCCAAGCGCTTCCTTCTGACTTCGGCCTGGGAACACCCTGGGGTGACGGGGGTGACCTTCCAGTACAGGACCGACAAAGGCTGGACCGACATCCCCGCCTCCCAGGTGATCGACCAGAACAACCAGCCCGTCACTTGGCCCTACTCGGTGCCCAAACTCGAAGACCGGGCAAGCAGGCCGCTCTACTGGGATGCGACGGCCGCCGCCGAAACCTATGTCGGAAAGAAGATCGACATCCGAGCCGTCCTCTCGGGCGATCCCGGGGCCGGCGGCTACACCAAGGCGGTGTCCACCGAAATCAACCGGTTCTTCGGCGGCCCCAAAGACGCGGCCACCGGGGTTGGCCCAGGTTCGGTCGACCTGATGACCGGCAACTTCACCATCTCTCGCACCGACCTCTCGATCGCGGCCTTTAACTCGTCGCTGGAATTCTCGCGCTCGTTCAGCTCGCGCGATGCCGGCGCGGAACCGAACGGCGTCCTCGGCCCGGGCTGGAAACCAGCCTCGCCGGTCGAAGTAGCCGGAGGCTCGTCTTGGAGCAAGCTGGTGCTGAAGGAAGAAACCGAAGTCGAAGAACAAGGATCGGTCACCTTCAAGTGGGCCGAGCTCAACCATTCCGAAGGGGGCGTGCTCTCTTTCGAAGAAGAAGGCGGCAAATTCATCACGCCCGATGAAATGAGCGGCTACGTCCTCTACCGCAACCCCTCGACGGGCAACCTCGAGTTCACCGACCCCGAAGGCAACAAGACCGTCTTCTCCAACGGCGGCGCGGGCAACGAATACCTGCCGATCTCGGTCGCGATGACGGGCGGCCCCGGCAACAAGTCCCGGATGATCTATCAGCTGGTCGGATCCAACCGGCGTTTGCAGAAGATCATCGCGCCAGCGGCACCGAACATCTCCTGCCCCGATGAAGGCTCCTCGACCGTGGACGGGTGTCGCGTGGTTGCCTTCAACTACGGCACCGTTAGCGGAGCCGGCGGCTCCCCGACGCGACTGCTCTCGATCACCTACTACGGCCCTGGCGAAGGCCAATGGGATGTGGCGCAGTACAGCTATGACGCCGAAGGCCGACTCGCGGCCGCCTGGGACCCGCGGATCTCACCGAGCCTCAAAGAGACCTACACCTACAACGCCACCGGCCAGATCGCGACCCTGACCCCGCCCGGGCAGGAACCTTGGACGATGGCCTACGGCACTCTTCCCGGAGGCACCGCCGTCGGCCGGCTCAAGTCGGTCAGCCGCGCCACCCTGGTCGAAAGCAAACCAATCGCGCAGACCACGATCGCCTACGAAGTCCCGGTCTCTGGCTCGGGCGCCCCTTACGGCATGAGCGGGGCGGCGGTCGCCGAATGGGGCCAGGCTGACCTGCCGACCGATGCGACGGCGATCTTCCCGCCCGACGAAGTGCCGGCAAGCCCGCCCTCGAGCTACGCCAGGGCGTCCGTCTACTACATGGACGCCGAAGGCCAGCTCGTGAACGTGGCTACTCCTTCAGGGGCTGGTACCTCGGCGCCCTCGATCACGACGACCGAGACCGATCGCTTCGGAAACGTCGTCCGCGAACTGAGCGCTCAGAACCGCCTCCGCGCGATGGCGCAGGGAACTACGAAAGCTAGGGAAGACAAATCGCGGGAGCTCGACACGCAGTTCCGGTATTCCAAAGACGGAACCGAGCTTCAGGAAGAAATCGGGCCGATGCACCAGGTGCGACTCGAGTCGGGCACGACCACCCAGGCGCGACTACGTCGCTCTGTTCTATACGACGCTGATTTCAAATACGTAAACGGGACGACCACCCCGTCTCCGGGTGAAACGAAGCCACATGTTCCGACGAGCGAAACCACCGGCGCGCTCCTCTCCAATGGCACCGTGGTCGACAAACGCTCGACCCGCTACGCCTACGACTGGACCCTGCGCAAGCAGACCAAGGTGATCGCCGACCCAGAAGGAGCCGAAGAAATCAAATCGGAAACCCTCTACGACGGGACGACTGGCTTGCCGGTCGAGATCCGCCAGCCCAAGGAAGCGGAAAAAGGTGGAGGCGCCGGCACGACGAAGCTCGTGTATTTCAAAGCGGGCGCAGGCGGTGGTAACCAGTCAAACATTCCTGCTTGTGAAAGCCGTGCCTACGCCGGCCTGCCCTGCAAGATCGAACCGGCCTCGCAGCCGGCAACGGCAGGACAGCCTGAACTTATCATTCGGCAATTCCTCAAATACAATCACCTGAATCAGCCCCTTGAAGTTGCCGAAAGCGCGGGTGGCAAACTCACCAACACCAGAACGACGACCTCTACCTACGACGCAGCCGGCCGGCAACTGACCCGGGAAATCGCCGGCGGAGGAGTCGCGATTCCAAAGGTCGAAACCGAATACAGCCAGGTCAATGGCCTCCCCACGGTCGAGCGCTTCATCTGTCCGTCCACCGAACCCGGGTGCGACCAGCAGAGGAACCTCGTTACCTATGACAAACTCGGACGCGTCACGACCTACATGGACGCGGACAACAATGAAGCGAAAACGACCTATGACTACCTCGGTCGTCCGATCACCCAGACCGACGGCAAAGGCACGCAGACTCTGCGCTACGACTCGGTGACCGGCCTGCTAACGGAACTCGAAGACTCTGCGGCGGGGGTTTTCACGGCAGCCTATGACGCCGATGGCCAGATGGTCGACCAGGGGCTCCCGAACGGAATCACCAGGAAAACTTCCTTCAATGAGGCTGGCGAAGCCAACTCTCTTACTTATACGAAGGCAACCAACTGCGGTGCGAGCTGCACCTGGCTCAACTTTGAGGTCGAACGCTCGATCCGAGGCCAGATCCTCGTCGAAAACGGGACGCTCGGCAAAGATGAATATGGCTACGACAAGCTGGGACGTCTAGTCACCGCACGCGAAACCCCCACGGGCGGTAGCTGCACCACCCGCAACTACAAATACGACAAAGACTCGAACCGGGAAGAAATGACGACGATCCCCGGCATCGGCTCCACCTGCTCAAGCTCAGGGGGGACGACGACGAAATACGCCTATGACAACGCCGACAGGCTCCTCGGCGGCGGAATAACTTATGACGACTTCGGCCGAATCACGAACCTGCCGGCTGATTTCGCGGGTGGTAAAGCACTGGCGACCACCTACTTCAGCAATGACATGGTGGCCACGCAGAGCCAGAATGGTGTAACGAACACCTTCCAGCTTGACGCGCTGCTCCGGCAACACCAACGCATCCAAGCTGGTGGTCTGCAGGGTACGGAAGTGTTTCACTACGCCAGCCCCTCGGACTCACCCGCCTGGACCGAGCGTGGCAGCAGCTGGACGCGCAATATCATCGGCATCGGCGGCGACCTGGCGGCGGTCCAAGAGAGTGGCAAAGAAATCGAACTGCGGCTAACCAACATTCATGGCGACGTATCGGCTACCGCTGCATTGAGTACCGCTGTGACTTCCCTCAATGCAACGTCGACGTTTGACGAGTTCGGAAATCAAACGTCCGGCAGTACCGGCCAGCGTTTTGCCTGGCTAGGAGGAAAGCAACGCCGAACCGAACTCCAATCGGGCGTGATTCAGATGGGAACCCGATCCTATGTTCCTCAGATCGGGCGCTTTCTCAGCGTTGACCCGATAGACGGAGGATCTGCTAGCCATTATGACTATGCCAGCGCTGACCCCGTGAACGGACTCGACCTTGCTGGAACTTGCTCCGTGAAGAAGTGCAGGAAGTTGATGCGCGTTGCTCGGAAGGCGGCCATGCGCGCACTCCGAGGCAGGCGCGGCTCTGGAGCCGCGAGGTCGATCGTCGAATCGATTTTCAACCCAAATGCCCCGCTCAGAATGAACGATTGCGTACCAGGAGAAGATGTAGGCCTTAAAGCGGAGGTCTGGCAAAAGGTTCAGGGCAACAAGTGCGTTCCGAAATTGCATCTTGGACCCGTGAACAGCGCTGCTGAGACGGCGGCGGATGCTGTGGCGGGCATCGGGTGGTGCGTAGCCGTCAACATGTTTCCGGTAACGAGTGCCTCAGCGGGCGTCCTGTCGATGCTTGAGGCTACGGCTTATTGCGGCTCCGGGCCAGAAGACCGGCCGTGGGCCTACGTCCACGCAGATGGAAGCGGAGTACCTCGCAATAAGAGCACCTGGTGAGGTATATAGGGAGCATTCGCAGAACACGATGGGCAGCGCCATCACAAATGGTTGTATCCTTTAACGATGGAGATTTACTATGTGCTCTTTTTTGTCATCTTTGTCCTCCCGATGTTGGTCGAGTTTGTCGCGTTCTTCGCGGGAATCTGGTGGCATAGCGAGCAACCAAAGGATCCCCGCAACGGGTTGTAACAGCCTCCCACGTGCCATCATGAAACTCCGCCCCAGGGCGACGGAAGATCGAGTGAGTGCCAATGCGACGCCAGATGATGTGCGGCTGCCCGGATTGGACCTCGTCGCCGTACTGGAAGGTGGCGCGGCCGTCGTAAGCCCAAGTCATCTCCCAGACGCTGGGATGACCCTGAACGCGCTTGACGCGGAGACGAGGATGAAAGCCTTGTTTGTCTTCTGCGAGATTGGCGATGAACCGGGCCACCGCATCCCGAAACTCCCGCTGCTGCTTCGGACTTAGCTGGTCCCAGTCGCGCCAGAACGACGCGAGAACTTCACGCGTCGGCATCGAGCGGCTTCGTGCGCTCGTCCAATGCCGCTAGGAAATCTTCGTCGTTCTCGAATCGCGAGCTGCGACCGGCAGCGAGGTCCTTGTCGGCTTCCCGCTCGCGCTGCTGCCATTCGCGCGTCCAGAACCAGGCCTGCTCTGGGTCGATCCGGCCATCCGTGATCTCCTCCAGAAGAATTGCAGCGCCATCGACTGCCTTTTCGGGCAGTCGATCGACAAGCTGATGGCGCTCCGCCTTGGTCATGGGGCGAAGCGGCTGAAGGGATTCGAACCCTCGACCTTCTGCATGGCAAGCAGCTCGTGGGACTCGGAGCGTGCGCTGAATGTCCCTGCAAATACGTTGCTTCTGCCGCGCGAGCCGGTGCCGCCGATGCCCGGCTTTTACCGCGAAATCACGGGAGTTTCCGGACTCAAACCGGACCGAGGCCGAGTTCAGTCGATCTTCGTCCAGGGCTTGTAGAAGCAGGTGAACGCGATGCCCGGATCGATGGGAGGAACGGGGGTGAG
>JBJMKN010000064.1:0-16332 GCA_045805765.1 Solirubrobacterales bacterium
GCGTCCGGCCGGTCGCGACCTTGCACAGCTCCGAGGCCAGCTTGACCCGTTGGGCCTCGCCGCCCGACAGCGTGGTGGCCGCCTGGCCCAGGCGGATGTTGCCCAGCCCCACGTCGTTCAGCGTCTGCAGCCGGCGCTGGATCTTGGGGATGTGGGCGAAGAACTCCAGCGCCTCCTCGATCGTCATGTCGAGGACGTCGGCGATGTTCTTGCCCTTGAAGCGGATGTCCAGCGTCTCGCGGTTGTAGCGCTTGCCGTGGCACTGCTCGCAGGGGACGTAGACGTCGGGCAGGAAGTGCATCTCGATCTTGATCTGGCCGTCGCCTTTGCAGACCTCGCAGCGCCCGCCCTTGACGTTGAAGCTGAAGCGGCCGGGCTTGTACCCGCGGGCCCGCGACTCCTGGGTCTGGGTGAAGATCTGGCGGATGTGGTCGAAGAGGCCGGTGTAGGTGGCCGGGTTGGAGCGCGGGGTACGGCCGATCGGCGACTGGTCGATGTTGATGATCTTGTCGATCTGGCTGAGGCCGTCGACGCCGTCGTGGGCGCCGGGTCGCAGCTTCGCCTGGTGCAGCCGGTTGGCGACCGAGTGATGCAGCGTCTCGTTGACCAGCGTCGACTTGCCCGAGCCGGAGACGCCGGTGACGCAGCAGAAGACCCCGAGCGGGATCATCACGTCGACGTCCTTGAGGTTGTGTTCGCGGGCGCCGCGGACGACCAGGGTCCCGCTCGGCTCGCGCCGCTCCTCCGGCACGTCGATCTTTTTCTTGCCCGAGAGGTACTGGCCGGTCAGGGAGCTCGGGTTCTTGGAGACCTGTTTCGGCGTCCCGGCGGCGATCACATGGCCGCCGTGTTCGCCGGCGCCGGGGCCGAGGTCGACGAGGTGGTCGGCGGCGAGCATCGTCCCCTCGTCGTGCTCGACGACGATCACGGTGTTGCCGAGGTCGCGCAGGCGGTCCAGCGTCGCGATCAGCTTCTCGTTGTCTCGCTGGTGGAGGCCGATCGAAGGCTCGTCGAGCACGTACATGACGCCGACGAGGTGGGATCCGATCTGGGTCGCGAGCCGGATTCGCTGCGCCTCTCCACCGGAGAGGGTGCGGGCCGAGCGCGCCAGCGAGAGGTAGCCGATGCCGACGTTCTCGAGGAAGGAGAGTCGCTCAGTGATCTCGCGCACGATCAGCCGCGCGATCGCCCGCTCGGTCTCGGTCATCTCCATCTCGCGGATCCACTCCGAGGCGGCGTGGGCTGAGAGGTCGCTGTACTCGGCGATGCTGAGGCCGCCGACCTTGACCGCGAGGCTCTCCGGGCGCAGCCGCGCGCCCTTGCAGGCGGGACACGGCTGCTCGGCCATGTAGCTCTCGATCCGCTCGCGGTTTGACTCCGAGTCGGTCTCCTCGTAGCGGCGCTGCAGGTTGTTGACGATCCCCTCGAAGCGGACCTTGTAGGAGCGGCGGCGGCCGAAGCGGTTGGTGTAGCTGACGTGGTGGCGCTCGTCGCCGGTGCCATAGAGGAAGATCTCCTTCTCCTCCGGCTTCAGCTGCGACCAGGGCTTGTCGACGTCGACGTCGTACTCGGCGGCGACGGAGGCGATCAGCCGCTTCCAGTAGGCACTGATGCCGCGGTTCCAGGGCTGCAGGGCGCCCTCGGCGAGCGAGAGCGTCGGGTCGGGGACGACCAGCTCGGGGTCGATAACCCGCTGGAAACCGAGGCCATGGCAGCGGTCGCAGGCGCCGTGGGGCGAGTTGAAGGAGAAGATCCGCGGCTCCAGCTCGGGGATCGAGGTGCCGCAGTTGAGGCAGGCGAACTGCTCGGAAAAGAGCAGTACCTCACCCTCCTGCGGTCCGCTGACGATCTCGACTTCGATCAGCCCGGCGGCGAGGCCGGCCGCCGCTTCGACCGACTCCGAGAGGCGGCGGCGCAGGTCCGTCTTCATCACCAGGCGGTCGACGACGATCGAGACGTCGTGTTTGTACTTCTTGTCGAGGGAAATCTCCTCGTCGAGGCGGCGCAGCTCGCCGTTGACCTTGGCCCGCGAGTAGCCCTCGAGCCGCATCTGGTCGAGCAATTTGCCGTACTCGCCTTTGCGGCCGCGGACCACCGGCGCCATCACCATGAATTTGGTCCCGTCCGGGAGGGTCATCAGCCGGTCGACGATCTGCTCCTGGGTCTGACCGGTGATCTCCTCGCCGCACTCGGGGCAGTGCGGGGTCCCGATCCGGGCCCAGAGCAGGCGCAGGTAGTCGTAGATCTCGGTCACGGTGCCGACCGTCGAGCGCGGGTTGCGCGAGGTCGTCTTCTGGTCGATCGAGATCGCCGGCGAGAGCCCCTCGATCGAGTCGACGTCGGGCTTCTCCATCAGCCCGAGGAACTGCCGCGCGTAGGACGAGAGCGACTCCACGTAGCGCCGCTGTCCCTCGGCGTAGATCGTGTCGAAGGCAAGGCTCGACTTCCCGGACCCGGAAAGGCCGGTGATGACGATCAGCGCGTCCCGGGGCAGCTCAAGATCGACGTCCTTGAGGTTGTGCTCCCGGGCGCCGGAGATGACGATTCGCTCAGAGGCAGCCACTCGTCTCGATTCTAGCTAGACGAACAGATGTTCCCATCAGCCCAGCGCCGCCGAGAGCTTGCGGCGGTAGGTGCGGGCCGTCGGGTCGGCCGGGTCGAGGTCGCTGAGGACGCCGATGATCGCGCGGCGGAGGAGGTCGCGCAGGTCCTCGGCGGAGAGGCCGCCGGCGCTCCATTTGTCGCCCTGGGTCAGCTCCAGCTCCGCGAGCAGGGCATCGAGCGCCGCCTCGCGGTCGCCGCGGTCGAGGGCGGCGAAGCCCTCGCTCCCGATCCCGCCTTTGGTGAGGCGGATGCGGGCGGCGATGCCGGCGGCGGCGAAGTCCGTTGCGTGGTTCTCGACCGCTTCCAGCGCCTCCTCTTCGGCCCCGCGCTCGAGGCGGACCTTCGCCAGCGCGACGGCGATGTCGGCCCGACCCGGCTCCGCTTCGGCCGCCTCACGCAGCGAGAGCTCGTCGCCGGCGGCCAACAGCTGGTCGGCGCGCGACGGCACGAGGCCGTCGAAGAAGGCCTCGACCCGCGTCGGCGGCAGCGCCCCGACGAACTCGTCGACGACCGCCCCGTCCCGGAATGCCTTCACCGCCGGTATCCCCTGAACCTGGAACTGAGCTCCGAGCGACTGGTTGGAGTCGACGTCGACCTTGGCCAGCACCACCTTTCCCGCGCGAGCCGCCTCGGCCTTTTCGAGAGCCGGACTCAGCGCTTTGCAGGGGCCGCACCAGTCGGCCCAGAAGTCGACCACCACCGGGACCTCCCGCGATCGCTCGACCACCTCGCTCTGGAAGGTCGCTTCGGTGACGTCGACTGGCATTGCCGCTCAGGTACCCGCCGTCATCCCGTCCAAGTCGCGGCGCAGCTCCTTCAGCTCGTCGCGGATCCGCCCTGCCTCCTCGAAGCGCAGCTCGTCGGCGGCGGCGAGCATCTCCTCCTCGAGGCCGACGATCGTCTTCTCCAGCTCCTCGGGGGTGTCGAAATCGTCGCCGCGGCGGCGCCGGCGCTTGCGCGGCGCCCGGTCCTCCATCGCCAGGAAGTCGGACATCTCGGAGATGCCTTTGCGGACCGTCTCCGGGGTGATCCCGTGCTCCTCGTTGTAAGCGAGCTGGATCGCGCGGCGGCGGTCGGTCTCCCGCATCGCCGCCCGCATCGCATCGGTCTCCTTGTCGGCGTACATGACCACCCGCCCGTTGACGTTGCGGGCGGCGCGGCCGATCGTCTGCACGAGGCTCGTCTCCCCGCGCAGGAAGCCCTCCTTGTCGGCGTCGAGGATCGCCACCAGCGAGACCTCGGGCAGGTCGAGCCCCTCGCGCAGGAGGTTGACGCCGACGAGGACGTCGTACTCGCCCAGCCGCAGCTCGCGGATGATCTGGATCCGTTCCAGGGTGTCGACCTCGGAGTGCAGGTAGCGGACCTTGACCCCGTACTCGAGCAGGTAGGCGGTCAGGTCCTCGGCCATTTTCTTCGTCAACGTCGTGACCAAAGTGCGCTCTTTCTTCTCGGCCACCCGCTTGACCTCGTTCATCAGGTCATCGATCTGGTTCCTCGTCTCCCGCAGCTCGATCTCGGGGTCGACGATCCCGGTCGGGCGGACGATCTGCTCGACGGTCCGGCTCGCTTCGGCTTTCTCGAACGGGCCCGGCGTCGCCGAGACCATCACCAGCTGGTTTACCCGCTGCATGAACTCGTCGAATTTGAGCGGCCGGTTGTCCATCGCCGAGGGCAGCCGGAAGCCGAAGTCGACCAGCGACCGCTTCCGGGACTGGTCGCCCTCGTACATGCCGCCGATCTGGGGGATCGTCTGGTGGGACTCGTCGACGAAGACGACGAAGTCGTCGGGGAAGTAGTCGATCAGCGTGTGCGGCGGGCTGCCCGGCGGCCTGCCGTCGAGGATGCGCGAGTAGTTCTCGATTCCCGAGGTGAAGCCGAGCTCCTTGATCATCTCGAGGTCGTACATCGTCCGTTGCCGCAGCCGGTGCGCCTCCAGCTGTTTGCCTTCGGCTTCCAGCTCCTGGGTGCGGGATTCCAGTTCGGCGCGGATCTCGTCGACGGCGCGATCGACGGTCTCGTCTTTGGTCACGTAATGCGAGGCCGGCCAGACGGAGACGTGGTCGATCACGTCGAGCACCTCGCCGGTCAGCGGGTCGAAGTGCTGGATCCCCTCGATCTCGTCGCCGAAGAGGGCGATCCGGTAGGCCGACTCGGCGTAGGAGGGCATGATCTCCAGCACCTCGCCGCGGACCCGGAAGGCGCCGCGGCCGAGCACCTGGTCGTTGCGCTGGTACTGCATCTTCACCAGCTTGCGGAGGACGTCGTCGCGGTCGATTTCGGCGCCGACCTTGAAGAGCTGCATTTTTTCGTTGTAGACCTGGGGCGAGCCGATCCCGTAGATGCAGGAGACCGAGGCGACGATGATCACGTCGCGGCGGGCGAATAGGGCCGCGGTGGCGGCATGGCGGAGGCGGTCGATCTCGTCGTTGATCGAGGAGTCCTTCTCGATGTAGAGGTCCTGCGCGGGGACGTAGGCCTCGGGCTGGTAGTAGTCGTAGTAGGAGACGAAGTACTCGACCACGTTCTCCGGGAAGAACTCGCGGAACTCGTTGCAGAGCTGCGCCGCCAGCGTCTTGTTGTGGGCGATCACCAGCGAGGGCCGCTGCACCTCGGCGATCGTCGCCGCCATCGTGAAGGTCTTGCCGGTGCCGGTGGCGCCGAGCAGGGTCTGGAAGCGTTCGCCCTCGCGCAGCCCCTCCGCGAGTCCCGCGATCGCCTTCGGTTGATCCGCCGTCGGGGTGTAGGCGGGGTTCAGCTTGAAATCAGGCACGAAGAGAACATAGCTGGCACATATGCTGGGCTCTCGATGAGGCCCTCCCGCTCGCTTCTGTTCGCCTTTTTCGCCTTCACCGGCAGCATGCACTTTCTGCGCCCGCGCCTCTTCGAAGCGATCGTGCCGCCCGCGATCGAGGCGCAGAAGAAGGAGGCCGTGGCGATCAGCGGCGCCGCCGAGCTCGCGGGAGCGGCGCTCGTCCTCCACCCGGCTTCGCGCCGCCTTGGGCGCTGGTGGCTGCTGGCGCTCCTGCTCGCGGTCTTCCCCGCCAACGTCCACATGGCGGTCAACCCGGAGCAGATCAAGGGGCTGGACATGCGGAAGCTCCCGCGCTGGGCGCTCTGGGCGCGGCTGCCGCTGCAGCCGCTGGCGATGATCTGGGTCTGGCGCGCAACTCGCACCTCCTGACACCCGCAGCCGGCGGAATTTTCATTTCATTGCATGTTTTGTCTGTAGAGCTTCTGTCTTCTATGACAGAAGCTGACGTATTAATGGACAAACGTGACCGCTTCGCCGTAAATCTCCGCCGCGCCCGCCAGGACGCCGGCATCTCCCAGGAAGAGCTCGCCGAACGCTGCGAACTGCACCGCACCGAGGTTTCACTCCTCGAGCGCGGCGGCCGCGAACCCCGCCTGGGGACGTTGATCAAGCTCGCCACCGCCCTCGGCACCACCGCCGAAGCCCTCTGTTCCGGGATCGGCTGGGACTCCAAAGCGCGCCAGTACAAGATCGACGAACCGAGCTAGCCTGCGGGCTACGGCAGGACGAGCCCGCCGAGGCCGCCCGGGAGCAGTTCTTCGATGATGTCGTCGGCTGGGCCAAGGAAGCCGTCGACGTCGCCGAGGAAGCCCTGGGCGTTGTTGATGATTTCGATCGCCTGTTCGAGCGGGATCTGCTGGACGGCCCTGCGCAGGGGCAGCGCGATCAGCGGGCTCAGCGCTCCCGCTTCTTCGGCGTCGTCGACGGCGCGGACGAGGCCGGCGCGGATCGCCTTCGCCAGCTTTTCGTCGTCGATGTCGTAGCGCTCTTCGAAGCGTTCGCGGGCCTCGGGAGTCGCCAGCGCCTGCGCCAGCGTCTCTCGCGAGACGCCGAGCTGGCAGGCGGCCCCGTCGAGGGCGGAGATCGTGAACTGGTTGGCGATCTGACCCAGGTTCTGGGGGTCGCTCCACTCCCGCGGCTGGCAGGGGTCCTGCACCTTCTCCGGCTCATACGAGGAGCCGCCGGCGGCCAGGTAGGCGCCGACCAGGGCCAGCGAGGCGACGATCGCGCCGACGATCAGGACGGTGCCGCTGAGCCGCCCCTCCCCCCTCACAGGTCGACCCTCCGCGAGAGCGCGATCGGGAAGAGGGCGATCAGCCCGAGCAGGGCGGCGAGGATGAACGAGGTGCTGAAGGCGTGGGTGGCGCCGCGGTCGAGCTGGTCCTGCAGTTCGCCCTGCAACTGCTCGACTTCGGACCGCTCGCCTGGGTCGCTCGGCTTCGGCTCGAACGCGGGGCCGATCGTCGGCACCTTGCCGCGCTCGTCGTCCAGCCGTTCGCTCACCTTTTCCGCCAGGTCGAGCTTCAGCAGCGGGTTGACGGAGGAATCGAGGATGACCGCGGTGCCGGCGTTGATCGCGTCGTGGCGCTGCTCTTCGATGTCGGCGGTGAAGATCGGCGTCAGCACCAGCAGGCCGATCACGACTCCAGCGTGCCGGGAGGAGATCGTCCAGCCGCCGTGGATCGCCTGCGGCGCCCTCCCCCCCAGCGCCGTTTCGGTCAGCGCCGAGAGCACCAGCGCCAGCCCGATCCCGACGAGGATCTGCGGCGGCAGCGTCAGCGCGATCGTCGCCTTCGGCAGGAAGGCGAGGCCGGCGAGGCCGCCGGAGACGAGGATCGCCCCCGCCGCCGCCCGCGAGCGCGCATCGGGGACGAGGTCGGCGAGCTTGCCGCTGAGGACAGCCGCCAGCGGCATCACCGAGACGACCAGCGCCGCTTCGATCGGGCTTAAGCGCCAGCCTTCGATCAGCAGCAGCACGAGCAGGAAGAGCGCCGCCGCGATCGCCGCGGAGACCATCGCCAGGGCGAGGTTCGCCCAGAGATGCGGCCGGCCGGTCTGCCGCACCTCCCGCTCGATAATCCCGGTCGCCATCTCGTCTCTGGCGACGGCGAGGATCGGCACCGCGGCGACCAGCGCCACCGGCACCTGCAGGAGGAAGACCGACTGCCAGGAGATCAGCTCCGTCAGGAAGCCGCCGATTGCCGGCCCGAGTGCCGCCCCCGTGGCGCCGGCGCTGGCCCAGACCGCCGCCGCCCGCCGCTCGGAGCCGACCGTCGCCGGCAACAGCTCGAGCGCCGCCGTCACCGCCAGGGCGCCGCCCAGCGCCTGCACGCAGCGGGCGACGATCAGGGTCGAGAGCTCATCGGCGAGACCGCAGGCCAGGCCCGCGCCGGCGAAGACGGCAAGCCCGACCGCGGCGGAGCGCCCGGGCCCGACCCGCCGCGCCAGCAGCGCCGCCGGGACCGCCGCCAGCGCGATCACGAGGTTGAAGGAGACGAGGACCCAGGTGACGCCGGAGACGCTCGTGTCCAGTTCGCGGTAGATCTCGGGCAGGGCGAGGACGACGATCGAGGAGTCGGCGAGGACGAGGCCGACCGCGAGCGCCAAGGCGGCGACGCGGGGCCTAGGGGATCGAGGCATAGCCCAGCTCCGATGCGTACTCGTGGCGGTACTCGTCGCGCTTCTCCAGCACCTCTTCGACGTAGGCGCGGGTTTCCGGGAAGGGAATCTCCGCGACCGTAAGGCCGGGCCCGCCCCACTCGTCGGCGTTCCCCGGGCCGGCGTTGTAGGCGGCCAGCGCCGCCGCCTCGTCGCCGTCGTAGCGCTCCAGCAGTTCCCGCAACAGGAAAGTCCCGTAGCGGATGTTGATTTCGGGGTTTCCCAGATCCTTCAATTCGAAGCTGGTGGCATTGCTGTTTTTGGCGATGGTGTCGGCTGCTTCCGGCGTGATCTGCATCAGCCCGCGCGCCCCCGCGCTTGAAGTCTGGTCGCTGAACTTGGACTCGGAGTAGATCACGGCGGCGATCAGGGCGGCGTCGACTCCCTTCTCGTCGGCCTGCTGGCGGATCACGTCCTCGTGGCGCAGCGGCAGCGTCAGCTCCTGCAGGGCGTCGTCGAAGGCGCCGCTGGCGACGAGGGCGCCGGCCAGGACCCCGAGCAGCACCGCGATCGTGCCGACGGCGAAGATCTTGCGGCGGCGGCGCACCTTCCGGCTCATCGCGCCAGCTTTGCGAGCAGCGCGGACAGCGCCCGCTCCAGGTCCTCCACCGAGCCGTCGTTCTCGACCACGTGCTCGGCCCGCTCCGCCTTCTCGGCCTGGGGCAACTGGCGCGCCTCGCGCTCGTCGACCAGCGCGTGCCCTCGGGCTGCGGCGCGCTCGCGGCGGACCTCGTCGGCGGTGACGACGGCGACCGTGGTGTCGAAGACGGCGTCGCTGCCGGCCTCGAACATCAGCGGCACCTCGACCACGGCGAACTCGGTCTCGGGCGGCAGCGAGAGCAGCCATTCCGCGGTCCGCTCCCGCACCAGCGGGTGGATCTGGGACTCGAGCCAGGTCAGCTCCTCGGGGTCGGCGAAGACGACCTCGCCGATCTTCGCCCGGTCGACGGCGCCGTCGGAGACGACCTCGGGCCCCCAGCGCTCGGCCAGCCTCCCCCGCAGCGGCTCGCCTTCGAGCAGTTCGTGGACGACCGCGTCGCTCGAGAGCGTCGCCGCCCCGAGGCGCGCGAAAGCCTTCAGCGCCTCCGACTTCCCGGCGGCGATGCCACCGGTGAGGCCGATCTTCAGCGGCGCCATCGGCGCCGCTCAGCTCTGGTCCGACTCGCCCGTCTGCGCGTCGTCGTCCGAGGAATCCTCGCCGGAGGCCTCGTCGACATCGTCCGGGGAATCCGGGCGGTCCTGCACCGATTCGCCCTCCTGGTGCTCGCCGGGGTCCTCCTCGGTCGTCCCGTTCTCCTCCGCAACCGGAGCGGGATCTGCCTCCTCGGAGGCCTCGACCTCGGCGGGAAGCTCACCAGGAGCCTCTTCGGACGGAGTCTCGACGGCCGGGGTCGCGTTCGCGAAGGCGTCTGCCATCTGGCCCGTCGGCGGATCGGCCTGGACCTCGGCTGCCTCATCCTGCGTGCCCTCGTCCTGGGTGCCTGAGGCCTGGGCGATCTGCTCGCCGAGGCCGGCCATCGCCATGTTCTGGCCCTCGACCCGCTTGATGCTGAGCGAGAGGCGGCGGCGCTCTTCGTCGATCTCGAGGATCTTCACGTTCAGCTTCGAGCCCGGCTCGACGACTTCGCTCGGGTTCTCGACGTGGTGGTCGGCAAGCTCGGAGATGTGGACCAGGCCCTCGACCCCGGGCAGGATTTCGACGAAGGCGCCGAAGGCAACGACCTTGGTCACGGTGCCCTCGAGCACGTCGCCGGAGCGGTGGGTGCTGATCACCCGCTGCCATGGGTCCTCCTGGGTCTGCTTCAGCCCGAGGGAGATCCGCTGGCGGTCGCGGTCGATGTCGAGGACTTTGATCCGCACGTCGTCGCCGATCGAGACGACTTCGGAAGGATGATTGACGTGGCTCCAGGAAAGCTCGGAAATGTGGATCAGGCCGTCGATCCCGTCGAGGTCGACGAAGGCGCCGAAGTCGACGATGTTGGAGATCTTGCCCTCGACGACCTGGCCGGGCTCGAGGCGGCCGAGGATCTGCTCGCGGACCTCTTTGCGCTCCTCCTCGAGCACGGCGCGGCGCGAGAGGACGACGTTGTTGCGGCTGCGGTTGAGCTCGATCACTTTGCACTCGAGCGTCTGGCTCATGAACTCGTCGAGGTTGTGGACGCGGCGGATGTCGACCAGCGAGGCCGGCAGGAAGCCGCGGACGCCGAGGTCGAGGATGAGGCCGCCCTTGACGACCTCGATGACGCTGCCTTCGACCGGTTCCCCGGAATCGGCGGCGACCTCGATTTTGCGCCAGGCCTTCTCGAAGCGGGCGCGCTTCTTGGAGAGGATCAGGCGGCCCTCGGAGTCCTCCTTGGTGAGGACCAGGGCGTCGATCTCCTCGCCCAGCTCGACCTCTTCGTGCGGGTCGACCGACTTGCGGATCGAAAGCTCGTTGGAGGGGATGACGCCCTCGGCCTTGTAGCCGATGTCGACCAGGACCTCGTCTTTGTCGATCCGGACGACTTTGCCCTTGACGACGTCGCCCTCCTCGAACGACACCATCGTCGCCGCGTAATTGGGGACGATCTTGCCGTCGATGTTGAGGAGGAGCCCCCCAGAGCCCTCTACAGGGGTGGCGCTGGGCGCAGGCGTCATGGTCTCGGTCGCGGACACGGGCGCGAATGATGGCAGAATCCGCCTCGATGCCGGTCCGAGCCACCAAGCGCGGCGACGAACGCACGCCCCTGGGCGGCGAGCGCGATGTCCTCATCTGCGGCGCCAGCTTCGCCGGGCTCGCCGTTGCGCGCGAGCTGGCCGGCTCTGGAGCTGACGTTCTCATCGTCGACCGCTATGAGATCGGCGAGCGCCAGACCTCCGCCTGCGGGATTCCGACCGAGTGGCTGCAGCGGCTCGGGTTGATGGCGGCCGAGCGCCAGCGCTTCGACACGCTCGTCATGCACACCCCCCACGGGACCTCCCGCTACCGGCTCCCCTGGACCTTCTCGACCTTCGACTACCGGCAGCTCTGCCAGCTGCTCTGGCGCGACTGCGACGCCAGCTTCGAGACCGCGAAGGTGAACGGGCGCGCCGCAGCGCAGAACGGCGACGGACGGATCGCGGTGGAAACCGATCGCGGGACGATCTCGGCGCCGCTGGTCGTCGACGCGCTCGGCTGGCGCCGGATGCTCGCCAACGGCGACGGCTACCAGCCGCCCGATGCGCCGCTCTCGCGCGGGCTCGAGGTCCATCCCGGCGGCGAGTCGGAGGACCTGGCGATCTGGATCGACCGCAAATACGTGCCCGCCGGCTACGGCTGGTCCTTTCCGGCAAAGGACGAGTTGCGGATCGGGATCGGCTCCTTCGACCCGCGCTTCCACGTCAAGAAGACGACGGTGGAGCTGACCGAAGACCTCGGCAAGGAGCCGAACGAGTACCAGGGCAACTGGATCCCCCACAAGCTCCGCCGCGGCACCGAGGGCGGCGTCTTCTTCGCCGGCGACTCGGCCGGGCACTGCCTGCCGCTCAGCGCCGAGGGGATCCGGACCGCGCTCTACTTCGGGATGGCGCTGGGCCAGGAGCTGCGCGGGGTCGTCGAGGGACGGCAGAGCCGCGAGCAGGCGGCCGAGAGCTACGCCTCCTTCCACGACTCCCACGAGTGGAAGTTCAAGTGGATGCTGCGGGTGCAGAAGCTGGTGCCGCGGGTGCCGCCGCGGATCCTCGCGCCGCTGCTGCGGCTGCTGGGCACCAAGCGCTTCGTCGACTGGTCCTTCGATCACTACCTGCGGATCGCGCCGCCGGAGTACGCCGGCTCGAAGTGGGCCGGCAGCTCAGCGCACGACCAGGACGGTCCCGGCCAGGAGCAGGACGACGCCGAGGACGCGACTGGCGCTGAGCGGAGCCTGGTCTAGGCCGAACAGGCCCAGCCGGTCGATCACGACCGAGGCCGTCAGCTGCCCGAAGACGGTCGCCGCGGCAACGCCGCCGGCGCCGATGACGCTGACGGCGATCAGCGCGTTGAGGACGTAGATCGCGCCGAGGAAGCCGCCGAGCAGGTAGTACCAGCCGACGTCGAAGGTCGAGGAGAGGCCGCCGGCTTTGCCGCTGAGGACGACGACAGCGGCCAGGGCCAGGGTCCCGACCGAAAAGGAGACGAGGGCGGCAGCCATGCTGCCGGTGGACTTGCCGAGCCCGGCGTTGATCGGCGCCTGGGCGGCGATCAGGCCGCCGGCGACCGCGGTGAGGGCGACTGCCAGGCCTCTATCCATGGGTTTCTCCCTCTCGCCGCGTGATCTTCGTCGTGGACATGTGTTGGTCGATTAGCGCGGGGTCTGAACCTCCCCGCTCTCTTATCAGTAACGCAGTACGACCGACCAGCCGAAGCAGCTTCAGATGCCACCACCGCCAGCAGAGCTTTTCGCCACCCGGGTCTTCCTCGGGCCGGCGCTGCGGGCGCAGCCGGACCGGCGCCTCGTCGACCTCGTCCGCGATGGCTACGACGCCGCCTTCGAGGAGATCGTGCGGCGCTACCGGCGGCCGCTTGACCGTTTCGCAGCGGCGATCGTCGGCGGCCGCTCCGAGGACGTCACCCAGGACGCCTTCTCGAAGGCGTTGCTGGCGCTGCGGGGATCCGAGGCGGAGATCGAGCTGCGGCCCTGGCTCTACCGGATCGTCCGCAACACGGCGCTGAACGACCTCCGTGACCGGGCGCCAGCAACCGAGGAGCTGGCCGAGACGCTGCCGGGAGCGCGCAGCGCCGCTGTCGAGGCCGAGGCCCGGGAGGAGCTTCGCGAGTTGATGGCCCGGCTGCAGGCGCTTCCGGAGCCGCAGCGGGCGGCGCTGGTGATGCGCGAGCTGGAAGGGCTGAGCCACGAGGAGATCGCCGCCGCCCTCGGGGTCAGCGGCGGCGCCGCGCGGCAGGCGATCTTCAGGGCGCGGGCGGCGCTGCGCAACGGCCTCGGGCTGCTGGTGCCGATGCCGGTGCTGCGGGCGCTGGCCGAGCACGGCGGCGAAGTGGCCGGGGCGGGAGTGGCCGCCGGTGCCCTCAAGGTCGGGCTGGCGACCGCGCTGGTGGCGGGAACGGTGGGCGCCGGCGTCGCGATCGAGCACCACCGCGGCGAGCGCGCAGGCCCCGAGGCCGCCGAGGCGGCGACGCTCCCTCGCGACGATCAGCAGCGCACGACCTCTCGCTCAACCGCTGCGGGCTCCCCCGACGTCGCCTCTGATCGCCACCGAGGCGAGGAGCCTGACGGCCACGGCGGAAAGCGCCGCGAGGGAGACCGTGGTTCCTCCTCCCTGGAGGACGGCAACCGCAGTGGCGCCGACGGGAGCCATCGCTCCGGCGGAAGGCCCGGTCCCTCCGGCGAGGACGACAGCGGCCACGGCGGGTCCGGCTCCGGTTCCGGCTCGATCGACAACTCCGGCCCCGGGAGTCGCCACGGCAGCGACGACGGCGGAGACGACCACACCGGTTCCGGCTCAGGTTCCGACGATGGCTTGGACGATCACAGCGGCCCCTCGGGAGACGACGGCGGCTCAAGCTCCGGCTCGGGGTCCGGGAGCGGCGACGACGGCAGCAGCTCCGGCTCGGGGTCCGGCTCGGGGCCGGGCGGTGATGACGTCGTCTCCGAGCCGATCCCGACGCCCGAACCGGAGATCGAGGAGGACAACTCCGGGCCCGGCAGCGATAGCTCAGGCTCCGATGACGATTCCGTGATCTTCGCGCCGCCTTCGGGTTGAAGCCACAGCCAGTTGTTCAATCGACTAGGAGGAATGGCATGACCCCGAAGCAAGCACGGCGATCCCGCCTCGGCATGACCTGGCTCGCGCTGGCGCTGGGAGCGCTCGCGCTCCTGGCCATGCCCGGCCTGGCCGCTGCCAAGGACCGCAACCACGACCGCATCCCCGATCGCTGGGAGAAGCGCCATAAGCTCTCGCTCAACGTCAACCAGGCGCGCCACGACCAGGACGGCGACCACCTGCGCAACCGCGCCGAGTTCCTCGCCGGCGACGACCCGCGCGACCACGACAGCGACGACGACGGCGTCTTGGATGGCGAGGAGCAGGCGGGGACGATCTCCTCCTTCGACGCCGCGACCGGCCGCCTGGTGATCGACCTCTTCGGGACCGACACGGTCGCCGGCCTCGTCACCGACGCGACCGAGATCAAGTGCGAGGACGAGCACTCGACGACCGCCAACGCCAGCAGCGAGGGCTCGGGCAGCGGCGAGGAAGAGCCCGGCGACGACCACGGCGATGACGGCGTCGAGGCGGGCGACGACAACGGCGGCGATCACGAGGCCGGCGACGACAACTCCGGCCCCAGCGACAACTCCGGTCCCGGCAGCGAGAACTCCGGCCCCGGCCACGAGGGCGACGACGACAGCGACCGCACCTGCACCACCGCGGAGCTGGTGCCCGGCGCCGTCGTCGAGGAGGCCGAGCTGGAGGTTCGCAACGGCCAGGCTGTCTTCGAGGAGGTCGAGCTGTCAGGGAGGGCGGTCTAGCCAGACCCGGTCGGCTACTTGGCGTCGAGCCAGTCCTGGCCGACGCCGATGTCGACCTCTAGCGGCGGTTCGAGCGGGTAAGCAGCGCACATCTCGCGCTCGACCAGCTCGGCCGCCGCCTCCATCTCCCCCGGCGGGCCCTCGAAGAGGAGCTCGTCGTGGATCTGGAGGACGAGCCGGGTCTCCCCCCCGGTCTCCCGCAGCGCCCGCTGGCAGCGGACCATCGCCACCTTGATGATGTCGGCGGCGGTGCCCTGGATCACCGTGTTGACCGCCAGGCGCTCGCCGAGGCGACGGGTATTGGGGTTGCCGGAGCGCAGCTCCGGGATCGGCCGCCGGCGCCCCATCAGCGTCTTCACGTACCCCTCCTCCTGGGCGCGTTCGATCACCTGCTCGCGGAAGGCGCGCACCGCCGGGAAGCGCTCGAGGTAGCGGGAGACGAATTCCTCGCCCTCCTTGCGCGGGATGTTGAGACGGTCGGAGAGGCCGAACCCGGTGAGGCCGTAGACGATCCCGAAGTTGACCATCTTCGCCTTCGAGCGCATCGCGACGGTGATCCCCTCGGGCGGCACCCCGAACACCGCGGAGGCGGTCTCGGCGTGCACGTCCTCGCCGCGCCGGAAGATGTCCTTGAGCACGTCCTCGCCCGCGATGTGCGCGAGCACGCGCAGCTCGACCTGCGAGTAGTCGATCGAGAGCAGCACGTTGCCGGGCTCGGCGATGAAGCAGGCCCGGATCTCGCGGCCGATCTCCGATCGGATCGGGATGTTCTGCAGATTGGGGTTGATCGACGCGAGCCGCCCCGTCGCCGTGTTGGTCTGCAGCAGCGTCGTGTGCATGCGGCCGTCCGGGCCGATCGCGGCCGGGAGCTGCTCGAGGTAGGTCTGGACGAGCTTCGTCAGCTCGCGCCAGCGCTCGATCTTCTCGACGATCGGGTGCTCGTCGCGGATCGCCTGGAGCACGCGGGCGTCGGTGGAGAACCCGGTCTTGCCCCGCCGCTTGCGCGATAGGCCGAGCTTGACGAACAGCACCTCGGCGAGCTGCTGCGGCGAGCCGATCATGAACTCCTCGCCGGCCAGCTCCCAGATCTCGCGCTCGAGCTGCGCGGCGTCGTTGCGCATGCCCAGCCCGGCCTGCTCCAGCCGCGCCGTGTCGAGCTTCATCCCGGCCTTCTCGGTCTCGCGCAGGACGTGCACGAGCGGCAGCTCGATGTCGTGCAGGAGATCCTCCAGCCCGCGCTCGCGCACCTGCTCGCGCTGGCGCCCGGCCAGCTCGTGGATCAGCACCGCGTCCACGGCCTGCGGGTCCTCCGCGTCGACCGCCATCCCGCGCTCCTCGCACAGCTCCGCGAGCGGGTAGCCGCGGCGCGCGGGATCGAGCAGGTACGCGGCGATCTCGGTGTCGAACACGAGGTTCGCCGGGACCTCGCCCAGCGACTTCGCGTCGTGCGCGAGCACCGGGCGGTCGCCGGCCGCCGCCACGAGCTGGGCGGGATCGTCGACCTCGCCGGCCAGCGCGTGCGGACCGCCGGCGTAGGCGCCGAAGCGCCAGCCCGCCGCGCGCGGCAGCAGCTCGCCCTCGGGGATCTCGGGCGCGGTGGCCGCGAGCGCCAGCTCGGCGCCGGTGAGCCGGCTCAGGTCGGAAGGACCGCCCTTGCGCACCGCGACCTTGCGCGCGGTCTCGGCCTCCGGGCGGGGGATGGCCGCGGACTCCGCCGCGTCGAGCGCCTCCTCCAGCCGCCGCAGCGGGTCGCGCAGCTCGAAGTCGCGGAAC
>JBJMKN010000065.1:0-9750 GCA_045805765.1 Solirubrobacterales bacterium
TCGCGACCTGACGACCGGCCTTGCGGACGAACCCGCGGAACAGCTCGAGCTGCGTGGCCCGTTCCTCGGGAGTTGCCCCCGGCAGTCTCCGGAAGTCGATCTCGTGCACGCCGACGCCCCACTCGAACAGCAGGCCGAGCAGCGCGTTGTAGATCGGTTGGGCGAGGTACGCCGGGTGCCACGGCGTCGCCGACGTCGTCCGCAGAATCTCGTAACCGATGTCGCGGTCCATCCCCCGCACGTTCGTCCACGTGTGGTGCACCACGTTGTGGCCGTGCTTCCACTGGTCGGAAGGACAGACCGAGTCCCACTCCCACACCGCGGCGTTGATGTCGGGATCGTTCATCCAGTCCCACTGCCCGTGCATCACGTTGTGGCCGATCTCCATGTTCTCGAGGATCTTCGCCGCCGAGAGGGAGGCGGTCCCGGCCCACCAGCCGGCCCGGTTGCGCGAGGCGAGCAGGAGGATCCGACCCAGCACGGCGAGGCGGCGCTGCATCTCGATCATGCTCTCGATGTAGCGGCGGTCGCGATCGCCGAGCTCGGCCATCACCCGGTCGCGGATCGCGTCGAACTCGCGACCCAGCTGGTCGAGCTGCTCCTCGGAGAGGTGCGCGAGCGGGCTCTCGACGTGGGTGTCTATCGGTGCGGTTGCGGTAGTGCTCATCTGGATTTCATTCCCTCTCTCTCAAAGTGCAATTTCAACGTCGCCTTCCGGCGCGTTGACACAGGTCCGCACCATTTCGTCCTCTTGACCATAGACCTCACCGGTTCGCAGATCCCTTACCTCGCCCGAGCAGAGCCGGCCGATGCAGGTGTGGCAGATCCCCATCCGGCATCCGAACGGCAGCTCGGCGCCGGCTTCCTCGCCGGCGACGAGGATCGGCGTGCCGCCGTCGCAGGTCGTCTCGACTCCGCTCTTGGTGAAGCGGATCGCTCCGCCCTCGCCGGCGACGGCACTGCCGCCGATCACGGGCTGGAAGCGCTCCATCTCCAGCAGCTCGGGGTCGCCCTCCTCGCTCCAGTGGGAGACGAGCGCGTCGAGCATCTCGCCGGGCCCGGAGACGAAGGCGCGGCGCTCCCGCCAGTCGGGGCAGAGCTCGTCCAGGTGCGCGGGCGCGACCCGGCCGGCCTCGCTGGTGATGCGGATGTGGGGCCGGTAGCCCGAGCAGCGGGAATCGAGCTCGCGCAGCTGCTCGCCGAAGATGACGCCGTCGGCGCTGCGGGAAGAGTGGATGTGGACGACGTCGTGCAGCGCTTCGTCGCGGTCGAGGCTGCGCAGCATGCTCATGATCGGGGTGATGCCGCTGCCGGCGCTGATGAAGAGCAGCTGCCGCGGCGGCGGGTCGGGGAGGACGAAGGTGCCTTCGACGCCGCCGAGCCGGACGATGTCGCCGGGGCGCGCCTGGTGCACGAGGTAGGGGGAGACCTTGCCCGCGTCGACGAGCTTCGGCGTGATCCCGATCAGGCCGTCGGGGCGCCCGGGATCGGTGGTCAGCGAGTAGGCGCGCCAGTGGTGGACGCCGTTGACGACGACCCCGATCCGCAGGTACTGGCCGGGCCGGTGGTCCTCCCACTCGTAACCCGGCTTGATCAGCACAGTGACCGCGTCGGAGGTCTCGCGCTCGATCCGCTCGATCCGACCGCGCAGCTCCTGCGTCGACCACAGCGGGTTGATCAGTTCGAGGTAGTCGTCGGGGAGGAGGGGGGAGAAGAGCGAGCGCACGGCATGGAGGGCGCGCTGGCGCGCCTTCGGGACATTGGGTACGGCGCCTCGCTCTGCCATAGACAAATATCTACACGGATCGGTGTAGCGGTTACGTGAAGACGGTCACTCCCATACCCGCGCCGGGCACGGTTCAGTCGACGAGCTTCACATCGCTGATCTCGATCTGGTAGCGGCCTTCCTGTTCCTGGGAGGGCGCGGCCTTGGTGAACCAGATCAAGAAGTACTTCGCGGGCGAGCCGAGATGAAGCTCGATTTCCTCGTTCTTCTGGGCGTCGGAGACGTCGCCGACCGGTTCGCCCCATTCCGAGAGCTCTTCCGGCGGGCCCGAGGGTGAGGCGTAGATCTCCGCGTCCCACCCGGGTGAGGGCGAGTTGACGATCATCGCGCTCGGGGTGGTCGTGGACCGCGCCACGACGTAGAGCCCGACGCCCGGGTTGGGCCCCGTCTTCGTCCCGGCGAAGTCCTCGCTGTCGTAGTGCTCGCTGCTCCAGGCGGTGGTGGTGGGGTCGCCATCGACGGCGAGGCTGACGGTTTCGGGATCCTCCGATTCGTCGCCCTGCGGGTCGTAGTCGGAGGCTTCGGAGATCGGCACCGATGCCCCCTTGCCCTTGAGGGCGCCACCGCCACCGCCCCCGTTGCCGCTGCCGACGAGCTGCACCGCCGCCAGCACCGCGGCGGCGGCCAGGACGAGGAGGGCGATCGCCAGCCAGGAGCGCCGGCTGCCACCCCCGCCGAGCTTCCGCTCGGCCGGGGGCACCGCCTCGAGCACGCTCGTCGCCTCACCGGTGGCGCCGCCGGCGCGGGCCGCCTCGACCTCGAGCGCGGTCGAGAGGTCGTCGATCAGCTCGCCGACCTGCTGGTAGCGCTGGTCGGGGTCCTTGGCCGTCGCCCGCTCGACCACCATCGCCGCCGCGGCGGAGAGCTCCGGCCGCCGCTGCTGGACGTCGGGCAGCTCCTCGTTGACGTGTTTCATCGCTACGCCGACCTGGCTGTCGGCGTGGAAGGGGACCTGCCCGACCAGCATCTCGTAGAGGACGACGCCGAGCGAGTAGACGTCGGAGCGCTGGTCGACGGGGTGGCCCATCGCCTGCTCGGGGGCGACGTAGTCGGTGGTGCCGAGGACGCGGCCGGTCGCCGTCATCCCGTCCTGCTCGAGCTGGCGCGAGATCCCGAAGTCGGTCAGCTTCGCCCGCCCCTCGGCGTCGATGAGGACGTTCTGCGGCTTGATGTCGCGGTGGACCATGTGGCGGGCGTGGGCGACGGTCAGCCCGCGGGCGACCTCGATCGCGTAGGCGAGCGCCTCCTGCGGGTCGAGGGCGCCGACGCGGTTGATCCGCTGCTTCAGCGTCTCCCCTTCGACGTACTCGAAGACGATGTAGGGGTGGCCGCCGTCCTCGCCGGCGTCGATCACGGCGACGACGTTCGGGTGGGAGAGCTTCGCCACCGCCCGCGCCTCCTGGCGGAAGCGCTCGAGCTGGTCGGCCTGCTCGGACATCTCCCGGTGCATCACCTTCACCGCGACCTGGCGGTCGAGGGTGGTGTCCCGCGCCAGGTACACGGTCGACATCCCGCCGCTGCCAAGCTTCGCCTCCAGCTTGTAACGGCCGGATAGCACGGTTCCGATCATCTGCGAGCTAGTGGAGGGGCGGTTGGGCACTTACGCCGCCAACGTTACGACGCCGCGGGGCCAGGACGCTTGCGCGGCCGCAGCCGAGAACGGCTCTATGCAGCGCCGGCGCCGTCTCTACTCCTCGCTGCCCGGCCCCTCGCCGTCGGGCGAGGCCGACAGCGGCGCTCCCAGCAGCTCGCGGAGAGCGCCGGCCTCGCCGCCGCCATCGCCGCTGAAAGCGGCGTCCAGGCGCCGCAGATAACCCCCCCGATCCCACTCCGAGAGGAGGCTGCGACAACGCTCGATCGCCTGCCTCGCCTCCGTCGCTCGGCCGTCGGCCGCAGCCGCGAGGGCCAGTTGGAACTGGCGATCGCTGTCATCTGCCTCGATCGCGGCCAGCAGGCGCGTCAGCGGGAGGATCTTCGGATCGGCCGCGCTCCCGACGCAGTCCGCGTCGGTGAGCGGCGCCATGCCTGGATCGGCGGCGTGGCCATAGGCTTTCTCGACCCCCATGATCGCCGCCAGCCCGATCAAGCCGGCGCGGGCCAGCAACCCGGATGACCCGTCGGTTCTCTCGGCCAAGAGGAGGAGATGCTGCTCGCTTTGGGGGTGGACGAGCTCCGCCGCATGCTCCTCCAGGTAGGCCTTCGACTCCTCGCCCTCCAGACGCAGCCAGCTGACCAGCAGCTCTCGCCGGTGGGCGTCCCTGAGGGCCTCGGTCAGCTCATCGTAGGCCTCGCCGATGCCCCGGCTCCGCACGGCCTGGAGAAGATGCTTGTGCCGGGCCAGGGTCTTTTGCCAGGGTTCCGCGTCCAGCAGGTGCTCTACGACCGCCTCTCCTTCATCGCTGGCGACGACCTCCCGGTCTGCCTCGAGCATCTCCCGAGACTCGGTCCAGGTGGGGGTGTTGATCCAGGCGAGGACAGCATCGACGGTCGCCTCGCTGCCTTCGGGGTGGCGCAGCCAGACCGGCGCCGGCTCCTCGACCAGGGCGCTCCAGGCCCGGTCGAACCGCTCGGGATCCCTGCGCCGCAGGGCTCGAAGCAGCAGCCGCGGCTTGCCGGCTGGATTTCCTTCCTCGGCTTTGTGCCTCGCGGCCACCCACGCCATCTCCACCGCCACCTCGAACTCGCCGAACTCCTCGTGCCAGACGGCGCGCACGTGGAGGGGAATCCATCCTTCCGGGCTTTCCAGGTGCTCGGCCGCCACTTCGTTCAGGACCTCCTGCGCCCGCTCGTTCCTCCCTAGTTCGGCGAGGACGTCGACGTAGGTCCCGAGCGAGATCGCAAGCTCGGAGAGGAAGCGCTGCGGCGCCGCGAGGGTCAGCTCCCGCTGCCGCGCCAGTCCCTCCTCCGCCCTCTCCAGCGCCTCCTCTTTGCGGCCGCCGGCGGCCAGGTGCCGGGCGAGGTTGTTGAGGCACCCGGCCAATTGATGGGAGTAGCGGTGCGGGTACAGCTGTGCGAGCTCCCGGTAGTGCCGGCATGCCTCTTCGTCGATCTCTATCGCCTCGTCGACTCTCTCCAGGCGGGCGAACTGGCTCGAGCAGGTGTCGAGGACGTTGGCAAGCTCCGGCCGGTAGCGGCCCGGGTTCTCGGCGACGAGGGCGCGGTACAGGTCGATCGCCTCTTCGCACGCTTCCAGCCCCTCCTCCTGGCGCCCCATGCGGCCGAGCCCGATCGCGTAATTGTTCAGGGAGAGGGCGAGATCGCCCCGGTAGCGCTCGAAGTCCAGCTCCATCAGCTCCCGGTAGTGCTGCACCACCTCCTCGATCGCCGCCAGCGCCTCCCGGCGCAGTTCGAGCCGCCCGAGGATGGCGGAGATGTTGTTGAGGCTCTCCGCCAGGTCGGGCAGGAAGCGTTCCCTGTCGGCCTCCACCAGCTTCCTCTGGTGCGCGATCGCCTCCAGGCAGACGCTCCGAGCCTCATCGCTTTTCCCCAGGCTGCCGAGGATGACGGCGTGGTTGGTGAGCGCCGACGCCAGCCTCGGCAGGAAGGCCGCCGGGTTCTGAAAGGAGAGCTGCCGGTACTGGTTCACCGCCTCTTCGGTGAAGGCAAGGGCCTTCGCGGGCTGCCCGACGGCGTTCCACCGGTGCCCGAGGTTCCCCAGCACGATTCCCAGGTCCGAGAGGTACCGCGGCGATTCTTCGGCCAGCTGTCGGTACTGGGCAAGCGCCTCTTCGTTGGCTTCCAGCGCCCGGTCGGGGAGGCCGCGGCGGCTGTAGGCGACCGCCAGGTTGTTGAGGGCGATCGCGAGGGGGAGCCGTGACTGATCCTCACCTTCGTCGAACAGCGACTGCCGCAGCTTGACCGCCTCTGCGGCGAGCTCGAGGGCAGCCTGGCTGCGGCCGAGCTCACCGAAGGCGACCGAGGTGTTGCTGAGGGCCGCGGCCAGCTGCGAGAGCCCCTCTTTGTCGAGCGGCTCGAGGCTTCGGTAGACCTCGATCGCCTCCTCGCCGGCCTCCCCGGCTTTGTCGTGGCGACCGAGCTTGCCCCAGGCCGAGGACAGGGAGATCAGCGCTTCGGGGAGGAAGAGCGCCTCGACCTTGTCGTCCCGGCAGAGGACCCGGGCGTGGTTCACGACCTCGACGGCACCGGCAAGGGTCGCCTCCGAATCCACCATCTCGTCGGTGATCCTGATCAGGATCCGCAGCGACTCCACCAGGGCGGCGCGGTGCTCGTCGGCGTCTTCGGCGAGCAGCTCCTGGCGGATCGATATCGAAGCTTCGGCGGCGTCCCTGGCCTCCTCCAGGCGGCCGGCGGTGCTGAGGAAGTTGGCAAGCAGCATCAGCGAGTGGGCGAGCGGGGGCGCCCAACCCGGCTCCTCCGCCTCTCTCATCGCCTGGAAGTGCTCGACTGCGAGCGCGGCGAGCGAGCGCGAGAGGAAGCCGCGGCCGCCTCCCCCAGAGCTCCAGCGCCGCACCACTTCGGCCGCTCCGGCCGCGGGCCGCGCCGTCGTTGCCGCGAGGTCGAGCGGCCCGGCCAGCTCGGGGGCGGTGAGGGCCCGCGCGGCAAAGTCCGGCAGGCGCTCGTCGAGTGCCCGCCGCAGCCCGTCGGCGAGCGCCCCGGAGTCTCCTGCCGCTCGCGAGAGCACCGTCAGCGCCCGCGCCAGTTGGTGGTTCGTGGCGGCGTCCAGGCTGGCCTCCAGCAGCGCTTGAACCGACGAGTACTCGGCTCGCACCAGCGACTCTCCGAGCATGTCGGGCTCAACCGGCCCGATCACCGGCGGCTCCTTGAGGTTGCCGCTGCCGTAGAGGTTGCTGAGCCAGGTCGCGATCTTTCGCCGCCGCTCGCTGGTGATCCCCTCCAGCTCCGGAAGCAGCCCGACGACCGCCAGCGCTTCCGCTTCCTCGTTGCCGCCGAGGACGGTTGCCGCGGCGACCGCCCGGCTCTGGATCAGCGGATCGAGGTCGAGGTCGACGGCCTTCGCGAGCTTCTGCCAGTACTGGCGCTCGTGCCGGTCGATTACCTCGGCGAGCAGCTCCTCGCGGTTCATCGAGTCGATGTCGACCGTCGGGTCCTGGGCGACGAGCAGCGCCGCCGCGAGGACGATCAGGACCCGTGAGAAGTGCTCGCCTTTCAGTGAGAGCCGCGGCGGCGTCGGGCTGTCCTTGCCGAGCTTCTCGGCGAAGGCCTTGACGGCTTCCTCGAAGAGGAGCCTGCGGTCGAGCGGGTGCTTGTCGAGCGCGATCGGGTTCGATTCGTTGATCACCCGCGCGACTTCGTCCCGCGCCTCGCCGAGCGCGAAGCGGGTTTCCAGCTCCCGCTTGCTCTGGGCCTGGCGGCAGATGAGGATCACCCGCATCGGGGGGCCGACCGTCCGGCGCAGCAGGCGCTGGATCAGCGAGGAGACGAGCTCCGGCTTCGCCTCGGCGTAGTCGATCGCGATGCAGCACCGTCCCGGCCAGGTCACGACGCGGCGCAGCTCGCGATCTGGGTCCGCGTTCTCGTCCAGAGTCAGCAGGCCGGCGGTCCATCCCGCCCGCAGCGCCTGCTCGCAGACCTCGAGCGCGAGCCGGGTCTTGCCGACGCCCCCGCCCCCGGTCAGCAGCGTCACCCGCAGCGGCTGGGCCGACTCTCGCCAGAGCATCAGCTTGCCGAGCAGGTCGCGGCGCCCGATCAGGTCGACGACGCCGTAGCGAGGCCTCAACAGCTCGCTCTCGGGCATGTCGGGATTCCAGTCCAGCTCCGCCCTCGGGGCGAGCAGGGACAGCGGTTCGGCGGCCTCGCGTTCGGCGGCGGCGACGTCTTCGGCTTCTTCGGCCTTGCCCCAGGATCGGCTCTGGCTCTGGTGCTCCCGGTTTCTCTCCAGGAGGCCGGGCAGCTCTGCGGCGATCGCCGAGGCCGGGATCGCAAACCCCCCGAGGTCCGAGCGGGCGTCGCGGGTGCTGTCGATCATCCCGCAGACCGCATGGGACCGGAGGTTCAGGACCGGGCTGCCGCTGAAGCCCGGGAGGATCTGGTCGTTGCTCAGCTTCAGGACCTGGAAGCCGGCGCCCTCGACCAGGCCGACGGCCTCGACGGAGGCCGGGCTGGCGGCGACCGCCGCGGGCTCGTACTCGCCCCGGGAGTAGCCGTAGACGTAGAGGGCGTCGGCGTCCTTCCCCGTCAGGGGGTCGGCCGGGTCGAGCCGGACGCACGGCATCCCCGCCGGTTTCCCCGCGACGCTCAGCAGCGCCAGGTCCGGGTAGGGGTGGAAGCTGGGCTCCTCCCCCTCGTCCAGCTCGGGAACGGCAACCAGGGCCTTCGCCGCCCCCGACCACCTGCCGTTGGAGAGCACGACCTCCTTGCGCCCGCGTACGACGTGGGCGCAGGTCAGCACCTGCCCGGGCGCGACGAGGAAACCGGTGCCGCAGAACTCACCTTCCGCATCGATCCTGACCACCGAGCGGCGGAGCAGGTCGAGCAGAGGCGTTGCGTCTGCCGGCTGCAATTAGCCGGCTGCCGGCGCCTGGCCCGCCCACTCGAGGGTGATCGCCAGCGACCCTTTGCCGGCTCCCTCGACCAGCAGCCCGGTCAGCTTGCCGCTCTTGACCGCCAGCTCGATCCCGAGCTCCACCGTGACCTTGTCGGGAGCGGCCTTGGCGAGCGCTCCCTTGAGGGCGTCGGAGATCCCTTCCAGCGTCTTCGTCACTTCCTCGAAATCGAATCGCGGCACGGCCGCGGTCTTCTCCGCCCCGTCGCCGTCGATCCTCGCGACCTGGGCCAGGGCGACCGCGCCGTTTGGAAGATCAACCTCGATGATTCCCTCTGCCATGACCGCCTCCCACGACGTAGTTGGTCGGGGAAGTCTAAGGGTTTGGTCAGGAACTCTTCGGGTTCGGACGCCTACTTGGCGGCGCCGATCCGCTTCGCCTCCGGGTAGTGCCGGGTGAGGATTTCCAGCGCTCCCGCTTCGTCGGCGGGGGAGACGACGACGCAGAAGCCGCAGCCCATGTTGAAGACCTCGCTCATCTCCTCGTCGGAGACGCCGCCCTGCTCCTGGATCAGGTCGAAGACGGGAGGAACCGGCAGCGGGTTGTCGATCTCGTAGGCAACCTCGGCGGCGAGCCGGAGCAGGTTCTTGGTGCCGCCGGAGGTGATGTGGGCGAGGCCGCGGACCGCGACCTCGGAGCGCAGCAGCTCGACGATCGGCTTGACGTAGATCTCGGTCGGCTCGAGCAGGACGTCGCCGAGCGGCCGGCCGAGGCGGTCGTCGTCGAGCGGGATCTCGGCCAGGGCCGAGCGGGCGAGGGTGTAGCCGTTGGAGTGCAGGCCGGTGGAGGGGAGGCCGATGATGACGTCGCCCGGCTCGACCGCCGAGCCATCGACGATCGCGTCGAGGGCGACGGTCCCGAAGCAGGCGCCGGAGACGTCGACGCCGCGGACCAGCTGCCCGAGCTGGGCGAGCTCGCCGCCGGGAATCTCGATCCCGGCCTTCTCGGCGCCGGCGGCGAGGCCGACGCCGATTTCCGCGCAGACCTCCGGGTCGGCCTTCTCGATCGCAATGTAGTCCAGCATCGCCAGCGGCTCGGCGCCGACGCAGATGACGTCGTTGACGTTCATCGCAACACAGTCGATGCCGACACGGTCGAAGCGCCCCAATTGCTCAGCGAGAACCAGCTTGGTCCCTACCCCGTCGGTCGAAAGCGCGATCCCCCTCTGCTCATCGATCCGGATGACGCTCGCGTAGTGGCCCGGCAACGGGACCTGGCGCGAGGGCCGATCGAGTCGGATCGTCGCCAGCGCCGCGACCAGGCCGGCAACGGCGGAGTCAGCTGCCGCCTGGTCGACGCCGGCGCGGGCGTACGCATCCTCGCTCATCGCAGGCTCTCCTCGTGCGCCGGCACCGGCTGCGATTCAACATCAGCCGCCGGTCGGCGACGCAGCCGCGCCAGGACGACCGCCGCGAGGCCGATCCGATACGCGGCGTAGGG
>JBJMKN010000066.1:0-67793 GCA_045805765.1 Solirubrobacterales bacterium
AAGCCTCGGCAGGAGGGATCCGCCAGCCGGCACCACGGGCGAAGGGCATCACCTCCCTCAGCAGCCGCAGTTGAGATCGGCCGCGGGGACGGAGGGCCCCGATCCGCGGCCGGACCGGGGATCGCTCCCGACGCAGCACCGGCCGGCGGACGCCGCCGGAGCGGGCCGGGCTACTTGCCCGAGCCCACGTCGCCGATCGCGTCCTTGAGCTTGTCGACCACCGCGGTGGCGATCGACTTGTCGTCGGAGAAGCCGCCCGACGCCTTGACCACCCCCGCCATGACCACCGCGATGAGCAGGATCAGGCCGACGTACTCGACCGTCCCCTGCCCCGTCTCCCCCGCCAGCCGGCGCAACTCGCCGACGCGGCGGGAGATCGCAGCGTGCAGGTAACCCATCAGCTTGTAAACCATCGGAGGGCCTCCATTCGTTTGTTGAGAGGCCGGATGCTCAGCGGGGCTGGCGCACAGAACAAGACGCTAGAGCGCCGAAACTGAGCCGCCTTCGAGAAAGGTTTGTGACTCGCGAGCTAGGCGGGCTGGATCTCTTCGCGCTCGAGGGCTTTCACCACCGCCTCGGTGCGGGTACGCGCCTCGAGCTTGCCCATCGCGTTGCGCACGTGGGTGCGGACGGTCTCCGGGGAGAGGACGAGCCGCTGGGCGATTTCCTCGCCGGTGAGGCCGCGGGCGAGCATCGCCAGGATCTCGGCCTCGCGCTCGCTCAGCGCCTTCGTGCCGCCGTTGCCGTTGCCGCCATTGCGCGGCGCGAAGCTCGGGTCGAAGAAGCGGCCGCCGCGCCAGACCTCGCGCAGGGCCTCGACCAGGACCGTGAGGCCCGCGGGCTTGGCGACGAGGCCGCGGGCGCCGCTGCGGAAGGCGGCGCCGAGCAGGTCGGGGTCGCTGAGCCCGGTGTAGATGACGAACTTGGTGCCGTTCACCTGTCCGTTGAGGCGCCGGACCAGCTCGGTCCCGCGCTCGTCCGGCAGGTCGACGCCGACCACGGCAACGTCGGGATGGCGCTCGGAGATCACCTCCTCGCCGCTGGCGGCGGTGGTGGCGCAACCCAGCACAGAAAACCCCCGGCGTTCGAGCAGCACGGCAAGACCGTCCCGCAGGGCCTCGTGCTGCTCAACCAGCACTAAAGACGGACTGCTCCCGCTCCCGCTCGCCTCCATCTGTTCCTCCTACCTCCCGTGCCCATTGGCGACTAGCGATCGCTCAAATACCCAGCACGCATTGGTGGGAAACCGCTGGCTATTTGCCGTTGATCACTTCGACCACGTAGGCGGCGACGTCTTCGATTTCCTTGGTCGAGAGCAATTCGGCGAAGGCCGGCATGCCGCCGCCGCCTTCGGTCACCTGTTCGATCGAGCCGTTGAGCGTTTTCGCTTTCGGCTGCGTGGTCAGGTCGGGGCCCCCGTTGCCTCCCATCCCCGTGGCGCCGTGGCAGACCGAGCAGTTTTCCGAGAAGACGGCTTTGCCCGCCATCGCGTCGCCGCCGGCCGATTCCTCTTCGACGTTTTCTTTGCCTTCTTTGCCGCCGCCCGCAGCTTCCTCCGGCGAGCCTTCGGATTCCTCGACCTCGGCCTGCGGGGTTTCCTCGCCCGCGTGCTGGCCCTGCTCGCCTTTGCCGCCGCCTTCGACCTCTTCCATCTCGCCTTCGAGCGAGAAGAGCCAGAGGTTGTCGCCGTGGGCGCTGGCGGCGAGCGAGTTGCCGCCGGCGTAGAAGGCGACGTACTCCTTGCCCTCCCATTCGAAGATCGCCGGCGTCGTGTTGGCGCCGGCGCCCGTCTGGAAGGACCACAGCTCGTCCCCGCTCTCGGCGTCGAGGGCGGTCAGCTCGCCGCTCGAGCGGCCGACGAAGACGAGGTTGCCGGCGGTCGTGGTGGTGCCGCTGTAACAGGATTCGCCTTCCAGTTCGCGCTGCCACTCGATCTCGCCGGTCTCCACGTCCTGCGCGGTGATCGTGCCGTCGTAGGTGCCGAACCCGGTCAGGGTCAGCACGCTGGAGAGGTAGACGTCGCCGAGGCTGAGTTTTTCCAGCGCATGGGTCATGTAGCCGGCGTAGCCGGAGATGCCGCAGATGTAGACGTCGTTGGTGTTGCGGTTGAAGCTCGAGGGCGGCCAGTTGGTGCCGCCGGACGGCCCCGGCGCCAGCACTTTCATGTTGCTGCCGAAGGGATCGAAGATCTCGCCGGGGCTGACGTCGACGTCTTCGCCCTTGAAGGTCTCCTTCGCCAGCTCCTCGATTTCCTTGAACTGGCCTTCGGTGACGTCGTGGGTGACGAACGGCTCGGTCAGCGGGTAGGGCTGCGTATCCCAGGTCGCCTGCTGCTCTTTGTTCTGCGGCACCGGTTTCTCGACGATCTTGTGGACCGGCTCGCCGGTTTCGCGGTTCAGCATGTAGAGCCATCCCGTCTTGCCGGGCTGGCTCAGGCCCTTGACCTCTTCGCCGTCGATCTTGGCGTTCCAGAGGACGACCGGGCTGGGCGCGTCATAGTCCCAGATGTCGTGGTGGACCTCCTGGAAGTGCCACTTGTACTTGCCGGTGGCGGCGTCGATGGCGACGATCGAGGCGGTGAAGAGGTTTTCGCCGGGCCGGCCGCTGCCGTTGAGGTCCGGCGAGGCGTTGCCGGTCGAGAAATAGAGCATGTTCAGTTCGGGGTCGACCGCCGGCGTGTTCCAGACCGGGGCGCCGCCTTCCTTCCAGCCCTTGCCGCCTTCCCAGGTCTCGTGGCCTTCTTCCCCCGGCCCCGGGACCGTCCAGAATTTCCACTCGATCTTGCCCGTCTTCGCATCGACGGCGGTGAGGCGGCCGCGGATCCCGAACTCGCCGCCAGAGACGCCGGAGTAGACGCGGCCGTTGTAGTAGAGCGGCGCCGAGGTGACGGTTTCGCCTTTCTGCCACTTGCCGATCATCGCTTTCCATTTCACTTCGCCGGTCGTCTGGTCGAGCGCGACGAGGCTGCCGTCGAGCTGGCCGAGGAAGACCATCCCCTCGCCGATCGCGACCCCGCGGTTGGTCCAGCCGCAGCAGACGGTGTCGATCTCCGGCGGCAGTTTCGCTTCGTAGACCCAGAGCTTCTTGCCGGTCTCGACGTCGACCGCGAAGACGTCGTCGGCACCGGTGACCACGTACATCACGCCTTCGTAGACGATCGGCGTCGCCTCGGCGGAGTATTTGGTTGCCTCGGCGGAGCCGTTGAGGTGGGTCATCCAGACGCCCTTCAGGTCTTCGACGTTGTCGCTGTCGATTTCGTCGAGCGGCGAGTAGCGCGCGTTGGAGAGGGCGCCGCCGTTGGTGAGCCAGTTCTGGCGCGGGTCGGCGGCAAGCTCCTCGGCGGTGAAGGCGGGCGCTTTGGCGATGTCGCCGACGGTCTCGCCCCCTGGCGCGGCGGAGCGGGCGGCGACGGTTTCGGTCACCGTCTTCTCGTCGCTGTTGGCGTGGCCGATCAGGTAGCCGATCGCGAAGGCGACGAGGGCACCGGTGAGGAGAGCGCCGAGGCCGGCGAGAGCGAGGACTGGTGCAGACGGACGTTTGCCTCTCACGTTGACGCTGCGTCTACCCAGTTCGGCGCCCGGCTATACCCTCACCTCGGTGCGGGTCCTCGTCGTCACCAACTTCATGCCCGACGCCGGCGCTCCGCAGCGGGGACGCTGGGTGCGGGACCAGGTGGACGAGGTGCGCAAGCGCGGGGTCGAAGCCGACCTCTTCGCCTTCCCGCCGGGGCGGGGCGAGTACATCCCGGCGACGCGGCGGCTGCGGGCGCTGCTGCGGCGCGAGCGCTTCGACCTCGTACACGCCCACTACGGCCTCGCCGGCTGGGTGGCGCGGCTGGCCGGCGCGATGCCGCTGATCGTCACCTTCCACGGCACCGACGTCCGCCACCACCTCGTCGGCCACCTCTCGCGCCGACTCGCCTGGCGCTGCGACCTAGTCGCCGGGGTCTCGCGGGCGCTGTTCGAGCCCGAGGACGGGCGGCCGGGACTGCCGGCGGTACCCGGCTCGGCCGTGCTCCCGTGCGGCCCGGACCTCGAGCGCTTCGAGCCGCTGCCGCGGGCCGAGGCCAGGCAAGCGCTCGGCCTTCCAATCGACGGGCGCTTCCTCTTCTTTCCTGCGAACACGCTCCGGCCGGAGAAGCGCGCCGACCGCGCCACCGAACTGATGGTCGCCTGCGAAGGCGAGTTGCTCGCCGGCGGCTCGATCGAGCCGGAGGAGATGCCGCTGTGGATGAACGCCGCCAATGCGGTGGTTGTCACCTCCGACTACGAGGGCTTCGGGATGGCCGCGATCGAGGCACTCGCCTGCAATGTGCCCGTCCTCTCGACCCCGGTCGGGATCGCGCCCTACGCTGTCGGCGGGGTCGAGGGCTGTCTCTGCGCTCCCTTCGACGTCGAGGCGTGGGCGGCGGTGGCACGGCGTCATCTCGAAGCCTCCGACCCGCGCGTCCAGGGCGCCGCGAGGGCGGCAAGCCTCTCCGCCGGCGCGATGGCGGAGCGGGTGATCGAGGCCTACCGTGCGGTCGTAATAGATTGACGCGATGAGCGCTGAACCCGGTGCCGCAGGAAAGAGCCTCGAGGAGCAGATCCGCGAGGCCGAGCGCCGGCTGGAGGAGGCGGCGACGCTCGCGGCCGAGGCCGAGCAGCGGGCCGAAGAAGAGATCAAGGCGCTGGAAGCCGACCTTGAGCGCGAGCGCGAAGAGAAGGAGAAGGCGCTGGCCGCGGCCGAGGAGCGGCTCGGCGAGATCGAGGCCCAGGTGGAGACGGCCGAGCAGCGGGTCGAGGCGGCCGAGCGGCGCGCCGCCACCGCCGAGGAGACTGTCGCCGACGAGCTGGCGCGCGCCCGCGAGGGCGCGGCGAGCTGGCTGCAGGGACAGCTGGACTCGGTGCGCCGGGGGGCTGAGGGCCGATAGCGGCGGGCGGCGAGTTCGACGTCGCCGTCGTCGGCGGCGGCGCCGCCGGTCTTTGGAGCGCGCTGCGAGCGGCTGAGCTCGGGGCCCGGGTCTGCCTCGTCTCGCGCACCCCGCTCTCGCAGAGCGCGAGCTACTGGGCCCAGGGCGGCTTGGCGGCGGCGCTCGAACCCGACGACTCGCCCGAGCGCCACGCCGCCGACACGATCGCCGCCGGGCGCGGCCTCTGCCGCACCGCCGCCGTACGGGCGCTGGTCGAAGAGGCGCCGGCAGCGGTGCGGGACCTGATCGCCCGCGGGGTCGTCTTCGACCTCGACCACGAGGGGCGATTGGCGCTCGGCCTCGAGGGCGGCCACGCCCACCGCCGCATCGTCCACGCCGGCGGCAGCCAGACCGGCTACGAGCTGACCTCGAAGCTGGCGCTGTGGGTGGCGGCCCAGGAGCGGGTCGAGGTCAAGGAGCGGACCTCGGCGGTGGCTCTATGGAGCGACGGCGAGCGCTGCCACGGGGTGATCACCGACGAGGGCGCGGTGGCGGCGCCGGCGACGATCCTCGCCACCGGCGGCGCGGCGGCACTGTGGCGGCGGACGACGAACCCACGCGGGGCGATCGGCGCGGGCCCCGTCCTCGCCTCCCTCGCCGGGGCCGACCTCGCCGACCTCGAGTTCTGCCAGTTCCACCCGACGGCGCTGGCGCTGCCGGGGACCGAGCACGACGGCGTCCTCATCACCGAGGCGATCCGCGGCGAGGGCGCAAAGCTGCTCGGCGCCGGCGGCGAGCGCTTCACCGACGAGCTCGCCCCGCGCGACGCGGTGACCGCGGCGATCCTGGAGACGATGCGCCGCGAAGGGACGCCGTCGGTCGACCTCGACCTGCGCGAGATCGACCCCGCCCGCTTCCCCAACGTCTTCGCCTCGCTGGCGCGGGCCGGCCTCGACCCCGGCTCCCGTCCCGTCCCCGTCGCCCCGGCCGCCCACTACACGATGGGCGGGATCGCGGTCGACGTCGACGGCCGCTCCTCGCTGCCGGGACTCTACGCCGTCGGCGAGTGCTCCTGCACGGGCCTGCACGGCGCCAACCGGCTCGCTTCCAACTCGCTCAGCGAGTGCTTCGTCTTCGGCGGCCGCGCAGCCGCGGCGGCGATCGAGGAGGAGGCCGCGGGGACGAGGCCGGAGGCTCCGGGGTGGCGTTTCGAGGCGCCGAGCGACGAGACCCGCAACGCCGTCTGGCGCTACGCCGGGCCGATGCGCAACCCCGACGACCTGGCGCGACTGATCTCGAACCCCTATCCGCTGGCGCGGGCGATCGGCGCCAGCGCCATCGATCGCCGCGAGTCCCGCGGCGGCCACCTGCGCCGCGACTGCCCGGCCACCGACCCCACGCTGGACGGCATCCACGTCGTCGTCCACCCCGACGGCGGCGTCACCGAGGAAGAGTGGCACTAGATGCTGCTCGGGGTCGACGTCGGGGGGACGTTCACCGACGCGGTCCTGCTTGACGGCGGCGCCGTCCATACCGCCAAGGTGCCGACGACTCCGCGCGAGGAGTCGGTTGGGGTGATGCGGGCGGTCGCGGCGGTGCTGGAGCGCGCCGGGGCCGAGGCCGGCGAGGTCGAGGCCTTCGCCCACGGGATGACCGTCGGCACCAACGCGCTGCTCGAGGAACGGGGCGCCCGGACGGCGTTGGTAACTACCCGCGGGTTCGCCGATGTCCTCGAGATCGGCCGCCAGGATCGTCCCGACCTCTACCGTCTCTGCGCGCCGAAGGCGGCGCCGCTCGTGGAGCGGGAGCTGCGCTTCGAGGCGGCGGAGCGGGTCGGCCCGGAGGGCGTGGTCGAAGCGCTCGGCGACGACGAGCCCGAGCGGCTGGCGCGCGCGATCGAGGAGAGCGGCGCCGAGGCGGTCGCCGTCTGCCTGCTCTTCTCCTACCTCGACCCCCGCCACGAGGAGCGGATCGCCGCCCACCTCCGCGAGCGCCTGCCGGGCCTCCACGTCTCCGCCTCACACGAGGTCCTCCCTCGCTTCCGCGAGTACGAGCGCTGCTCAACCACCGTCGTCGACGCCTATCTCAGCCCGCTGCTCGGCCGCTACCTCGGCAGCCTCGGCGAAGCGACCGCGGTAGCAGGGCTGCCGCAGCCGCTGGTGATGCGCTCTTCCGGCGGAGTCGCTCCCGCCGAGGAGGCCTCCCGCGGGGGCGCCTGGAGCGTCCTCTCCGGTCCGGCGGGAGGCGCCGTCGGCGCCAGCCTGCTGGCACAGCTGAGCGGCGAGGGGAACGCCCTCGGCTTCGATATGGGCGGCACCTCCTGCGACGTCTGCGTCGTCGAGGGCGGCGAGGTTCGCCGCACCGACGCGCGCGAGATCGAGGGGCGCCCGATTCAGCTGCCGATGGTCGACGTCCACACCGTCGGCGCCGGCGGCGGCTCGGTCGGGTGGCGCGACAGCGGCGGCGCCCTCCGCGCCGGCCCCCGCTCCGCCGGCGCCGACCCCGGCCCCGCCTGCTACGGCCGCGGCGGCAGCGAGCCGACCGTCACCGACGCCAACCTCCTGCTCGGTCACCTCGCCGGCGACTCGGAGCTGGCAGGCGGAGTCGCCCTCGACGCCGAGGCCGCCGAGCGCGCCGTCGCCGAGCTCGGTCGCTCGCTCGGCCTGGGGCCGCTGGAGACCGCCGCCGGAATCGTCCGCGTCGCCAACCAGGAGATGGTGCGGGCGCTGCGCGTCGTCACCGTCGAGCGCGGCGTCGACCCGCGCCGCTTCGCCTTGCTGCCCTTCGGCGGCGCCGGTCCGATGCACGCGGCGGCGATTGCCGAAGAGCTCGGCATCGAGACGATCCTCTGCCCCCGCGCCGGCGGCGTCCTCTCGGCGCTCGGCCTCTGCGCCTCGGAGCGCCGCCGCGATACCGCGCGGACGGTGATGCTGAGCGGCAGCGAGCTGACCCGGGAGCGGCTCGCCGCCGAGGTGGCGGCGATGGCCGCGGAGACCGGCGCCGGGATGGACGAGGAGGCCCAGCCGCGGGTCGTCTACAAGCTGCGATATGCAGGCCAGGCCTTCGAGCTGCCGGTGCCGGGCCCTGTCGAGCCGGACCCGGAGGAGCTGCTCGCGGCGTTCGAGCGCCTGCACGAGGAGCGCTACGGCCACCGCGACCCCGAGGGCGAGGTCGTCCTCGTCGACATCGACCTGGCGCTGGTCGTGCCGGGGCCGACTCCACGGCCGGTCGCCGCCGCGGAGGGAGTCGAGGAAGGCTCCCGCCGCGTCCACTTCGGCGGCGAGTGGATCGAGACCCCGGTCCTCCGCGGCGAGCCCGCCGCCGGCACCGAGGTCACGGGGCCGGTCGTCTTCGAGCTGCCCGAGGCGACCTTCGTCGTCCCACCCGGATGGAAGACGAAGGTCGACGAGCACGGCACGACCGAGGCGCGATGGACCCGATAACGCTCCAGGTCCTGATCGGCGGGCTGCGCGCGGCTTGCGACGAGATGGGGGCGACGTTGATCCGCTCCGCCTACTCGGCCAACATCAAGGAGCGCCACGACTGCTCGACCGCGCTCTTCGACGCCGCCGGCGAGCTGGTAGTGCAGGCCGAGCACATTCCCGTCCACCTCGGCTCGATGCCGGACGCCGTCGCCGCGGTTATCGACGAGGAGCAGCGACCGGGCCGCAGCTGGATCCTCAACGACCCCTACCGCGGCGGCACCCACCTGCCGGACATCACCCTCATCTCACCCGTCTTCGCCGACGGGGAGCTGCTCGGCTTCGCCGCCAGCCGCGCCCATCACGCCGACGTCGGCGGGCCGACCCCCGGCTCGATGCCGGCCTTCTCCCGGACGCTGGAGGAAGAGGGCGTCGTGATCCCGCCGACCGTGGCCGACTCCGAGACCCTGGAGGGCCTCGCCGCGCGGATGCGGGCGCCGCGCCAGCGGCTCGCCGACCTGCGCGCGCAGCAGGCCGCCAACCGCGTCGGCGAGCTGCGCCTCGGCGAGCTCTGCGACCGCCTCGGAGCCGAGGCGCTGCGGGAGGGGATGGCGGAGATCCTTGCCTACAGCGAGCGCCGCACCCGCGCCGCGATCGCCGAGCTGCCCGACGGCAGCTACCAGGCCGAGGACGTGCTCGAAGGCGACTGGAACGGCGAGGAGCGCGATCTGCTCCTGCGGCTGGAGGCGACGATCTCCGGCGAGCGCCTGCGACTCGACTTCAGCGGCAGCGAGGAGCAGGCCGATGGCAACCTCAACTGCCCCCTCTCGGTGACGAAGTCCGCCGCCTTCTTCGCGGTCCGCGTCCTCACCGACCCCGACGGGCCGCCCTCGGCCGGCGCCCACCGGCCGATCGAGGTGGTGGCGCCGCCGGGCTCCCTCCTCAACGCCCGTTTTCCGGCAGCCGTCGCCGCCGGCAACGTCGAGACCTCGAGCCGCGTCGCCGACCTCGTCCTCGCGGCGCTCGCGCAAGCGCTCCCGGGGCCCGCACAGGGGCAGGGGACGATGAACAACCTCACTCTCGCCAGCGACGACTTCGCCTACTACGAGACGATCGGCGGCGGCCAGGGGGCCTGCCCCGACGCCGACGGGCCGAGCGCGATCCACGTCGCGATGTCGAACACGCTCAACACCCCGACCGAGGCGCTGGAGACGGAATTCCCGCTGCGGGTGCGGCGGCTCTCGCTGCGCCCCGGCAGCGGCGGCGCCGGCCGCCACAGCGGCGGCGAGGGGATCGTCCGCGAGCTGGAAGCGCTGGCGCCAATGCAGTTCACGCTGATCACCGAGCGCCGCCGGCACCCGCCGCGGGGGCATGGAGAAGGCGGGGACGGGGCCGCCGGGGCCAACCTCCTCAACGGGGAGCAACTGCCGAGCAAGGCGGCCGGGAATCTGAGGCCAGGAGACCGCTTAAAGGTGGAAACTCCGGGCGGCGGCGGGTGGACGTAGGTCACATTTCCCAAATTTCCTCCTTTTTTAGTTGAGATTTCGCTGCACTCCTCTAGAATGCGCGCCTCCGGGCGGGCGTGGACAGCCTGTGTAGGCCATTTAGGCACGGCCCGACCCCTGGTTCCAACTACTGAAACTTCTGCTGGATTACTTCAATGCCGATCGCTCTCAAGGAATGGGCTGTAACGGTCCGCGCTCTCGCGGAGGGCGAGCAGCTGCTCACTCTGCGCAAGGGCGGCATTCGCGAGGAGAACAAGCACTTCGAGCTTGAGCACGAGCGGTTCTTCCTCTACCCGACCTTCGACCACCAGCGGAACAACCTGGTCCGCGAATCCCACCACCCCGAGCTGCGCCGCGCGCTCGAGGAGGGTGTCTGGCCCGACGAGGAGCCGCCGCCGAAAGCCCTGCTCCAGGACGGCGGCATCCCCCAGCCCGACCGCGTCCGGCTGCGCGCCTGGGCCGAGGTCGTCGACCACGTCACGATCAACGACCGCCGCTCGCTCGACGCGCTCTCGCCCTATTACATCTGGACCCCCGATTACGCCGAAAAGCGGCTGGCCTGGAAGCGGCGTCACCCGCTCCACGTCCTGCTGCTGCGGGTCCACCGGATCCCGCGTCCGGTCACGGTCCGCGTCCGCGACGAGTACCACGGCTGCCGCTCCTGGGTCGAGATCGACCGCGAACTGCCCTTCGAGGGCACGCCGGTGATGGCCGACGAAGAGTTCGACCGCGCCCGCGAAGAGATTCGCAACCGCGCCGGCGCTTCAGAGCCCGCCCTCGTCTAATCAACCTCCTCGCTCGCTAGCCTCACCTCGTGTCTTGGGTTGAGACCGAGTCCCTGAGCTTTACCGCCAGGCACGACTCCGACGACTCCGCCTATGCCGAGCGGACGCTGGACCGGCTCGAGCACCTGCGGCTGCGGCTCGAAGACCGCTTCGAGACAGTGCCGGAGGAGGTGACGATCGTCGTCCACACCAACCCGCTCTGGCTGACGGCGGCCCACCCGTTCCTCCCCGCGGCCCGCTGGTCGGCCGCCCCCGCCGGCCGCCGCTACCTCGCCGGCTGGCCGATGTCGACCGAGCTCCACGTCCTCAACGACCCCCACATGGAACGCCGCGCCGCCGGCGACGACTCCTACGAAGCGCTGCGGGGAACCGCCGAGCGCCTCTACGCGCAGATGGTCGTCGCCGCCAACAACACCGCCCTCCCCCCCTCCTGGACGCCGCGGCGGTTCGCCCGCTACCTGCGCTGGGCCTGGCTGGTCGAAGGCGGCGCCCAGTACTTCTCCCGCCAGGTCGGCCTCTACCGGGCGGCGACGATCCGGCGCCTGCGCGAGAGCTCCCGCCCCTCCTTCCCGCCCTCGCGCCGCGACGCCGTCATCCTCGGCGGCACGATCTTCGACCTGCTCGAGAACGAACGCGGGCCCGAGGCCTGCGAGCGCCTCGTCGCCAAGCTGCTCCCCCAGGGCCCCGAGGTCCAGCTCGAAGACGCCTTCGACGCCCGCTTCCGTGACATCGAAGACGCCTGGCGCGACTACCTGCGCGAGATGGTCCGAGGCCCGGTCGCGGTCTAGAAGAGCTTGCCTTCGCGCAAAAGCGCGTACAAGGCATAGACCAACAGCATCAGCGCGATGGTCGCTGCCGAGACGGCGAAGATCCGGACGTAGGCGCCGATCAACCCGTACCTGCGAGGGCCAAATCCGCCTTCGGCCTCTTCGAGGTACCTGGCGTTCACGGGTTCCGGTGCTTCCTGTTCACCTTCGGTCTCCGCTTCGGCCAGGATCGCCCGCGCCTCCTCGGCCCGGTGCGCGTGCACCATCACCCGTCGCGTCCCGCCGGGGTTGAGGAGACCGCTCCCGAGCTGCCGCCCGCTTGGGCCAATCTGCTCCTGGATGCTCGGAATCTCATATTCCTCCAGCAAGCCCTGGATCATCGCCGCCTGCACCTCGTCGCCGACGAAAGCGACCTCGACCAGATCGGCCATTGCTTTAGGTCGCCTGGTAGAGCAGCCAGATCAGGAGGAAGCCGGCAAGGACCGCGGCGATCAGCCAGAAGGCAAGACGGCCGGCCGAGGTGACGCCGGTCTCGCCGCGGGCGAGGCGCCTTTCCTCTTCCATCTCCGTCGCCTCGTCATTCTCGTCCTCGATCATCACGTCGGCGAGGACCTCGCGGGCGCGCTTGGCGCTGTCAGCCCGGACGAGGACGTCGCGCGGGCCGTTGGGGAGGAACTCGGGGTTGTCGAAGCCGCCGCTGCGCTTCAGCATCGAGGGGATCCCCGCCTCGGTCAGCAGCCCCTGCAGCATCTCCGCCTCCGGCTGGGTGCGGGCGAAGGCGACCTTGACCATCCGCTCGCCGTTGCCGCCGCCCCCTCCGCCGCCGCCCTCGTCGCCGCCGCCGGAATCGCCGCCGCCGTGGGCGCCGCGGGCGTGACGGGTCGGCTTCGGCCTATGCGACGTCGAGCTCGACATCGGCGATCTTCAGGTCGGCGAGGTCGTACGCCTTCACGTCCGGAGCCTCTTCGTTCTCCAGCGAGACGATCACATAGGCCTGTTCCGGCCACATCCGCGCCTCGTTGACGTCGGTCTGCGAGGGGTAGGCAGCGCTGCGGGTATGCGAGTGGTAGATCCCGATCAGCTCTTCGTCGGCGTCTTCGATCGCCTTCAGCGCGTCGTACTGCCCCTGCGGGTCCATCTCGTAGCGAAGCGGGCTGGCGGCGGCGTTCTCGACCCGCACCACCCGCGTCGCCTCCCCGTCGCGCCCGCCGATCATCCCGCAGCACTCGTTCGGCAGGTCCTCGCGCGCGTGCGCGACCATCTCGTCGATCAAGGACTGGGAGATCTTCATCGGTCGGACTCTACGACGGGATTTACCACCAGACGGTGGAATCCAGATTTTCGATCTCCTCGATCGGCTTGGTGTAGACGCCGGAGGAGAGGTACTTCCAGCCGTCGTCGGGGATCAGGAAGACGACGTTGCCGGACTCGAGCTCACCGGCGATGCGGGCGGCGATCGCGGCGATCGCGCCGCCGGAGACGCCGGCGAAGATGCCCTCCTCGTCGAGCAGCTTCTTGGTCCAGACGATCGCGTCGCGGTTGTCGACCATGATCTTGCGGTCGAAGAGGGAGATGTCGATGATCGGCGGGATGAAGCCGTCGTCGAGGGAGCGCAGGCCTTGGACGAGCTCCCCCTGTTTCGGCTCTGCGGCGACGATCAGCGTCTCGGGATTCGCCTCCTTGAAGCGGCGGCCGTTGCCCATCAGGGTGCCGCCGGTGCCGAGGCCGCCGACGAAAGCGGTCACCTCGTCGAGCTCTTCGAGGATCTCGACCGCGGTGCCGTTGTAGTGGGCGAGCGGGTTGGCCTCGTTGCCGTACTGGTAGGGCATGTAGTAGCCGGGGTCCTGAGACATCTCCAGCGCCACCTCGACGGCGCCGTTGGAGCCCTTGGCGCCCTCCGAGTAGACGATCTCCGCCCCGTACATGCGCAGCAGCTGGGTCCGCTCCTCGGTGACGTTGTCGGGCATCACCACCTTCAGCGGGTAGCCCTTGCGGCGACAGATCATCGCCAGAGCGATGCCGGTGTTGCCGGAGGTCGGTTCGAGGATCGTGTGGCCCGGTTCGATGGCCCCTTCGGCCTCAGCCGCCTCGATCATCGATTTCGCGACCCGGTCCTTGACCGAGCCGGTCGGGTTGTGGCCCTCGAGCTTCGCGTAGATGCGGACGTCCGGCTTCGGCGAGAGCCGCGGCAGCTCGACCAGCGGCGTGTTGCCGATCGATTCGACGATGTTGCCGAACCGGCCTCCGCAGGGTTTGTTGAGTAGTTGCTCTCGCGCCATGGTCGCCCTTACTTCAGAAAGTGTAGCGGCGGTCTGGCAACCGCTTGTTCCCGTTTAGAAAGCTCGTGTAACGGAGATGCAACGTCCCAGCATGTATATCTACGTGCGTCTGCCCACTCGATCGGAGGAGTTTCGATGAGAACGACCCGGCTGACCGCGCTCTTGGCGGTCTTCCTTCTGGCCCTCGCCTCGCTCGCGGTTGCGGGCTGCGGGAGCAGCGATGACGACACCACCGGCGGTGGTGGCGGAGGAGGCGGTGGCGGCGAGCCGCTGACCGTCGGTTCGGACATCCCCTATCCGCCTTTCGAGCAAGGGAAACCCGGCAACTACACCGGCTTCGACGTCGAACTGCTGGAAGCGGTCGGCGAGAACATCGGTCGTCCGGTCGAGTTCGAAGACACGTCCTTCGACACGATCTTCCTCGACCTCGCCCGCGGCAACTTCGACGTCGTCGCCTCGGCCGCGACGATCACCGACGAACGCGAGAAAACGGTCGACTTCACCAACCCGTACTACATCTCCGAACAGGCGATCCTGGTCAAAGAAGGCGGCGAAATCGACTCGGTCGAGAAACTGAGCGGGGCGACGGTCGGCGTCCAGCAGGGCACGACCGGGCAGGAATTCGTCGAAGAAGAGGGTGACGCCGGCGACCTGCGCAAATACCCGCAGGGGCCCGACGCGGTTGGCGCTCTCCAGAACGGCACGGTCGACGCGGTGGTGATCGACATCCCGGTCGCCGAAAACGCGGAAGCCGCCGGCAACGGGGTCGAAATCTCCGCCGCGATCCCGACCGAAGAAGAATATGGATTTGCCGTCAAACAGGGGGAAGCCGAACTGCTGGAAGAACTGAACGAAGGTCTCAAGGAAGCGATAGACGACGGGACCTACGCCAAGCTCTACGAACAGTGGTTCAAACACGAGCCGCCGAAGGAAATCGAGACCGCGACCCACAAAGCAACCTGATCCAGAGCAGAGGATCTGATGAAGGGGCGCCGGCGACGGCGCCCCTTCTCTACGTTTAGGACTCAATGGAAGAGTTCATCAAGCAATTCTTCGACGTCGGCTTCATGGTCGACCACTTCGACGAAGTGCTGGACGGCTTCTGGATCACGACGCAGCTCGCCGTCCTCAGCGGCATCCTCGCGCTGATCTGGGGCTTGATCCTCGCCACCCTGAGGCAGCTGCCCGGCAAACCGCTGATGCCCGTCCGCTTCCTGACGATCGCCTACATCGACGTCTTCCGCGGCATCCCGCTGCTGATGCTGATCCTCCTCATCGCCGGCGGCGTCCCCGCGCTTGAATTCCTGCCCGAGTCGCTCCGCCTTCCGCAGTGGTTCGGCAAACCGGACAGCTTCTGGTTCGGCGTGCTGGCGATCACGATCACCTACGGCGCCTACATGGCCGAGGTCTACCGCTCCGGCATCGAGTCTGTTCCGGGCGGTCAGATGGAGGCCGCGCGCTCCCTCGGCATGAGCCACGGCCAGGCGATGAGGAACGTGATCCTGCCGCAGGCGGTACGGAAGGTGATCGCGCCGCTGCTCAACGACTTCATCGCCCTGACCAAGGACACGACCCTGGTCAGCTTCATCGCCCTCAACGAGGTGACGCTCGTCGCCAGCGACATCCAGTCGGAAACCTTTAACAGCTCGGCGCTGACGCTGGGGGCGATCATGTTCCTCGTCGTCACCCTCCCCCTCGCCCGCCTGGTCGACAAACTGATCTCCCGCGAGCAGGGGCGCTTCACGCGCGGCGCTCCCCGGGTCGAGGCGCTGTGATGGAGGCCGGCGGCGGCTCGATGCTGAGCCTGCGGGGCGTCTGCAAGCGCTTCGGAGACCTCGAGGTCCTGCGCGGCGTCGACCTCGAGATCAAGAAGGGCGAGGTGGTCTGCGTCCTCGGGCCGAGCGGCTCCGGCAAGAGCACCCTGCTGCGCTGCGTCAACCTGCTCGAGCCCCCCGAGGAGGGCGACATCCACCTAGAAGAGCGCAGCATCTGCCGCGGGCCCGGCTCGGGCAGCGGCGAGCAGGGCTGGGAGCTTGACTTCGTCCGCCAGCGGGTCGGGATCGTCTTCCAGCAGTTCAACCTCTTCCCCCACCGCACGGCGCTGCAGAACGTGACGATGGCGCAGGAAAAGGTTCTTGGCCGCTCCTCCACCGAGGCGAAGGCGAAGGGGAACGAGCTGCTCGAGCGCGTCGGCCTCGGCGACAAGCTGAACGAGTACCCCGAACGCCTCTCCGGCGGCCAGCAGCAGCGGGTCGCGATCGCCCGGGCGCTGGCGATGGACCCGCACGTGATGCTCTTCGACGAGGTCACCAGCGCGCTGGACCCCGAGCTGGTGAAGGAGGTCCTCGACGTGATGCGGGAGCTGGCAGAGGAAGGGATGACGATGATCGTCGTCACCCATGAGATCGGGTTCGCCCGCGAGGTCGCCGACCGCGTCGTCTTCATGGACGGCGGCGTCATCGTCGAGGAGGGGGCGCCTGCGCAGGTGCTGGAGAACCCGCGCGAGGAGCGGACCAAGCAGTTTCTGGGCTTGGTCCTAGATCGCTGAGACGCTAGGAGGCGCCGCCGGCCATCGCCGGCAAGATGACGACGTTGTCGCCGTCTTTGACCGCGGTCTCGAGGCCCTGGAGCACCCGCACGTCCTCGTCGTTGAGGTAGACGTTGACGTAGCGGTTGAGCTCACCGTCCTCGCCGAAGAGCTGGGACTGGGTGTCCGGGAACTCGCCGGTCAGCGAGCGTAGGACCTCGCCGACGTCGGAGCCGCCGGCCTCGACCTCGGCCTGACCACCCGTTTTCGGGCGCAGCACCGGGGGGATTCGAACAGTCGCCATCGAGCGGTGATCCTACCTAGGCGATCGACTGCCTGTCGCCGCCGGCTCCGGCGCAGAATGCGTCGTAGTCGGGGAACTGGCCCATCTCTGACTCGGGGATCTCCTCGGCGTTCTCGCCGCAGATCGGGCACTCGGGGTCGCGGCGGACTTTCAGCTCGGTGAAGCGGGTGCCGAGCGCCTCGTAGAGGAGCAGGCGGCCGATCAGCGGCTCTCCCTTGCCGAGGACGAGCTTGATCACCTCGTTGGCCTGCAGCGTGCCCATCGTTCCCGCCATCACCCCGAGCACCCCGTTGGCGGAGCAGCTCGGCGCCAGCTCGGCCGGCGGCGGCGTCGGGTAGAGGCAGCGGTAGCAGGGGCCCTCGAAGGGGACAAAGGTCGAGATCTGCCCGTCGAAGCCGAGGATCGAGGCGGAGACGACCGGCTTTTTCAGCCGCACCGAGGCGTCGTTCAGCAGGTAGCGCGTCGGGAAGTTGTCGGCGCCGTCGACGACGATGTCGTAGTCCTCCATCACCTCGAGGATGTTGCTCGCGTCGAGGCGGCCGTTGTGCTCGACGACCTTGACATCAGGGTTCAACCCTTCGATGAAGATGCGGGCCGAGGTCGTCTTCGGCATTCCGATCCGCTCGGTGTTGTGGATCACCTGCCGCTGCAGATTGGAGGCGTCGACGACGTCGTCGTCGACGAGGCCGATCGTGCCGACGCCGGCGGCGGCGAGGTAGAGCGCGGTCGGGGCGCCGAGCCCGCCGGCGCCGAGCAGCAGCACCTTCGAGCTCAGCAACTTGACCTGGCCGTCGACCCCCACCTCGGGCAGCAGCGTGTGGCGCGAGTAGCGCTCACGCTGCTCGGCGGTCATCCCGTGCGCGGCGACGACCGGCAGCCCCTGCTCCTGCCACTGGACGATGCCGCCGCTCATCGAGGCGACGTTTTCGTAGCCGAGCCGCTGCAGCTGCGCGGCGGCGATCGCCGAGCGGTTGCCCGAGCGGCAGTAGAGGATCGTGCGGGCCGACTTGTCCGGCGCCGCGGTGGCGATTTCGTCGGCCAGCAGCCCCGGCGGCACCAGCTTGCCGTTCTCGAGGTGGGCCTCCTGGTACTCGTGCGGCTCGCGGGTGTCGATCAGGACGACGTCGCCGCCGTTGATCTCCTCGGCAGCCTCGAAGGGCTCGATCTCCTCGATCGTCTGTACGCGCTCGGTGTCGATGGCCATTTTCTGAAATCCCCTAATTCGGATCAGCTTTAACTTCAAAAAGTATAGCGCGAGTTGGTCGCCGGTTTTTGGAGCAAAGAAAAGCGGCCCCGGGAAGGATCCCGAGGCCGCTTGGCCTGGCCAGAAGCTGGTGCCCTAGCTGAAGCTGGGGCGCATCTGGCGCAGGCGGCGGACCCGCTCCTCGATCGGCGGGTGGGTCGAGAACAGAGCGGCCATCCCCTTGCCCGAGAAGGGCTTGACGATGTAGAGGGGCTCGGCTGCCTGGTTGACCTGCATCGGCATCGCCGTGGCGCCCTGCTCGAGTCGCAGCAGCGCGCTCGCCAGCGACTCCGGGTTGCCGCAGATTTCGGCACCGCCTGCGTCGGCCGCGTACTCGCGCTGGCGCGAGATCGAGAGCTGGATGATGCTCGCCGCGATCGGGGCCAGGAGAACCATCGCCAGCCCGGCCACGAGGCTGAGCGGGGAGTTGTCGTCGTTCCCGAACCACATGAACATGTAGGCGAGGTAGGTGATCGCCGCGCCGATCGCCGAGGCAACCGACTGGATCAGGATGTCGCGGTTGCGGATGTGCGTCAGCTCGTGCGCGAGGACGCCGCGCAGCTCGTCCTCGGAGAGGAGCTTGGTGATCCCGCGGGTCACCGCCACGGCGGAGTGCTTCGGGTTGCGGCCGGTCGCGAAAGCGTTGGGCTGATCCTGAGGGATCATGTAGAGGCGCGGCATCGGCAGGTCGGCGCGCGTGGTCAGTTCACGGACGATCTGGTAGAGCCGCGGCGCCTCCGACTCGTCGATCGGCTCGGCCCGGCTCATTTTCAGCGCCATCTTGTCGCTGAAGAAGTAGGCGAAGAAGTTGATCGCCAGGGCGATGAAGAGGAAGGTGAGCGCGGTGCTCGGCCCGCCGATCGCGGCGCCGATGACGACGAGAAGGCCACCGAGGGCGGCCATCAGGATCGTGGTCCGCAGCGTTGCGCCCCAGGTGGATTGCTTGGTGGTGGTCATCTAGTAGTCGCTCCTGAGAGTCGGGGTGTCGGTCAAGTATGCGCCGAGATCATGAATTCGCCTATAGGGATCAACCCCCTACGAGACCGGGACAAACCCCTAGGGCGGCGTTCGTCCTTGGTTCCCCACACGGGCAACCAAGGACGAACGCCGAACGGAATTAGGCTTGCGGCATGACCCTGCTCGTGATCGGGCTAGCGCTCGTGGTCTTGGCGCTCGCCTTGGCGCTTGTCCGGGAGCGGCGGCGGCTGCGGCCGCTCGAGGATCTGGTCGAGGCGATGGAGAAGGTCGACCTCTCCTCCCCGCGCCTCCACCTCCCCCCTTCGATCGACGGCGTCGGCGAGACCGAGGAGGTCGAGCGGCTCGAGCTTGCGTTCCTGCGGATGATGCGACGGCTCGAGGCCGAGCGCCGGCGGGCCGGGTCTGCCGCGCTGCACGCGCAGGAGGAGGAGCGGGCGCGGGTAGCGCGCGATCTCCACGACGAGGTCAACCAGTCGCTGACCGGCTTGCTGCTGCGGCTTGAGGCGGCCCGCGAGGCGGCGCCGCCGGAGTTGGAGAGTGAGCTCGCCGATACGAAGGCGCTGGCCAACCAGGCGATGCGGGAGCTGCTCTCGCTCGCCCGCCAGCTGCGCCCGACCGCCCTCGACGACCTCGGCCTGGCAGCGGCGATCGGCGGCCAGGTCGAGCAGCTCGGGCGCGGCGAGATCGAGGCGAGACTCGATGTCGGGGGCGACTTCTCCGACCTCGGCGACGACGCCCAGCTCGTCGTCTACCGGGTCGCCCAGGAGGCGCTCTCCAACGCCGCCCGCCACAGCGGCGCCGGGCGGGTCGAGGTGCGGCTGCGCCGCGCCGAGGACGGCGGCGTCTCGCTCGAGGTGACCGACGACGGCCGCGGCTTCGCCTTCGACGAACAGCAGCGCGGCCTCGGGATCGGCGGCATGCGCGAGCGCGCCCTCCTCGTCGGCGGCGAGCTGACGATCGAGTCCCGCCCCGACGCCGGCACCACGGTCCGCCTCACGGTGCCAGGAGAATCGGCGCGATGAAGGTGCTGATCGCCGACGACCACGGGATCGTCCGCTCCGGGATCCGGCTGCTGCTGGAGCGCCAGCCGGACATCGAGGTCGTCGCCGAGGCCGCCGACGGGGCCGAGGCGCGCGACCTGGCGGTGCGGGAGCGGCCTGACCTGGCGATCCTCGACGTGAAAATGCCGAAGCTGACCGGGCTGCAGGCGACGCGGGAGATCAAGAAGCAGGCGCCCGAGGTCTCGGTCCTGATCCTCTCGATGCACGACGACGAGCGCTACCTGTTCGAGGCGCTGAAAGCGGGCGCCTCGGGCTACGTGCTGAAGGCGCAGGCGGACACCGACCTCTTGGCGGCGATCCGGGCGGTCGAGCGAGGGGAGCCCTTCCTCTCCCCCGACGCGCAGCGGACGCTGATCAAGGACGTGCTCGAGCGCGGCTCCTCAGGCGAGGAGGAGCTGACGCCGCGCGAGGAGGAGATCGTCAAGCTCGTCGCCGAGGCGCACACCACCAGACAGATCGCCGAGGTCCTCCACCTCTCCGAGAAGACGGTCGAGAACCACCGCGCCAACGCGATGCGCAAGCTCGGGATGCGCGACCGGGTCGAGCTGGTCCGCTACGCGATCCGCCGCGGCTTGATCGAGCCCTGATCACCCGGCGGGGCCATAACCGACCGCTTCAGTAGGATTTGAAGTCGATGCTGTTCTCGACCAAAGCCGAGTACGGAGTTCGCCTGATGGTCGAGCTGGGCCGCCAGCCTGGCTCGCAACCCGTCTCGCTGGGCTCCGTCGCCGAAGCGGAGAACCTGCCGCTCTCCTACCTGGAGCACCTGGTGGCGAAACTGCGCAAGGCCGACCTCGTCACCTCCACCCGCGGCGCCCACGGCGGCTACCGCCTGGCGAAGCCCGCCGAGGAGATCACGATGGACGCGGTGGTCGAGGCGCTGGAAGGGCAGATCGCGCCGATGGAGTGCTTTCACGACAGCCCGGAAGGGAAAGTCCTCTGCTCGCACGAGTCCGACGGCGACCAAGCCTGTTCGACGAAGCTGCTCTGGATGCGAGTCCAGGGCGGCGTCACCAAGGCGCTGGCCGGGACCACCCTGGCCGAGCTGGTCGAGTTCTCCGACCAGAGCGCACAGAAGCGCGTCGCCGTCATCGGCAGCGCTGCTTAGAACCCGCACAACTTCTGCATAACCCCCAGAAACGGAGCGAAATGGCTGAGCTGGAGATACGGAACCTGCACGCGGAGGTCGAGGACAAGAAGATCCTCAAAGGCCTCGACCTCGATGTCGAGAAGGGGAAAGTGCATGCGCTGATGGGCCCCAACGGCTCCGGCAAGTCCACCCTCGCCAACGTGATCATGGGCCACCCGGCGTTCGAGGTGACCGAGGGCACGATCACCTTCAAGGGCGAGGACATCACCGAGGCCGCCCCCGAGGACCGCTCGCAGGCGGGCCTCTTCATGGCGTTCCAGTACCCCGTGGCAATCCCCGGCGTCTCGGTCAGCAAGTACCTGCGGATGATCATCAACGCCCAGCGCGAGGCCCGCGGCGAGGCGCAGATCAAGATCAAAGACTTCGCCCGGGTCGCCCAGGAGGCGATGGAGCTGGCGAACATCCCCAAAGACTTCTCCAGCCGCTACCTCAACGACGGCTTCTCCGGCGGCGAGAAGAAGCGGATGGAGCTGCTGCAACTGGCGCTGCTGCGGCCCGAGATGGCGGTCCTCGACGAGACCGACTCCGGCCTCGACATCGACGCCCTGCGCACCGTCGCCGAAGGCGTGAACAAGTTCGCCGGGCCAGACATGGGCGTCCTCATCATCACCCACTACCAGCGCATCCTCCACATGGTGAAGCCGGATGCGGTCCACGTCATGTACCAGGGCCGGATCGTCAAAGAAGGCGGGCCGGAGCTGGTCGGCGTGCTCGAGGAGAAGGGCTACGGCTGGATCAAAGAGGAGGTCGAGGCAGGCGCCGCAGCCTGACCTCGCAGACATGGAGCCGGTGAGCGCAGAGAGCCCCGCCGCGGCGGCGCCGTTCTCGATCGAGAAGGTGCGCGCTGCCTTCCCGGCGCTCGAGCGCGAGGTCAACGGGCAGCCGGTCGCCTACCTCGACAGCGGCGCCAGCTCCCAGCGGGTGCTGGCCTCGGTCCAGGCGGTCGACCGCTACGAGCGGCGCCACCACTCCAACGTCCACCGTGGCTCCCACACGCTCTCGGCCGAGGCGACCGAAGCCTACGAGGGGGCGCGGGCCACGGTCGCCGACCACATCGGCGCCGGCGACCGCCGCGAGGTCGTCTTCGTCCGCAACGCGACCGAGGCGATCAACCTCGTCGCCCGCGCCTGGGGCGACGCCAACGTCAGTGAGGGCGACCGCATCGTCCTCACCGAGATGGAGCACCACTCCAACATCGTCCCCTGGCAGCAGCTGGCCGAACGGGTCGGGGCCGAGATCGACTGGGCGCCAGTCGACGACGAGGGGCAGCTGGACATGGACGCCTTCGCGGCGCTGCTCGAGCGCGGCCCGAAGCTCGTCGCCGTCGCCCACGTCTCCAACGTCCTCGGGACCGAGAACCCGATCGCCGAGATCTCCCGGCTGAGCCACGCCGCCGGCGCCAAGGTCCTCATCGACGGCGCCCAAGCGGCGCCGAAGATGCCACTCGACATGGCCGATCTCGGGGCTGACTTCTACGCGATCACCGGCCACAAGCTCTACGCGCCGACCGGGATCGGCGCCCTCTGGACGCAGCTCGACCTGCTGCGGGAGATGCCGCCCTTCCTCGGCGGCGGCTCGATGATCCGCAAGGTCACCAGGGAGGGCACGACCTACGCCGACCCGCCCGCGCGCTTCGAGGCGGGGACGCCGGCGATCGCGCAGGCGATCGGGATGGCCTCCGCCTTCCGCTGGCTCGACATGGTCGGTATGGACGCCGTGCGCGAGCACGAGAAGCAGATCGCCGACTACGCGCTCGAGCGGGTCGCCGAGGTTCCGGGGTTACGCATCTTCGGCCCGCCCCGCGGCGCCGGCCGCCTCGGCCCGGTCTCTTTCGAGATCGAGGGCATCCACGCCCACGACGTCTCCGAGATCCTCGACCGCCACGGCGTCGCCGTCCGCGCCGGCCACCACTGCGCCCAGCCGCTGATGGACCGGCTGCAGATCGTCGCCACGGCGCGCGCCAGCTTCGGCGTCTACACGACGACCGAGGAGATCGACCGCCTCGTCGACGGCCTCGAAGACGCGCGTAAGGTGTTTGGCCTCTGATGGACGAGCTCTACCGCGACCAGATCCTCGAGCACTACAAGCGCCCGCACAACTTCGGGCGGGTCGAGGACCCCGACCTCGAGTTCGAGGACACCAACCCGTTCTGTGGCGACGAGCAGCACGTGACGATCAAGCTCGACGCCGACGACCGGGTTGCCGAGATCGCCTTCGACGGCAAGGGCTGCGCGATCTCCACCGCCGCCACCTCCTTGCTCACGGACGAGCTCGTCGGCAAAAGCCGCGATGAGCTGCTGCAGCTGCCGAAAGATTTCGTCCTCGAGCTGCTCGGGATCGACATCTCGGCGACGCGGATGAAGTGCGCGATGCTCGGCCTCAAGGTCGTCAAGAGCGCCTCCCTCGGCCAATCGGCCGAATGGGAGGACGAGGGCGAGACCGGCGACCCCGCGGAAGCGGTCGCCGACCTCGGCCAGATGTAGCGAGACCGCCTAGATCAAGCCCTGCTCTTTCGCCCGAGCGATCGTCTGCTCGCTCGGCTGCATCACCGCGAAGGCGGCCCCGAAAGGATCGGTGACCATCGCGAAGCGGCCGGCCGGGATGTCCATCGGCCCGAACATCACCTGGCCGCCGAGCTGCTTGATCTTCTCGACGGCCTCGTCGGTGTCGACGCTGCCGAAGTAGACCATCCAGTGCGCCGGAACCTCGTCGGGGACCCGTCCCTTGATGTTGGCCATGCCGCCGATCCGCTTGCCGTCGACCTGCCACTCGGTGTAGGTCATCTCGCCCATGTCGTGGTCTTGGAACTCCCAGCCGAAGACGGCGCCGTAGAAGCGTTTCGCCCCGTCGGGGTCCCGGCTCTCCAGCTCGTTCCAGCCGACCGTGCCTTTCTCGTTGACGAGCTCCGACCCGGCGAAGTCGGCCGGCTCCCAGATCCCGAAGAAGGCTCCCTCCGGGTCGGTGAACATCGCGAGGCGCCCGTAGGTGGCGACCGTCATCGGCTCGGCGATCATCGTGCCGCCGTTTTCCTGGACGGCGCGGGCGATCGCGTCGGCGTCGTCGACCGAGATGTAGGTGCTCCAGGCCGGGGGCTGGCCCTCCTGCATCAGCGGCATCGCCCCGGCGACGTCGCGGCCGCCGAGTTTGGCCCGGCGGTAGCCGCCCATTTCGGCCGAGTTCGGCAGCTCGGGAATCTCCCAGCCGAACAGCTCGCCGTAGAAGCGCTCGGCCGCATCCAGGTCCGGCGTCGCCAGGTCCACCCAGCAGGGGGTCCCGGGCGCATAACTGGTCCTCTCGCTCATCCTCAGAATCCTTTCGTCGCAGGTGTCCTGTAGATAAGACCAGAGCGGCGGCGCGAATTCATCGCCCTCCTGTAAAAGGCCCGCCGAGGCGCCCCGCTAAAATCCGACCGTAGAAGTAGGATTAAGTCTCGATCCGCACTAGGCCGTGACTGGCGGCTGACTGGAGCACCACCCTCTTGACCGACACCGCAGGAACCAAGATCCCCGTCTGCCCGGCAGCCGAGCTGCCCGAGGGCCAGATGCGCCTGGTCGAGCACGAGGGGAAGAAAATCGGCGTCTTCAACTGCGAGGGGACGCTGTACGCGATCGAGGACCGCTGCTCCCACGACAACGGGCCGCTGGCCGAGGGCGAGTTCGACGCAGCCGCCTGCACCGTCGAGTGCCCGCGCCACGGCTCCCTCTTCGACCTCAGCACCGGTAGGCCGAAGACGCTCCCAGCTTTTCAGCCGGTGCAAACGTTCCCGGTAGAGATCGAGGACGACACCATCACCCTGGAGGTCGACTGACATGGCAACGCCCGAGGTACTCGCCGAGAAACGCGAGCTGGCCGGCATCAACGCCGACTACAAGGAGAAGTTCGGCTTCCACGACTCGGAGACCGGCTACGCCTACAAAGCGCCCAAGGGGCTGACCCGCGAGGTCGTCGAAACGATCTCCGACTTCAAGGAAGAGCCGAAGTGGATGCGGGACTTCCGGCTGAAGGCGCTGGAGCACTTCGAAAGCCGCCCGACCCCTAAATGGGGCGGCGACCTCGACCAGATCGACTTCGACGACATCCACTACTTCGTCCGCGCCTCGGAGAAGAACAGCCGCGACTGGAGCGAGGTCCCGGACGACATCAAAAACACCTTCGACCGGCTGGGGATCCCGGAGGCCGAGCGCAAATTCCTCGCCGGCGTCGGGGCGCAGTACGAGTCCGAGGTCGTCTACCACCAGGTCAACGAGAAGCTCGAGGCCCAGGGCGTGATCTTCACCGACATGGACACCGCCTTGCGCGAGCACGAGGACCTGGTCCGCGAGCACTGGGCGACGATCATCCCGCCCAACGACAACAAACTGGCGGCGCTGAACAGCGCCGTTTGGTCGGGAGGCTCCTTCGTCTACGTCCCCGCCGGGGTCAAGGTCGAGATGCCGCTGCAGGCTTACTTCCGGATCAACACCGAGAACATGGGCCAGTTCGAGCGGACGCTGATCCTCTGCGAGGAGGGTGCCGACGTCCACTACATCGAGGGCTGCACGGCGCCCGTCTACTCCAGCGACTCGCTGCACTCGGCCGTGGTCGAGATCGTCGCCAAGAAGAGCAGCCGGGTCCGTTACACGACGGTCCAGAACTGGTCGCAGAACGTCTTCAACCTCGTCACCAAGCGCGCCGTCGCGCACGAGAAGGCGACGATGGAGTGGGTCGACTGCAACCTCGGCTCGAAACTGACGATGAAGTACCCGTCGATCTACCTGATGGGCCCGGAAGCCCACGGCGAGATCCTCTCGATCGCCTTCGCCGGCGAGGGCCAGCACCAGGACGCCGGCGGCAAGATCATCCACGCGGCGCCGCGGACCTCGTCCTCGATCTTCTCCAAGTCGATCTCCAAAGACGGCGGCCGGGCGACCTACCGCGGCCTGCTCGAAGTCGCCGACGGGGCGAGCGAATCCCGCTCCAAGGTCGTCTGCGACGCGCTGCTCCTCGACGAGGACTCGCGCTCGGACACCTACCCGACGATTCGGATCGACGAGAACGACGCCGACATCGGCCACGAGGCGACCGTCTCCAAAATCGGCGACGAGCAGCTCTTCTACCTGCAGAGCCGCGGGCTCGACGAGGAGGAGGCCTCGAAGATGATCGTCAACGGCTTCATCGAGCCGGTGACCAAGGAGTTGCCGATGGAGTACGCGGTAGAGCTCAACCGCCTGATCGAGTTGCAGATGGAGGGCTCCATTGGCTGAGCAGGCCTTGGCCCTCCCACCCCTGCCGAATCAGAAGACGAAGGGGTGGGAATTCACCGACATCTCCGCGCTCGACTTCGATGCCTATGAGACGGCCGAGGCGGTACCGGTCATCGCGGGCGGCGCTGGAGCCACGGTTCTCGACCTCGCCGAGGCGGCCGATTCGCACCCGGACCTGGTCGGCAGACTGGGGACCCTCGTCCCAAGTGACGACCCGTTCGTCGCACGCAATGAGGCGGCCTCCCGCCAAGGGGTGCTCATCCACGTCGCGGCCGGCGTTACGTTGACCGAGCCAATCCAGATCGAGGTGCCGATCAGTTCCGCAGGCGCCGCCGTGAACTGGCGAACGCTGATCGTGCTCGAGGAGGGCGCCGAAGCGGAGGTCTGGGAGCACTGGTCCTCGCCCGACGACGAGGTCGACGCGGTGCTGAACTCGGTCGTCGAGCTGGCGGTCGGCCAGGCGGCGACCCTGCGCTACGTCAACACCCAGGACATCTCCGAGAAGAGCTGGATCTTCGCCACGCAGCGCGCCGAGGTGCAGCGCGACGGCCGACTCGACTGGGCGGCCCTCGGCTTCGGCTCAGCGCGCGGCAAGGTGCGGATGGAGACCAAGCTCGCCGGCCCGGGCTCCGAGGCCCGCGTGACCGGCGGCTACGCCGGCGGCGCCGGGCAGCACCTGGACTTCGACACGCTGCAGGAGCACGCAGCGCCGAACACCAACTCCGACCTCGCCTTCCGCGGCGTCCTCGCCGCCGGCGCCACCGCTGTCTGGCGCGGGATGATCAAGGTGGACCCGGGAGCGCAGCAGACCGACGCCTTTCAGGAGAGCCGCAACCTGCTGCTCTCGCCCGAGGCGCACGCCGACGCCATCCCCGGCCTCGAGATCCTCGCCGACGACGTCCGCTGCACCCACGCCGCCGCGATCGCCCAGGTCGACAAGGATCAGCTCTTCTACCTCACCTCCCGCGGCCTCGACGACGAGACCGCGAAGGCGCTGATCATCGAAGGCTTCCTCGAGTCCCTGGTCGAACGCCTGGCCGAGGGCCCCGTCCGCGACAGCATCAGCGAGGCGCTGGAGACGCGCCTCGCCGAGATCCTCTAGCTCGGTTCTTCCTCTTCGTCCCTAGCCCGCCGCTGCGCGATCGTGCTGCGGGCGATTGCAAAGGCGACGATCAGGACCGGGATCGCGTAGAGGACCCAGAGGGCGTAATGGCCGACGTGGGCAAGCGGTAGCACTCTCCTCCCCTACCCGTTGGAGACGGAGAGCAGGTAGAGGCCGAAGCAGGTGAAGGCGACCATCACGGCCAGCATCCAGTACTGGGAGGCGATTGCTTTGCGGTAGTCAGGCCAGTAGACGAGGGCCCGGTCGTGGGCGAGCATCAGGCCGAGGACGTGGCCGACGATCAGGGCGCCGACCTGGACGTACCAGATGGCGTTGGCGGTGAGGACGGTGTAGTCGACGCCGGAGGAGGCGGTTCCGAAGAGGTCGGTGGTTCCGGTCCCAAGGGGGTCGGAGAGCAGGTAGGTGAACTGGGCCTGCTCCTGGAAGACGAAGAGGCTGAAGTAGTGGGCGACGAGGTAGGCGAGCGCGATCGGGATCAGCGTGTGGGCGAAGCCGGTGCGCAGCTTCGCCAGCGAGGGGGCGCCGGGGACGGTCCGCATCCCCCGCACCCCGAGCCAGTAGACGAGGGAGACGCCGGCGAAGGTGAGCAGCATGAAGATCGTGTCGGTGAGGCGGATCGAGGCGGTGACGCCGAGGCCGACGTCTTCGGCCCAGCCGATCCCGGTTTCGATGAAGTCGGCGAAGGCGCCCTCCGAGGCGCCGTCGTAGCTGGTGGTGGCGATCGAGGCGAGGACGAGGGCGGCCGAGCCGGGCACGGCGGCCCAGGTCGTCGCGGCCGAGAAGGGGCGCCGACGCTCGAGCCTGCCCTCGCGAGTGCCGAAGATCCCGAGCCGGCCGAACATCCCGAAGTAGACCGAGAAGACCTCGCCGCGATCGCACCACTGCTCGACCCCGAAGGCGGCCATCATCGCCAGCGTGTAGGCGGTGTAGACGCAGGCAGCCCTGGCGGCGACGTGGGGATCGAGGATCGCGCCGCCGCTGCCGTAGACGACCTCGAGCCAAACGACGGCGAGTAGGCCGATCGCCGCCGGCCACCGACCGAGGCGCTCTGGGTAGGTGACGTGCGCGGCCCGCTGTCCGGCGATCGCGCGGAAGCCGGCGCCGACGGCGCGGCCGATCGCGCGCCAGGGGTTGAAGGGCCGGAAGAGGTCCCCAAAGATCGCCGAGAAGAAGGGGAAGCCGAGCCAGCAGGTGACGAAGATGAAGGTGAGGGCGAAGTTGCGGTCGGGCGCGACCGTGCCCTCGAGGCCGGCGTAGATCGCGAAGCCGAGGAGGAGGACGCCGGCGGCGCCGCAGAGGATCTGCGCCGGGAGACCGAGGAGCGCGGCCGTGAGCCCCGCCCCGAACGGCCGCGAGTGCGGCTGCTCGAAGCGGGGCGTTCGCCAGCCTGCCGAGAGCGCGAAGAAGGAGACGATCAGGACGATCGACGCCCCCCAGGCGAAGAGCCAGGCGGGGACCGGCAGGTCCTGCCTGGATGCCAGGGCGTGCGCTAACGGCAGGAAGCTCACGGGTTGATGCGGAGCTCGACGATCTGGACGCCTAGCTCCTCCAGCTCGGCCTCGTAGATCCCTTCCAGTTCGGCAGGGAAGTCGAATTCGACCGTGCCCCCGGCCGGAACGTCCTTGGCGATGTCGTAGCCGTGGACGTGGATCTCTTCGGCTTTGTCGGAGGAGACGCGGAAGCGGATCTCTTCCCCGGCGCTGAATTCGAGCTCCTGAACGCCGCCGACCGGCTCGCCGTCGCGGACGACGACCGTCGGCACGTCCGCTTTGCCTGCGGGCTTCTCGGCTTCGGGAGCAGCCTTGCTGCTGTCGGCACCGGTTTCCGAGGCGCCACTCGCGGTAATGCTCTCGTCGCTGCTGCCGCATGCGGCCAGCGCCGTCGCGGCCGCCACGACAAGCAGGGCCAGGACCAACTTGCGTACGTCTCTCATCTCAAGACCTTTCTCTCGCTTCTTCAGACAGGGGAAGCGCCAGCGCCCTGGCCGTGGCCGGGCGCGCGCTAGGCCGTGGCCGGGGGAGCGCGGCCGGAAAGCGAGAGGGCGAGGAGGAGTCCCCCGCTGCGAACGAAGGTTGGCGAGCGCGGTGTGCGCGGGCGCCGGGAGGCCGCGAGATCCGGACGGCGCGCGGCGGCGATCCGCTCGGCGAGGCGGACGATCGCCTCGCAACCGGGGTAGTGACCGAGCAGCAGCGTCACCAGCAGAGCCAGCAGCGGCAGCGCGGGCAGGAGGAATGTGACGAGCTCGGTCACGCGGCCAGGATACTGTCCCGCCTCAACCCTCCCTAAATGCGCCCTGGACGTGACAACATCGCCGCCCCCGACCTGCCGACCGATCTCGATTGGGTGGGAACCGAACGGGAGTCGATGCCGGCGCTGACCGCCGGCGGGCCAGCGCTAGTCCACTTCATCGAATACGCGCAGCTGAACAGCGTCCGCACGCTCCCCTATCTGGCCGAGTGGCAGCGGCGCTATCGCGAGGCCGGCCTGAGCGTGATCGCGGTCCAGGCGCCGCGCTTCCCCTTCGCCGCCGAGCAGGAGAACGTCGCCGCGGGGGTGCGCAGGCTCGGGGTCGAGCTCCCGGTCGCGATCGACGCCGACCACGAGCTCTGGAGCGCCTACGGCTGCGAGGGCTGGCCCAGCCTCTTCCTCTGGAGCCTCGGCGGCTCCCTCGCCTGGGCCCACTTCGGCGAGGGCGAATACCGGGCGACCGAGGAAGCGATCCAGGCCGAGCTGCGGGAGATCGACGCGCTGCAAGACCTTCCTGAGCCGATGGCCCCGCTCCGCCCCACCGACGGCCCCGGCGCGCGGGTCATGGCCCCAACCCCAGAGCACTTCCCGGGGGGGAGCTGGGAGCGGGCGTGGGTCGCGGGAGAGGACGGCGAGGACCTGGCGCTCGACTACCAGGCGGGCGGCGCCTACGCCACGGTCGAGGGCGAGGGAGAGCTGCAGGTCGAGATCGACGGCAAGTGGAGCACCGTCCCCGCCGGCCCCCCCGGCCTGCGGGTCCTGGCCGAACACCCGCGCCACGAGGCGCACAGCCTCGTCCTCCGCCCCGCGCCGGGGCTCAGGGTCTGGTCGCTCAGCTTCGCCGCGGGCGTACCCTGAGCCTTCCGCCGATCCCACCCCAAAGGAGGAACCAGTGATCACCAAGACCGACTTCATCGGCATCCCGTCCACCGACGCCGAGCGCTCGCGCGTCTTCTACGGCGAGACCCTCGGCCTCCGTCCCGACGACCGCGGCCGCTTCGAATTCTGGGCGGGCGACACCTGCTTCGCGATCTGGGAGCCGGCCAAACAGGGGATGGAGTTCGCGCCCCAGAAAAACGCCCACCCGGCGCTGCACGTCGAGGACGTCGCCACCGCCAAGGCGGAGCTGGAAGCCAAAGGCGTCGAGTTCAACGGCGACGTCTTCGACACCGGCGTCTGCCACATGGCCCTCTTCACCGACCCCGACGGCAACGACCTGATGCTGCACAACCGCTACGCGCCGTACGAGAGCTAGGCGCGCGCGGCGACCTCGTCGCGGATCTCCTTCGGGAGCATGAAGCGGACGTCCTCGTGGACGGTGCGCAGCTCGGAGACGTCCTCGGCGCCGCGGTCGCGGAAGAAGGTGACGAGGCTTTCGACCAGCTCCTCGGGGGCGGAGGCTCCGGAGGTGATGCCGACGGTCTCGACTCCCTCCAGCCACTCCTCCTGGACCTGGGAGTGGTTGTCGATCAGGTGCGAGGCGGCGCCGTGTTCGCGCGCGACCTCGACCAGGCGGTTGGAGTTGGAGGAGTTGGTCGAGCCGATGACGAGGACGAGGTCGCACTCGCGGGCCAGCTGCTTGACGGCGATCTGGCGGTTGGTGGTCGCATAACAGATGTCGTCCGACTTGCTGCTGACGATGCCGGGGAACTTGGCCCGCAGAGCGGCGATCACCTCGGCGGTCTCATCGACGGAGAGGGTCGTCTGAGTGATGAAAGCGACTTTGTCGGGATCGGGGACGACGAGGCTCTCGACTTCGTCGGCGGTTTCGATCAGGACGATGCTCTCGGGCGCCTCGCCCGTCGTCCCTTCGACCTCCTCGTGGCCCTCGTGGCCGATCATGATGATCGTGTAGCCCTGGGCCGCGAAGCGGCGGGCGGAGACGTGGACCTTGGTCACCAGCGGGCAGGTCGCGTCGATCGTCCGCAGGCCGCGGGAGGCGGCGTTCTCGTGGACGCTCGGAGCGACGCCGTGGGCGGAGAAGACGACCATCGCGCCCTCCGGCACCTCGGTCTCCTGCTCGACGAAGATCGCGCCGCGCTTGGCCAGCTCCTCGACCACGTGTTTGTTGTGGACGATCTCCTTGCGGACGTAGACGGGGGCGCCGTGGAGCTCGAGCGCGCGCTCGACCGTCTGCACGGCCCGATCGACGCCGGCGCAGTAACCGCGCGGCGCAGCGAGCAGGACCCGCTTGGGGCCGGTCAGGGTGGCAGGCATACGTTCAGGGTACCGAGGCGCCGCATCGGAGTTTGACCCCAGGCGGCTGTGGGAAAAGTCGGAAGCGGTGGCGGGATTGCGAATAATCGAGCGGCAAAGCCCCGAAATTGCGGCCTGAGTAGCCTTGCCTGATGGCAACTTCCGGACGCCACCTCGACCGCCTCACCGCCGTCGACGCCTCGTTCCTGACCAACGAGAGCTCCAGCAGCCACATGCACGTCGGCGCGATCCTGATCTTCGAGGGGCCGCCGCCGAAATACACCGACCTGGTCGAGCACGTGCGCAGCCGCCTGCCGCTGGTCCCGCGCTTCCGCCAGAAGCTCGTCGTGCCGCCGCTGGAGGCCGGTCGGCCGCTCTGGGCCGACGACGTCAACTTCAACCTGACCTACCACATCCGCCACACCGCGCTGCCGGATCCGGGCGGCGAGGAGCAGCTGAAACAGCTCGCGGGGCGGATCTTCTCCCAGCAGCTCGACCGCTCGAAGCCGCTCTGGGAGCTGTGGCTGGCGCAGAACCTGGAGCGCAACCGCTTCGCGATCCTGACCAAGACCCATCACGCGATGGTCGACGGGGTCTCCGGCGTCGACATCGGCACCGTCCTCTTCGACCTCGAGCGCGACGCCAAGCCGATGGAGCTGGAGGACCACTGGGTGCCGCAGCCCGAACCGGGGACGACGGAGCTGGTCGCGCGCGGGCTCGCCGACGCGGTGGCGGCGCCGGTGAAGATCGCCGAGCGCGCGGTCGACGTCGTCCGCAACCCGGAGACGACGGCGCGGAAGCTGGTCGAGGGGCTGGAGGGGGTCGGCGAGATCGTCAGCGCCTTCGCCGACCCGGCGCCGGACGTGCCGCTGAACGAGGAGATCGGCCCCCACCGGCGCTACGTCTGGGAGCGCTCGGAGCTGGCGACCTTCAAGGGGATCAAGGACACCTTCGGCGGGACCGTCAACGACGTCGTCCTCGCGGTGGTCACGGGCGCGCTGCGCAAGTGGCTGCACGGGCGGCGGGTGCGGACCGAGGGGCTGGAGCTGCGGGCCTTGGTCCCGGTCTCGATCCGCAGCGAGGACGAGCGCGGAGATCTCGGCAACCGGATCGCGCTGATGCGGGGGCCGCTGCCGGTCTACATCGAGGACCCGGTGCGGCGGCTGCGGACGATCAGCGACGCGATGGCGGGGCTGAAGCGCTCCAAACAGGCGTTGGGGGCGGAAGTGATTTCCCGCTTCAACGACTTCGCGCCGCCGACGATCCTGGCCCAGGCCTCGCGGATCAACTTCTCGACCCGCCTCTTCAACCTCATCGTCACCAACGTCCCCGGGCCGCAGATGCCGCTCTACGTCCTCGGCCGGGAGATGGAGGAGGTCTTCCCGGTCGCCTTCCTGCCCCAGAACCACTGCCTCGCGGTGGCGATCATGAGCTACCACGGCAAAGTCGGCTTCGGGCTGCTCGCCGACTACGACTGCATGGAGGACGTCGAAGTCGTCAGCAACGGGCTGAACGAATCCCTCGCCGAGCTCGAGGCGGCGGCCGGCAAGAAGGTCAAGGCCGCGTAGCTGTCGAGTTTGTCTCCCTATAGGGGACAAACTCGACACTCCCTAGTCTTTCTCCATGCCCCTGATCCTCGTTCTCCTCTTCATCGTCGTCCCGATCGCGGAGCTCTACGTGATCATCCAGGTGGGACAGGCGATCGGGGTCGTCCCGACCCTGATCCTGCTGCTGGCCGACGCGATCCTCGGCTCATGGCTGCTCAAACACGAGGGGCGCGGGGCCTGGCGGCGCTTCAACGAGGCGCTGGCAGCGCGGCGGTTTCCGGGCCGCGAGGTCGCCGACGGGGTCCTGATCGTGATCGGCGGCACCCTGCTGCTCACCCCGGGCTTCCTCACCGACATCTTCGGACTCTTCCTGCTGCTGCCACCGACGCGCGCGATCGCGCGACGGGTGCTGAAACGGCTGACGATCGGCCGCTTCACCGTGGTCGGGATGGGGCCAGGCTCCGTCGGCGGGCCGTTCGGTCCGCCGCCCGGCAGCGGGCCGAGCCGCGGCCCCAGCCGCGACTACGACTTCGAGGGCACCGCCGAAGAGGTGCCGCCGAACGGCGAGCCGCGGCTTCCGCGCTCAGACCAGGGCTGATGCGCGACGGGGAGCGCCAGACGGAGCGGCTCCTCCTCCGCCGGCCAAGCCCCGACGACCGCGCCCTCTACCACGCCCACTTCACCCACCCGGCGATCGAGCGCTGGCTCCGCCCCCCTCCCCTGCCGCCCTTCAACGCGGGGGCAATCGACGAGCTGGTGGAAGGCGACGAGGCCCACTGGTCCGACCACGGCTTCGGCCCCTGGGTCCTGGTGGAGCAAGGGACCAACGCCTTCGCCGGCCGCGGCGGCCTCCACTGGACCACCGTCGAAGAGGCCGCGATGGTCGAGCTCGCCTGGAGCATCGAGCCGCCGCTGCATGGCAACGGCTACGCGACTGAGATGGCGACCGCGGCCATTGCCTGGGCGCGGGAGCTGGGGTTCGAGGAGCTGGTGGCGCTGGTGCTACCGGCGAACGCCCCGTCGCGGCGGGTAGCCGAGAAGGTCGGGTGCGGGATTGACGGCGAAGTCAACCATGCCGGGCTGCCGCACCTGCTTTACCGGCTGAAGCCCTAGAACCCGAGCGCGAACTTGGCCTCCTCGGACATCATTTCCGGGCTCCACGGAGGGTCGAAGACCATCTTCGGGTGCACGGCGGTGACGCCGGGGAGGTCGCCGACGAACTCGCGCATCTGCTCGGAGACCTGGGGGCCGATCGGGCAGGCGGGGGTCGTCAGGGTGAAGGTGACGTAGACGTCGGAGCCCTCGAGGTTGACGTCGTAGACGAGGCCGAGGTTGACGAAGTCGAGCCCGAGCTCGGGGTCGATGACCTCCTCCAGCACCTCGTAGACGTCCTCCTCGGTGAGGGTTTCGTCGCTGGTCGCGTCGGTCGGTGCGGGGTTATCGCTCATGGCTGCATGGTAGCCGGGTGCTCAGTGCGGCTCAGTCGGCGCCCGCGCCTCCAACATCCGCCGGACATAGGACCGCCTGTCCTCCGGCAGAGGAAGGTCGTCGATTAGTCCGAGCAGGCTGGGTAGGGAGACCAGGCCGGCCGCCAAGGCATCCTGCGCGAACTCCCAGTCGCGGGCTTCGCCTCGTGCACACTTGGCCAGAATGAGATCGTGAGCCTCTAGGCAGAGGGCAGTCGCCCCTTTGTTGGAGGCGGCCCGCGGGGGGATCGAAAGAGCAATCAAGCGGTTCTCCCAACCTGCCGGCGCCTTCGCCGTCTCCGGCCCGACACCATGTGCGTAGTAGCCGTAGGTCCGGTGAAACGGTGAGCCGTCACCGAGGGAGGCGTCGATCGCCTCCGCTTTCTCCGGGGCGTGAAGGGGGTAAAGGTCGGCCTCCATGGAGCGCAGCAGCTCCGTGGGTGGATCGTCGGCGGCGAGCACCGCCTGGCTGCCGATGACGACGAACTCGACCTCGTCCGAGACCTGAGCGGCCGCTGCGACCACGTGCTCCAGATCGACCAGCCTCATCGGACCTGATCTGCGATCGCCCGCCGCTCAGCCTCGCTGAGGACGCCGGCGAAGGGTGAATTCTGCCTCAGGTCGCGAGCTCTCTCGCTCTCGTCTTCGAGAATCCTCCGGACGCCTGGAAGCGGCCCCTGCAGGAGGCCTTCCCACGCCTCCGCGTAGCGGGGGTCGATGCTGCCTTTGTCCCTCCAATGACGGACCAGCGCCAGCGCCATGTCGGCGGTGGGCCTGTCCAGCCGCCGAGCCACCGCCCGGTGGTAGGCAAGGCCCCGTAGGTCCGAGGGCTGCTGCCCCCGGGGTTGCTCCCGCGGTGCGGCGAGATTTCGCGGCAGGCGTTCGGCTTTCCTCCGCGTCGCATCCACCGCTCCCTCTAGGACATGGCGGCGTCCGGCTCGCCGCTCGCCGTCCACCGCTTCTTTCAGCTCGATCAGGGTGGACAGGGGGATCGCGCGGCTGCCATCGAGGTCGAAGACGGTGGCAATCTCGCCTTTCGCCATCCAGCGACGCAGTGCCGGTGGGCTGACGCCGAGGACTCGTGCCGCGAAGGCCGGCCTTACGGTCGGCCCGACCATCTCTTCGAGATGAAGGCGGACAGCGGGGATATCGGGGGTTCCTGAAAAATCCCTTTCGACCCGACGAAGGCGAATCAAATCCTCTACCAAAGCCTCTTTATAAGCCTTCTTCACGTGCTTATTCTATCGAAAGTTTCTATTTAACTTCAAATACAGAAACTTTATTTGCCTCTTGCTGCCTCCCTGACGGCCTTTGCCGGACCTTCTGGCATCGTGATCAGGATCCTCCCCTGCGGGTCGTAGCGATATTCCCACATCGGCTCCGGGCGCCCATACCGGTTGACGGAGCGGCGCCCGAAGGCCCCGAGCATGCCGGCCACCGTATTCCAGCCGTACTTGGCTTCGATCGCATCCGCCAACTCGGGAGCAGAGACCTCACGATTTGGGTTCGACGCCAAAAAATCCAGTAGATCCCGCAGTCGATCGGCGCTTTCTCGATATGCCCGTTGAACCGTTGAGCGGTCCCATCCGTGCACGAACCCGGGTTCCCTGCCTTCGTGCTCGTTGTTTTTCGCCGCTTGCGCCATCTGGTACGCGGGCTCCTGGGCTTCGAGAAACGCGGATACCGCCGGCACCAGCTCCGCGGGAATCGCCATCATCACATAAGCCATCTCTGTATTCCTCCCTCGGTCCTTGCGAGGTCTATAGTGGATCAATGGCCTTTATATGTCAAGGGAATCATCATCTTTGCAGGCTTTAATCCCTATAGGCCTGGGAGGGGCGTCTTCCTTTTCGGCCGGCGCCAGCTCCAGCTGGAACCAGCCAACGTCGTGCCAGGCGCCGTTCTTGAAGCCGATTTCGGGATTGACGCCGATCTGCCTGAAGCCGAGGCTCTCGTGGAGTCGCGTGCTGGCCGCGTTCGGCAACGTGATCCCGGCGCAGGCCATCCGGAAGCCGCACTCGCGCAGGCGCTCGAAGAGGGCCATGTAGAGGGCGCGGCCGACGCCTTCGCCGCGGGCATCCTCAGCGATGTAGACGGAGACGCTCGTGCTCCAGCGGTAGGCAGGGCGCTCGTTGAAGGCGGTCGCGTAGGCGTAGCCGATCACCTCCCCCTCCCGCTCGGCGACGAGCCAAGCGTGGCTGGTCCCGTACCGCTCGATCCGCGCCGCCAGCTCGGCCGCGTCCGGCGCCCGTTCCTCGAAGGAGACGGCGCTGCCTTCGACGTGCGGAGCGTAGATCGCCGCGCAGGCGGCGCCGTCAAGGGCGGGGTCGGCATCTCGGATCCGCAGCTCTGACATGAGGGCGGCAGAGGTTATGCATCTATAAGAGGTAAAAGCTCTGCCGCGCCGCCGCCCGATCACTAGGCTGCGCGGCATGAGCGACCAGGGGCAGATCGTGCGGCGGTCGATCGGGATCGTCTTCTCCGACGGGGGGCTGCTTGCGCTCACCTCGTCGATGCCAGCCGGCGGCCAGGCGCACGGGGACGAGGAGGTCGCCGCCGTCCTCTGCGACCCCGACGGCGCGCCGCTGCAGTTCGAGGAATCGCTGCTCTCGACCGAGTACGGCTCCGACGGGGCGCCGCGGCGAGCGACGCTGGAGCTCTGGCCCTCGACCGAGGAGATGCGGCCGCTGCGCGGCGCCGGCACCCTGATCAACGCGGTCAACGTGCGGCGCCAGGGGCTCGACTCACAGATCGCCTTCTTCCGCTGGTCGGTCGAGGGGCGCGAGGGGCTCGGCACCTACGAGGTCGCCCGCGCCGCCGATGGCTGAGCCGCCGATGAGCAAGATCACGACCGTGATCTCCGACTTCGGCGGCGTCCTGACGACGCCGCTCCTCGCCGCCTTCGCCGCCTTCCAGGACGACAGCGGCATCTCGCCCGAAGCCCTCGGGCGGGCGATGCGCGAGGGACTCGCCGAGGGCGAGGAGATTCCGCTCTTCAAGCTCGAGCGCGGCGAGATCAGCGAGGACGAGTTCATCGAAGGGCTCGAAACGGGTCTGAAGTCGATCCTCGGCCACCGCCCCCACCTCCACCACTTCCGCCACCAGTTCTTCGGCGCGCTCGATCCGAACGAGGAGATGATCGCGCTGATGCGGGAGCTGAAAACGCGCGGGCTGCGGATGGCGATGCTGACCAACAACGTCCGCGAGTGGGAGCCGCTCTGGCGCTCGATGTTGCCGGTCGACGAGATCTTCGAGGAGATCGTCGACTCCGCCTTCGTCGGCTGCCGCAAGCCGGAAGCGCGGATCTACCAGCTGACCCTGGAGCGGGTCGGCTCGCCGGCGGAGGCGTGCCTCTTCATCGACGACCTCCAGGTCAACTGCGAGGCGGCCGAAGCCGCGGGAATGACCGCGGTCCACTTCCGCGACAACGAGCAGGCGATCGGCGAGATCCGCGCCGCGCTCGACGGCACCAGCCCCAGCGACTGACTAGGCGCGCTCACGCTCGACCGCAGCGCCGTTGCCACCGTGGCTCGGCGCTTCCCGCCAGCGGCGGGCGAAGGGCAGGCGCCAGCTGTGGGGCGCGATCAGGGCGCCGATCTCGGTCGGCCCCCACGACCCCTGCGGGTACGGTTTCACCGGCGGCGGGTCCTGCAGCAGCGGTTCGGAGACTTCCCAGAGCCGCTCGATCCCCTTCGCGGTCGTGAACAGGGTGCGGTCGCCGATCATCGCGTCGCGGATCAGCCGCTCGTACGGCTCCACCGTCTCCCCGTGATAGTCGGTTTCCTCCAGCGAGAACTGCATACTCGCCTTGTCCAGGACCATCCCCATCCCCGGCCGCTTGCCGTAGAAGGAGAGCGAGACCCGAGAGGACTCCTCGAGGTCGAAGGTGAGGTGGTCGGGGCCGTAGCGGCCGACCCGCGAGTGGGCGGGGAACATCGCGTGCGGCGGCTCGCGAAAGGCGATCGAGATGATCCGCGAGCTTTCCCCCATCCGCTTTCCCGTCCGCAGGTAGAACGGCACCCCGCTCCAGCGCCAATTGTCGACTTCGCAGCGCAGGGCCACGAAGGTCTCGGTGCTGGAGCCGGGGTCGACCCCCTCTTCGGAGCGATAGCCCTCGTACTGGCCGCGGACGACCCGATCGGGGTCGAGCGGCTGCAGGCTGCGGAAGACTTTGTTCTTCTCCTCGGTGATCGGTTCCGGCGCCAGCGCCGTCGGCGGCTCCATCGCAACGAAGCCGAGGATCTGGAAGAGGTGGGTGACGACCATGTCGCGGAAGGCGCCCGTCTTCTCGTAGAAGGCGGCGCGGGAGCCGACCCCGAGCGTCTCCGGCACGTCGATCTGGATGTGGTCGATGTGGTTGCGGTTCCAGATCGGCTCGAAGAGCCCGTTGGCGAAGCGCAGCGCGAGGATGTTCTGCGCCGCCTCTTTGCCGAGGAAGTGGTCGATGCGGAAGACGCGGTCCTCCTCGATCACCTCGTGGACCATCGCGTTCAGCTTGCGGGCGCTGGCGAGGTCGGTCCCGAACGGCTTCTCCATGATCACCCGCGAGCGCTCCGAGAGCCCGCACGTCCTCAGCATCTGGATCACGTCGGGAGCGGCGGTCGGGGGAACGCTGAGGTAGTGGAGCAGGTGCATCTCCGGACCCAGTTCGCCTTCGGCTTTGTCGACGGCCTCCTTCAGCGCCTTCGGCGCCCGCGCGTGCGGAACGTAGGAGAGCCGGCTGGAGAACTCGTGCCACTCCTCGCCGCCGAAGGCGTGGCGGGCGAACTCGCGGCAGGCGCTTTCGGCGATCGCCCGGAAGCGAGCGTCGTTGATCTCCTCCATCGAGACGCCGATGATCCGGAACTCCGGCATCAGCCCCGCCTGGAAAAGGCGCAGCAGCCCCGGCAGCAGCTTCCGCCGCGCCAGGTCGCCGGTGGCGCCGAAGATGACTATCGCTTGCGGAGGAACGTCCAACTAGTTGTCGCTACCCGCCCGGTCCCAGACGTAAAGCTCGAGCGCCTCGGCGGCGAGCTCCATCAGGCGTGGGGGGCCGAGGAGGCCGAGGACGAGCTCCAGCGCGTCCTCCTCGGTGACGCCGGAGTCGACGGCCTCCTCGCCGCGGAAGCCCGCGGCCAGCTTGAGCGCCTCGCGGCGGTTTTCGCCGAGGGAGCTGAAGGCAGCCATGAGGAAGTCGCGGTTGGGGACCGGCTGGCCCGCCTCGAGTGAGCCGTGCCAGGCGGCGAGCATCGAGAGGTCGTGCTCGTCGAGCTCAGAGATCGCCTTCGCGTAGTGGACTTCCAGCTCCGACTCGGGGATCTCGTCGACCCAGGCGCGGACCGCCTCGCCGAGCAGCTGGCGGCGCGCCTCGCGGCCGACGGAGTCGGCGATGGCGCGGATGGCGTCGGCGGGATCTACGAAGCAGAGTGACATCGGCTGCTGATGAATCTAGAGAGGGCCGATGACGCCAAAAGATGCCCGCTAATCCCCGAGTTTGCGGGATCGCGCCGGGCGCCCCGCAGGCGACGCCGGAGCCGTCCCTAGGCTCGGATGCGTGTCCCTGACGCTCGTCCAAGGCCCGCCTAATTCGGGCAAGCTCGGCGAGGTGCTGAGCGCCTTCCGAGCCGCCCTCGACCGCGATCCCGTCCTGGTCCTCCCCACGACCGACGACGTCTTCGACCGCGAGCGCGAGCTGGCCGCGCGCGGAGCCGTCCTCGGCGGCTCGGTGATGACCTTCGGCGCCCTCTTCCGCACCGTCGCCACCGCAGCCGGGGCGCCCCCCGGGGCCGAGCTCTCCCCCGCCCAGCGCCTGCGGGCGATCGCGGTTGCGGTCGAGTCCCGCCGCAACCGCCTCGGGCCGCTGCGCCGCTCCGCCTCCCGCCCCCGCTTCGCCGGCGCCCTCGCGCGCCTGTTCGACGAGCTGCAGGCGGCGGGGGTCGAGCCCGCGGACGTCGAGGCGAGCGCCGCCACGCTCGAGGGCTCCGCCTACCTCAGCGACATCTCAGCCCTCTACGGCGGCTACGGCGAGGTGCGGGAGCGCAGCGGCCGCACCGACGCCCACGGGGTCGCCCGCGCAGCGATCGCCCAGCTACGCCGCGACGGCTCCTTCTGGGGGACGCGGCCGGTCTTCCTCTACGGCTTCGACGACCTGACCGAGAACCAGCTGGCGCTGGTCGCGACCCTGGCCGAGCTGACCGAGGTGACCGTCGCCCTCCCCTACGAAGAGGGAAGCACGGCGCTGGCGGCGCGCGCGCGGCTGCGGGACCAGCTGCGCGAGCGGATCGGAGCGGCAGACGAGGTGACGCGGGAGGCGACGCCCGGCAACACGGTCAGCCCGCTGCTCTTCCACCTGACGATCTCCTTCAGCGTCCCGCGCCCGCGCCGGGCCGAACCCGACGGCAGCCTCACCCTGCTCAGCTCGGCGGGGGCGCGGGCCGAGGCGGAGTCGATCGCGGCGCACGTCTCCCGCCTCCTGCACGAGGGCGCCGACCCGGCAGAGGTCGCTGTCGTCCTCCGCGACCCGTCCCGCCGCGGCGGCGAGATCGCGGCGGCGCTGGAGGCGAACGGAGTCGCGACCGCCCTCGAGGCGGAGCTGCCGGTGGCGCGGACGAGCGTCGGCGGCGCCCTGATCGCCCTGCTCGAGGCGGAGTTCGGCTCCCGCCGCGCCTCCGACTTCCTCCGCTACCTGCGCGGCCCCTCCGGGTGGTCGCCGAGCACCGTCGACTGGTTCGAGCGTGACCTGCGGCGCGCCCGGGTCCAGGACGCCGAGACCGCCCTCCTGCGCTGGCAGGGGGAGGGCCGCGAGCTGCCGCGGGACCTCCTCCGCCTGCGCGCGGCCGCCAGGCGCTCGCCCGCCGAGCTGGCGGCGGAGGCAGCGGGCCTGGCGATGGCGATGTCCTCGCGCAACCGCGGCGAGACGGACGGCGCGCAGCCCCAACCCGGCGACGAGCTTGAGGCGCGCGCTGCCGCCGCGATCGCCTCGGCGCTCTCGGACCTGGCTGACCTCGGCGAGCTCGCCCCGCGCGCCGGTGAGCTGGCGGCGGTGCTCGAGGATCTCGACTTCCGCGTCTGGTCCGGGCCGGTGCAGGGGCGGGTCCGAATCGCCAGCCCCTACCGCCTGCGCGCCGCGCGCTTCGACCACGTAGTCGTCGGCTCCCTCCAGGACGGCGAGTTCCCGCGACGCGACCGCGGCGCCGACCCCTTCCTCTCCGAGGCCCAGCGGCAGACGCTCGGCCTCGACCCGCGGCGCGACAGCGAGGCCGAGGAGCGCTATCTCTTCCACGCCTGCCTCGCCCTCCCCCGCCGCAGCCTCGCTCTGTCCTATCGCGACAGCGACGAGGACGGCGCCGCGACCGCCCGCTCGCCGCTGATCGACGACGTCCGAGCGCTGCTGGCGCCGGCACCGGACGGCAGCGGCGCCGACCCTGTCGAGGAGGAACTGACCGTCAGCCGGGACCTCGCCCAGGTGGTAACGCCACTGGCGGAGGCCCCATCGGAGGACGAGCTGGCGCGGGCGCTGGCCGCGCACGGGCCCGCCGCCGACGCCCTGGCGCTGCTCGCGCAGGCGGGGGTCGAGGGCGAGCTGGCCGAGCGGCTGGTCGTCCGGGTCGGCCACGCCAGGCGCGTCGAGGCAGCCTCGCGGGCGCCGGGGCCGCTGACGAACCCGGCGGCGCTGGAGTCGTTGCGCTCGGTCGGCGCCTACGGCGGCACCACCCTGGAGGAATTCGACCTCTGCTCCTACCGCTGGTTCGCCGCGCACGAGCTCGACCCGCAGCTGCTCGATCCGGTCCCCGACCCGCTCGTCCAGGGCGGCCTGATGCACGAGGCGCTCCACCGCCTCTACGAGGAGCGCCCGGGCGGCGACCCGCTGCCGCGGCCCGGCAGCCTGGCCACGTGGACGGAGCACGGCCGCGAGCTGGTGGCGGAGGTCGTCGCCGAGCGCGAGCTGGGGGGCCATCCGGCCGAGCGGGCGATCGCGCGGCGGGTCGAACGGCTGCTGGAGCGCTTCCTCGCCGAGGAGGCCGGCCGCGAGACCGGGGGCTTCGAGCCGTGGCTGCTGGAGGCCGCCTTCGGCGAGCGCCCCGACGCCGAGCGGCCGGTGCTGGAGCTGGACGGCTGGGGGCTGCACGGCGCCGTCGACCGCGTCGACCGCTCCGACGACGGCCGCGCCGTCGTCATCGACTACAAGCTCGCCTCCACGGTCACCCCGCGCGAGAAGTTCGAGGAGCGGGCGAAGCTGCAGCTGCCCCTCTACCTGCTCGCCGTCGCCGAGCACTGGGGCGCGGATCCGGCCGGGGCCATCTACCACCCGCTGCGCGGGACCTCCTCCCGCCGCCCGCGCGGCGTCGTCTCGGCGGCGGTTGCCGGGGACCTTGCCGGCTACGGCCTCTATCCCAAGGACGTGGTCGAGCCGGAGGCGCTGGAGGAGCTGCTGGACGAAGCGCGGGCCCGCGCCGGGGCGATCGTCGCCCGGATGCGGGGCGGCGACATCCGCCGCGACCCGGGCCCGCGGGCCGGGCTGCGCGGCCACGACACCTGCCCCGCCTACTGCACCTTCGCCTCGATCTGCCGCCGCGACCGCGCCCCGCAGTACGCCGAAGACGACGAAGGCGAGGAGCGGTGAGCCCCGAGCAGCTGACCGCGGCGCCGGCGCGCCAACCCACGCCCGAGCAGGCGGCTGCGATCGCGGCCCGCGGCCGCGACGTGCTGCTGGAGGCGGGCGCCGGCACCGGCAAGACGGGGGTGATGGTCGAGCGCTACTGCCGCCTCGTCTGCGACGCCGGCCTCTCCGCCGACTCGATCCTCGCCTTCACCTTCACCGACAAAGCGGCGGCGGAGCTGCGGCAGCGGATCCGGGTCGAGCTGGGGCGACGCGCCGACCGCGGCTCCGAGCGTGCCGCCGCGGCGCTGGCGGGGATCGGCAGCGCCTGGGTGACGACGATCCACGGCTTCTGCAACCGCGTCCTCGCCGCCCACCCGGTGGCCGCCGGCGTCGACCCGGGCTTCCGCGTGCTCGACGCGCCGGAGGCGGCGCGGGCCGCCCGCGAGGCCTTCGACGACGCCCTGGTCGAGTTCCTCGCCGAGGCGGACACGGCCCGCGAGGAGACCGTCGCCGCCTACGACCTGGAGGGGCTGCGGGCGATCATCGTCAACGTCCACGACGAGCTGCGCAGCCGCGGCGTCGCCGACCCGAAGCTGCCCGAGCCGCCACAGCCTGACCCGGAGGCCGCGCTGGCGCGGCTGGCCGAGGCGGCGGGCGAGTGCCTGGCCGAGCTGAAGGAGGGCGACGCGAAACGCGAGCTCCCTGAGCGGGCGCTGAGCCTGCTCGGCGCGCCCGGGGCGACGCCGGAGCTGGACGAGCTGCTGGCGCTCGCCACCACCAGCAAGGCGAAAGCGATGAGCGCCTACAAGGACGCGGTCGAGGCGGCAATCGCCGAGGTGGCGGCGGCCGGCGAGGGCGGCGTCGTCTACCGCCACCTCGCCGAGCTTCTGGGGCTCTTCTCCGTTCGCTTCGCCAAGGCGAAGGAAAGGCGCGCCGGGATCGACTTCGAGGACCTCCAGATCCTCGCCGCCCGCCTGCTCGAGCGAGCCGAGGTCGGCGAGCACTACCGCTCCCGCTTCCGCCAGATCCTCGTCGACGAGTTCCAGGACACCAACCGGCTGCAGCTGCGGCTGATCGAGGCGCTGCGGGGGCCGCGGACCGAGCTGGTCGTGGTGGGCGACGAGCTGCAGTCGATCTACGGCTTCCGCCACGCCGACCTCGAGGTCTTCCGCCGCCGCCGGGCGGAGGTCGATAGCCGTCCCGATGCAGAGCTGATGCAGCTGAGCGGCAACTTCCGCTCCCGTCCAGAGGTGATCGGCGCGGTCAACCTCTTCGGCGAGACGCTGCTGGGCGCGGCCTATCGGCCCCTGCGGGTCGGGACGCCACCTCCGGAGGGTCCGCCGGCCGGCGGCGAGCCGGCCGTCGAGCTGCTGCTGACCGCCCGCGATGGCTGGGACGCCGAGGAGATCGAGCTGGAGCCGGCGATCGACGGCGCCACCCCGATCAACTGCCTGGCCGAGGCGCGCTTCGTCGCCGAGCGGCTGCGCGAGCTGGCCGAGACAGGGGTGCCGCGGGGCGAGATGGTGGTGCTGCTGCGCGCCTTCACCCACCTCGATGCCTACGAGGACTCGCTCGAACGCGCCGGCCTGCGGCCCTACGTCGTCGGCGGCCGCGGCTACTGGTCCCAGCAGCAGGTCGCCGACGTCTGCGCGCTGCTGGCGGTCCTCGCCAACCCGCTCGACGACCACGCCCTCTTCGGCGCCCTCGCCTCCCCCGCCTGCGGGGTCGCCCCAGACACGCTCTGGCTGCTGCGGCGGGCGGCCGGCAAGCGCCGCCACGTCTGGCCCGCGGTCGAGCGCGCCGCCGGCGCCGGCGAGGCCGAGGTGGCCGAGCCCGAGCGCCTGGATGAGATTCCGCGGCCCGAGCGGGAGCTGCTGCGCGATTTCGTCGCCACGATCGGATCCCTGCGCGAGCGCGGGCCGCGCCTGACGCTGGCGGCGCTGATCGAGGCGGTGGTGACGGAGACCGGCTACGACCTGGCGATCCTCAGCCGGCCGACCGGCGAGGCGCGCTTCGCCAACGTCCGCAAGATGGGGCGGCTGGCGGCCGAGTTCGAGTCGCGCGAGGGGCGCGACCTGCGCGGCTTCCTCGACTTCCTCGCCGCCCGCGCCGAAAGCGAGGCCGAGGCGCAGGCCGCGACCGCCGCCGAGGGCCACGACGGGGTCCGGATCATGACTGTCCACAACGCCAAGGGCCTCGAGTTCGGCGTCGTCGCCGTCCCCGACCTCGGGCGGCGGCTGCTCAACGGCAACCGCTCGCCGCTGCTGGCGATCGGCCGCGAGGAGGAGCCGCGACTGGGCCTGCGGCTGCTCCGCCTCGGTAGCCCGAAGATCGACCTCTTCGACTACGGCGCCCTCTGCGAGGAGTCCCAGGACCGCGAAGCCGAGGAGGAGCTCCGCCTGTTCCACGTCGCCGCCACCCGGGCGAAGGAGCACCTGATCCTCAGCGGCGTCGTCAACCCGAACGAGGGCAGGGAGACGAAGGGCAGAGCGGTGGTGGAGCGGCTGGTCGAAGCCTTCGGCGTCCCGCGGGACGCCGAGGCGGCTGTACCCGTCGCTCCCCCCGCTCCGCGCCCGGGCCTCGATGCCGAGGCCGCGGCATCGGAGATCGCGGTGCGGCCGAACCTCCCCTCGCCCGAGCGGGCGGCCGAGCTGCGGACGCTGCGCTACGAGAGCGCCGGCGGACGGGCGCTCGGCGAAGGGCCGCCGCCGCTGGTCGAGCGGCGGGCGCCGGGCGCCGCCCGCCGCCCCCTCTCCTACACCGCGATTGCCGCCTACAAGGAGAGCCTTGGCGAGTTCTTCGTCGAGCACGCGGCGGACCCCGAGCCGGCGGCGCGCGAGCAGAGCCTGGCCAGGGGCGCCGCCGTCCACGAGCTGCTCGAGTGGAGCCAGGCAAATGGTTGGGCCGAGCCGAGCGAAGAGCTGGTGCTTCGACATGCACTCGCCGCGGGCGGGGGGATGGGGTCCCCCTCTCCGGACACATCTCGCCAATGGCTCGATGTTGAGTGTCCTGAGAGGGAGACCCCATCCCCCCGCTTGGTCGAGGCGTTGCTGGAGCCCGTCAGGCGGTGGATCGACTCGCCACTGCGCAAGGAGATAAGTGTTGGTGCGACCCGGGTGCGGGCGGAGGTGCCGCTTTTGATCGAGATCGGGGGCACGTTGCTGCGCGGGTCGATCGATCTGCTGGTCGAGCGCGAGGGGGCGCCGCCGCTCGTCCTCGACTACAAGACCGACCGGCTCGAGGGCGCCTCCCCGGCCGATCGCGCCACGCATTACGAGGTGCAGCGCTCGATCTACGCGCTGGCGGTGGCCGAGGCGCTGGCGGCGCCGGAGGTCGAGGTCGCCTACGTCTTCCTCGAGCGCCCGGACGAGCCCGCGCTCTCCGTCCTCGACGAGGACGAGATGGCGAACGCCCGCGCCGACCTGGAGGCCACGATCGCCGAGATCGCCGGCGACGAGGTCAGTTGACGCCGGGCGAGGCCTCGAGCTTCGCCGCGAGATCGTCGAGGCGCAGCTCCTTCAGCCCCTCGCCGACCTCGTCCAGCTCGGCCGCGCAGTAGTTGACCAGCTCCTTGCCCTCTTTGCAGAGGTCGAGGGTCTCGCGCAGGCCGGCCTGGCCGGAGTCGAGCCGGTCGATGATCTCCTCCAGCCGCTCCACCGCGGCCTCGTAGCTCTCAGGTCTCTCGCTCAACGTCTCCCTCGGTTCTCGCCTGCACGCGCCCGTCGGCGAATCGAAGTTTGACCCCTGCGGCGGCGGCCGCGGCGGCGGCGCTCGTCACCGGCTCCCCCGCCTCGCCCTCGACGAGGGCGTAGCCGCGCTCAAGAGTGCGCTCCGGCTCGTGGGCGCGCAGCGTCACCATCGCCTGGCGCAGGGCTTCCCGGCGTTTCTCCAGATCGGGGCCGGCGGCGCGCAGTCGCGCCCGCTCGAGGACGACCGTCCCGATCCGCCGCTGCGAGCCGACGCGCTCGGCCAGGCCGCGTTCGGAGGCGGCGCGGATCTCGCGGATCTTCTGGTTCAGCTTGCCGCGCTCGCGCTGCAGCGCCCGCGCCGGGCCCCGGGCGAGGTGCACGAGGTGCCGCGAGCGGACGTCGATCGCCCCCTCCCCCGCCCGCCGCAGCGCCAGCGCGCAGCGCTCGAGGCTCTCGCGCGCCGCCAGGCAGTCGAGCGGCACCGCCGCCTCGGCGGCGTGGGTCGGGGTCGAGCAGGCGACCGCGGCGACGTCATCGATCAGGGTGCTGTCGCGCTCGTGGCCGACGGCGCTGACGACCGGCACCCGCAGCATCGCCACGGTGCGGCAGAGCGTCTCGTCGCAGAAGGCCCAGAGGTCGGCGAGGCTGCCGCCGCCGCGGGTGACGACGATCGCCTCGACCTCCGGCCGCGCCGCCAGGTCCTGGATCGCCATCGCGATCGCCGGCGCCGCCCGCCGGTCCTGCACCGGCGCGAAGGCCCAGATCAGCTCCCCGGCCCAGCCGCGGCGCTCGAGGCCGGCGAGGAGGTCGCGCCGCGCGGCGCCGGTTTCGGCGGTGACGACGCCGATCGTCTTCGGCAGCCGCGGCCGCCGCAGCTGCTTCTGCAGCTCGAACAGGCCCTCGGAGCGCAGCTGCTTGCGCAGCGCCTCCAGCCGCGCGATCAGGTCGCCCTCGCCGGCGAGGCGGACGTCGGTGGCGCGGAAGCAGAAGCTCGGTGAGGCCTGGCCGCCGCCGGGGTAGTAGTCGGGGCCGCCGGCGATCACGACTTCGGCGCCGTCGCGCAGCGCCCCCTCCGTCAGCCCCGCCTTCTCGAGGTCGTTGAGCCAGATCGCACAGGGCACCGCGCCGTCGCCGTCGCGCAGCTCGAAGTAGGCCTGGACTTTGCTGCGGCCGACGCCGGTCACCTCGCCGATCAGCTGCACCCGCGCCCGCTTGCGCATCTCCTCCTGGAGCTTGCGCGCGTAGGCGCCGACGGCAAAGGGGCCGGGGTACCCGATCCCGGCTTGCCCGGCCTGAGTCTGAGCGGGTCGCTCTTCCACTACAGGGAGGCTAGAGAGTGGCTCAGGCGGCTTTCTTCCACCTGCGAGCCCATGACTTGAGCTCAGAGAGAACGGGGTCCAGCTCCTGTCCGGCCGCGGTCAGCGAGTAGATGACCCGCACCGGCGTCCCCGCCTCGACCTGCCGCTCCACCAGTCCCTCCTCCTCCAGCTCCCGCAACCGCTGCGAAAGCAGCCGGTCCGAGAGCCCGGGAATCGCCTTCCCAAGCTCGGCATACCGCTTCGCCCCATCGGTAAGCGCAAAAACGATCGCCCCCGTCCACCGCTTCCCAATCAACTCGATCGCATGGTGGAGGTGCGGGCAAACCGCCGCCCCACTCTGGGTCGTTACACCAACTCGCTCCATCAAATCCGAGCTTACAGAACGTAAGTGACGGGCCTATCGAGCCGATGGCCTCCCCCACCTACCCCGTACAGGGCCCGGTATCGACCTCATTCGAACCGGCCCGCCCCAGCGCCTCCCGCACCTGCTCAGCCGGAATCGCAAACCCCCCGGTCGGCCCGCTGGTGGTGGCCGCGAAGACCGTACCGACCGCGTTTCCCTGCGCGTCGACCAGCGGCCCGCCGGAGTTGCCGCTGCGCACGGTGCCGCTGATCGCCGTGATCGTGCGCTCGATCGGGCCGTTGCCGTAGGAGTCCTCGCTGATCGTCGCCCGGGTCTCGCCGAGCCGCGCCGGCGAGAGCTCATAGGGCCCGTTTTCGGGAAAGCCGAGCACGGCGGCGTCCCCGCCCACCTTGCGCTCCGAGCTGATCGGCAGCGAGGGCAGCGCCGTCCCCACCCGCAGCAAGGCCAGGTCCTGGCGCGGCTCGTAGTAGATCGGGCTGGCGTCGAGCTCGGCCCCGTCCTGGGTGGTGACCGTGGTGTCGTCGGCGCCGGCGACCACGTGGGCGTTGGTCACCACCACCCCCGGCTCGACCGCCCATCCCGACCCCTCGATCCCCAGCCCGCAGGCGGTGCTGAGGACGCGGACGACGGAGTCGCCGGCGTGGAGGACGTCGGGGTCGGAGGCGATCTTCGCGTCGGGCTGGGCCACCGGCGCCGCCGGCCCCAGCACCGTCGGCGCCGGGTCGACGCGGTCGAGCGCGTTCAGCAGCGGCCCGCTCGGCGGCAGCACGTCGTTGAGGCTGCGCAGGATCAGCGACTGCTGGATGTCGGCGCGCAGCTGCGCGGTCGACGGCGCGTGCAGGAGGACGGCGCCGAAGACCCAGGCGAGGCCGAGCGCGACCGAGGCGATCAGGGCGGCGCCGCCGGCTCCGTCGGCAGCCTGCATGAAGGGCCGGCGGACGACCTTTTCGCGCAGGCCGAGGGCGAAGCTCTCGACCGTCACCGCCATCAGCGCCCCGACCAGCAGCGCTCCCAGGGCGGCGCAGAGGGGCGCGTAGGGCGAGTGCGACCCCTTGGTCAGCAGCAGCGGCGCGATCCTGCTGCCGGCGAGGGCGCCGGCGCCGAAGCCGACGAGGGTGAGCGCGCCGACGATCAACCCCTGCCGGTAGCCCCACAGGGCGAGGGCAAAGGTGAAGGCCAGGATCGCCCAGTCAAGAACGGTCACCCGGTGAATAGAAGCATGCCGCCAGGCCCTCCTTTACCTTTGCGCGGTGAGCTCGATCCCCACCGAGGCGGAGCGTCGCCGCCGCCTCCTCACCCGCACCCTCCCTCTCGCGCTCGTCGCCTTGATCGCATTCGTGGTCGGCGTCGGCAAGGGATCATCGGGATCGCCGGAGACCGAAGCCGCCGAGCGCTTCGCCAAGGCCTGGGAGGCGAAGAACTTCAAGGCGATGTACGCGGAGCTGAACGAAGCCTCGCGGGCGCAGGTCAGCCGCAAGGAGTTCGAAGCCGCCTACCGCGACGCCCAGGAGGTGGCGACGGCGCGGGCGATCGACACCGGCTCCGTCGGAGACGCCGAGGAGACGAGCGCCGGCAAGGTCGTCCCGGTCGAGGTGACGGTCGCGACGGTCGCCTTCGGGGCGGTCGAAGAGGAGCTGCAGGTCCCCTACGCCGACGACGGGATCGAATGGGCGCCGAACCTCGCCTTTCCCGGGCTCGGCGCAGGCGAGGAGCTCGCCGCCGACGTCGAGCTCGCCGAACGGGCGCCGATCCTCGCCCGCGACGGCACCGCTCTGGCCGAAGGGCCGGCCGAAGAACGCGAACACCCGATCGGCAGTGCCGCGATCGACGTCACCGGCGAAGTCGGCGAAGCCTCCGAAGAAGACCTCGCAAGCCTCTCCCGACACGGCTTCCCGCCGGAAACCCCGGTCGGCATCAGCGGCCTCGAGCGCGCCTTCAACACGCGGCTGGCGGGCAAGCCCGGCGGCTCGCTGCTGGCCGTCGCCGCAGACGGCTCCGACGTCCGCACTCTGGCGAAGTCGAAGCCGCAGTCGGGCGCGCCGGTGAAGACGACGATCGATCCCGACCTGCAGGAGGTGGCGGTCTCAGCCTTGGCGGGGCGGTCCGGCGGCGTCGCCGTCCTCGACGCGCGCAAAGGCGACGTGCGGGCGCTGGCGGGCCAGGCCTTCTCCGCCCCCCAGCCGCCCGGCTCCACCTTCAAGGTCGTGACCACGACCGCGGCGCTGGAAGCGGGCGAGGTCAGCCTCGACGACGAATTCGAAATCAGCGACGGCGTCAACGTCGGCGGCCGCTTCCTCAACAACGCCAACGGCGAGTACTGCGGCGGCACCTTCCGCGAATCCTTCGCGGAGTCGTGCAACGCGGTCTTCGCCCCCCTCGGGCCGGCGGTCGGCAACGACAAGCTGGTCGAGACCGCCGAGGCCTTCGGCTTCAACTCGCCGCCGACGCTGTACTCGCCGCAGACGATCGCCGAAGTCGACCCCGAGGAATCGACGATCCCGACCGAGATCGGCGAAGAAATCGACCTCGGCGTCTCGGCGATCGGGCAGGGAGAAGTGCTGGCGACGCCGCTGGAGATGGCGAGCGTCGCGCAAACGGTCGCCAACGACGGGGTGCGGCTGCCGAACTCGATCGTCGCCAACAAGAAGCTGCGGCCGGACGCCGAGCCGGTGCAGGTGATGTCGGAGAAGACGGCCGAGGAGCTGACCGAACTGATGATCGGCGTCGTCGTCGAAGGGACCGGCACCGCCGGAGCGATCCCCGACGCCCAGGTCGCGGGAAAGACGGGAACCGCCGAGCTCGGGCCGAAGCCCGGCGAAGAGGACTCCGACAACCCGGTCCAGATCAAGGACGCCTGGTTCACCGCCTTCGCGCCGGCCGAAAAGCCGCGGCTGGCGGTCGGTGTCCTGCTGATCGAAGCCGAAGCGGCGGGCGGCGAAGTCGCGGCCCCGATCGCCTCGGAAGTGCTCGCCGCCGGGCTCTAGAGGAAGCGGGCCTAGAGGTCCAGCGTCACTTCGGCGCCCTCCTCACCCTCTTCACCGGGGATGTGGAGGGTGAGCGGCCGGTTCTCAGAGGCCGATTCGGGCAGCAGGAAGATCGCCAGCGCGCCCTCGATCGGCCCGAGCTGGGCGGGGGTGTCGAGGGGCGGGATCTGTTCTTCGGCTTCGACTTCGCCGTTGAACTCGAGGGCGAAGACGCTGTCGCTTTCCATCACCTCGAACTCGTTGTCGTCGATGTCGGTGATCGTCAGCGTCGAGGGCAGCACCTGCGCCTCGTCGCTTTCGTTCTGGACTTCGAAGAAGACGCCGAAGTAGCTTTCGCCTTTCGGCGCTTCCGGCTGGCCGACCAGGTAGGCGGCGTCCTCGTTGTCGTTCGGGTTCAGGTACCGCGAGAAGGTGACGTTGTACTTGAGCTCACCGAGCTCGACCGACTGGCCCTCGTCTACCTCCTTCGAGGTGCTCTCGTAGCCGCAGGCGGAGACCCCGCCGACAAGCAGGAGCAGCGCCAGGAGCGCGAACAGCGACAGCAGTGGGCGGCGGTGCTGGGACATCGGCGGCGCGGAGTCTATATAGGACTAGGGGATGCCCGTCGCGTACCGGTTGCCGCCGGCGACGGCGATCCGCTGCGGCAGGGCCTCGTCGGACTCGAGCTCATCGCGGAGGCGGCGCAGCGCCTCGCGCCAGCCGCGCGCCTGCCAGACCGAGCCGAGGCTGAGCAGCTCAAGGCCGCGATCACCTGGGCGCGGCTCGGTCCAATGCGACACCCGCACCGCGGTGAGGCCGCCGGAAGCCTCTTTCAGCTCCCAGACGGTGTGATTCGGGATGCGGTTGCCGCGCCCGCCCCGCCCCGCCTCGACGATCCGGAAAGGCTCCTCGAGCGAGGTGATGCAGGTGTCCATCCAGACGCTGCGCAGCGGCCCCCTGGCACGGAAGCGGGCCCCGGCACCGACCCCTGCGGGCTCGATCCGGGTGAGGTGGAAGCCCGTGAGGAAGTGGTCGGTGAAGGACGGGCGCCGCGCCAGGTCGGCAAGGAAGGCGAAGACCCGCTCGCGGGGCGAATCGATTTCGATTTCGGCGCTGATCGGTCCCATCGGAGCGCGGATTCTATGTCTCCAGCTCCCGGGTGACCGCTTCGACAATTTTGAGTGACAGGGGTTTGGGGCCGGACTAGTATCGATCGTAACCAGCCAGGAAGGAGAGTTTTCCCATTTTCAACAGTGCCGGCACCAGCTCGGCCGGCGAGGCATACGCCACCGGCTCCGTGCCCGGAGAGGGCACTTACTTCTGCCTCGTCTGCGGCACCCAGCTGAGCCTGCGAGAGACCGAGCAACTGCCAGGCTGTCCCCACTGCGGCGCCTCGCGCTTCCGCCGTGACTCGATCTTCTCGGCCCTGCAGGAGCACGGCTTGCCCACCGTCGAATTCGCCCTCGGGGGCGAGCGCGAGGCTCCGGTCTGGCTGGAGGAAGCACGGGCGCAGCTGACGGCGGCGGGCTACCACCTGGTCGGCCGCGAGCGCGGCGAGATCGTCAGCTTCCAGCTCGCGGAGGGCTGGTCCCGGATCGGCCGCTGCGCCGGCGCGGAGGTCTGCCTCGACGACCCCAGCGTCTCCCGCCGCCATGCGATGGTCACAGTCGAGCAGGGAAGGTCGCCAAGGGTCCTCGACGACCGCAGCCTCAACGGCGTCCTCGTCAACGGCCGCCAGGTCGACGTCACCGAGCTCTACCCCGGCGACGAGCTGACGATCGGCCGCTACCGCCTCTACCTGCTCCAGGTCTGACGCGAAACCGCAAAAACCCTTCCTCAAGAAGGAATTTTGCGGTTTCGGCGTCCCGCTACCTTTTCCGGCCACCCCCGCTCCTACGATGCGGTCGTGAGCACGCCCCCAGACGACCCTGGCCGCCCCTCAGGCGAGGAGGCGATATCGGCCTCCGCAGAGCGGGCCCGCGCCGAGCTCCACGCCGAGATCGAACGCGTCCGCCGCGGCGTCGAGCAGATGCTCGACGAGCAGAGCACCCCGCTCAACAGCGACATCCGCCGCGAGCTGGACACGATCCAGGAGGACCTCCGCCGCTACGTCAAGGCCCGCATCCGCAAATCCCAAAAGCGCACCGACCGCCGCGTCGGCCGCCTCGAGGACCGCACCGAGATTCTCGAGAAGCGCATGGACAGCATCGACGCCGAGCGCCGCCTAGCCGAATGGCGCATCCACTCCGACACCGAGCGCATGCTGGACGGCCTCCTGCAGGAGGTGCGTGGGATAGCGGACCGGCTGGAGGGGAAGCCCCCTCCAGCGGCCCTCTGAATCACTCGGTGCTGATGCTCGGGTCCGCTTGGACCTTGAGCGGGACGATCATCAGGAAGTTGCTCGTTGCGTCGGCCGCTAGGTCGAGGACTCGCTTGGCCTCGTCATCCTGGCCGGTTGCTTCGAGCTCCTTCGCGTAGCCGCCGAGGAGGTCGTCTAGGTCGAAGAGGGCCTCGTTGTCTAGGTCCTTGAGTTCGACTTTGGCGCCCTTGCCTAGGCGGCGTTCGATGGCGGGGCGGTCGATGCCGAAGGCGTTCTGGCGGACGTAGACGCGGCCGCCGGTCATGCCAGCGCAGGCCCAGGGGCCGATGTCGCCGAGGACGACGGCGCGGCCGCTGGTCATGTACTCGAAGGCAAAGCCCTTGGCGTTGGCGCGGTCGGCGAGGGCACCGCGGCTGTCGTCGATCGGCCCCTCGGGCTCACCCGCCAGCACCACGTCGGCGCCGGAGAGGCGGATGCAGAAGCGCGAGTCGGCGCTCCCCTGGACGTGGAGCTTGCCGCGCTGGGCGCCATAGGCGAAGGACTTGCCGACCGAGCCGTTGAGGCGGCGGCCTTTCGCGCCCTTGCCCTTGAGGATCGAGATCGAGCCGCCGAGCATCGCCTTGCCGACGCCGTCCTGGGCGCCGCCCTCGATGCGGATGTCGACCCCGTAGGAGTTGAAGGCGCCGAGGCCCTGGCCGGCGACCGAGCCGCCGTTGAACTCGAGGCTCGCGAGCGAGTCGGCTTCCTCGCCGGCGGGGCCGCCGTCGAAGATCCGCCACCTCGCCAGCGCCCCCGCCAGCTCGGTCCCGAGCACGCGGTCGTTGGCGTCGGTCGCGCGCGGGAACTGGCTGCGGACAGGGCCATTACCGCCGCCGCCGCAGACTTCCGGCGCCAGCGCCGCGATCTGGCTCGAGGCCTCCTTCGCCTCCATCCGGATCGGCCGCGCCATCACGAGGCCGGCTTCGGCGCGCCCCTCGGCCTCCTCGGCGACCGGCAGGTCGAGCGGTTCGAGGTCGAGGTGCTCCTCCAGCGGTTCGATCAACGGCGTCAGGTCGATCTGGTCCTTCATCGCCGCCTGCTCGAGCAGGTCGTAGCGGCCGACCAGGTCCTGGGCGCGCTCGTAGCCGAGCGAGGCGACGACCTGCTTGACCTCCTCCCCCATCGAGGAGAAGAAGCGGGCGCAGCTCTCGGCGGCGCGGTCGACCTCCTGCGGGGTGAACTTCTTCAGCCCGTGGGCCTGCGCTTCCTCCGGCGTCTCGATCTGGGTCGCGATGCCGACGTGGCAGGTGTCGAGCTGGCAGCCGCGGCAGATCGTGCAGCCGAGGCTGACCATCGCCAGGGTGCCGAAGCCGACGCGGTTGGCGCCGAGGCAGTGCAATTTGACGATGTCGTGGCCGGTCCGGTAGCCGCCGTCGGCCCAGATCTCGACCCGGTTGCGCAGCCCGGCCTCCATCAGCGCCCGGTGCACAGCGCGGGTCCCGATGTCGCTCGGCAGGCCGACGTGGCGCAGGGCGTGCTGGCGCGCGGCGCCGGTGCCGCCCTCGAAGCCCGAGAGGGTGATGATGTCGGCGCCGGCCTTGGCGATCCCGAGCCCGATCGTGCCGATGTTCGGCACCACCGGGACCTTGACCGAGACCCGTACGTCCGGGTTGACGGTCTTCAGCTCGTCGATCAGCTCGGCCAGGTCCTCGATCGAGTAGAGGTCGTGGTTGTTGGAGGGCGAGATCAGGTCGGTGCCGGGGGCGGCGTTACGCGCGGCGGCGACCTTCTCGGAGACCTTCTTGCCGGGCAGGTGGCCGCCCTCTCCCGGCTTGGCGCCCTGGCCGATCTTGATCTCGGCCAGGTAGGAGGAGTTGAGCATCTCCGCCGAGACGCCGAAGCGGCCCGAGGCGACCTGCTGGCCGCGCCACTTGCGGTAATGCCCGTACATGTCGCGGATCTCGCCGCCCTCGCCGTTCACGCAGAGGATGTTGGTCGCTTTCGCCGCGTCCGCGTAGGCGCGGAAGGCCGGCTCGGACTGCGAGCCGAAGCTCATCGAGGAGATCACGATCGGGTAGTCGTGGTGGCCGACGCCGGCATCGACGTCAGCCGGATCGATCGCCGGGCGGTCGCCCTTCAGCGCCATGATGTGGCGCATCGAGATCGGGCTCTGCTTCTCCAGCTCGCGGACCTTCTCGGAGTAGTCCTCGTAGGTCCCGGTCCCGTTGGCGGTCGCGATCGCCGCCTTGTAGACCTTCGGGTAGAAGCGGAAGGTCTTCGCCGGTTTCGCCGCCGCGTCGTCGCCGGAGAGGGCGTGGGCGCGGGCGTTGGTGTCCTCGTCGAGGTCGGCGAAGCCGGTCCCCGCCTTCTCGGAGGCGGCGTAGAACTCGGTCTGGAAGATCTCCGCCAGCTCCGGCTTGATCCCGATCGAGCTGAACTGGCGCGCGTAGCCGCGGACCTCGTGGATCCCGATCGTCGAGATCACTTTCTCGATCCCTTTGCGCAGGGCCGCGCAGAGGTTGGAGACGTCGGACTCGTAGTCCTCGACGCAGATCACCTCGACCATCGTGTACGGGCAGACGCCGTTGGCGCCGAGCCCGAGCGCGAGCATCACGTCGTGGACGTTGCGGATCGCCGCCGAGCGGAGGACGAGGCCGCAGCGCCGGCGGAGGTTGACTTCGCCGGGCTCGACTTTGAAGCTCTTCAGCGCTTGGTCTACCGCCGAGGTCGCCAGGTGCGGGTCGAGGTAGCGGCGGTCGGCGTCGTAGACGGTGCGGTCGGTGAGGACCAGCAGCTCGCAGCCGTTGCGGGCCTTCTTCACCGCCTCCTGCTTGATCCGGTCGATCGCGCCCTTGGTCGTCTCGGACTCCAGCAGCGAGATGTCGACGGCGGCGTTGCGGCCGGCGAACTCCTCCCAGAGGTCCTCGAGCAGGTAGGTGTCGTGCTCGCGGGCGATCCTGCGGTAGGCCTTGTCCGCCAGCGGGGCCAGGCCGTGGTGGCCGCCGAGGATGACCGGGAACCCGGTTTCGACGGTGCCGCTGTCCTCGCCGGCGTTGTCCGGCGAGGGCCGGCGGCCGAAGAGGGTGCGGGTCGAGAAGTGCTCCAGCTCCCGTTCGCGGTCGAGCGCCGGGTTGGTGACGACGGCGACCGTCTCCTTGAAGTAGTCGGCGAGGTTCTGCCGCTCCGGCGAAAGCGCCGCCAGCGGGCCGTCGTAGCCGAGCGAGCCGACCGGCTCGGCCCCGTTGGAGGCCATCTGCTGGACGAGTTTGACGTCGTCGCGCTGCCAGCCGAAGCCGGCGAGGACGCGGTCGGAGACCTTGACCGGCTCCTCGGGGCCGGCGTCGGAGTAGCCGGGGACGTCCTGGCCCTCGAGCGGGCCGCCGGTCTCCAGGGCGCGGTCGTAGCCGGCGACGGCCTCGGCGCCGTTCCGCGCCAGCCAGCGGTCGCGGACGATCCGCAGCATCTGGTCGTGCGCGTGCAGGGTCGAGCGGCGCTCGCCGCGCTCGATCACGACCAGCGCTTTCTCGCCCGGGGCGAGCGGCTTCGGCTCCGAGCACATCCTCGCCACCGAGACGACGCCCGGCTCGGAGCTGAAGACGAAGTCGTCTTCGGTCTCGACCTGCCAGAGCGGGCGCAGGCCCATCGCGTCGGCGGAGAAGACGCACTCGTCTCCCTGGCGGGCGATCAGCGCCACCGGGCCCTGCGCGAACGGCCCCATCGTCTGGTGCAGGTACATGTAGAAGGCGTGCAGGTCCTCGGGGAGGCCGCGGATCTCGTTGACGATCGGCGGCACCACCATCTCCATCGCCTCGGCGAGGCTGAAGCCCTCGCGGCTGACCAGGGTGTCGATCGTCCGGTTCAGGTCCTGGGAGTCCGAGGAGCCGGGCTGGATCGGCACCGCCAGCATCTTCGCCTCCTGGCGCAGCTGCTGGATCGTGTTGATCTCGCCGTTGTGGCCGAGGACGGAGAACGGCTGCACCCGTTTGAAGGAGGGCCAGGTGTTGGTCGAGTAGCGGTTGTGGCCGAAGCAGCCGATCGTCTCGAAGCGCGGGTCGACGAGGTCCGGGTAGTACTCGCCGAGGACGTTCGGCGCGCCCATCACCTTGTAGACGCAGGTGGTGGCCGAGAAGGAGGGGACATGGACGTCGAGCTCTTTCTCCAAGGCGATCATCAGGTCGAAGAGGACCGTGTCGCGGGACTCGGCGTCGGGGACGAGGCCGCCGAGCTGCCAGAAGATCGGCTCCTCCTCGCGCGCGGTCGGGCCCAGCGCCGGCGAGTTGACGACGCCGACGCGCTCGGAGAGGACGCGGAAGCCGCCCGAGGCGAGCAGCTCGCGGGCGTCGTGCTTGACCTTCTCGACGTCCTGGGAGCGCTCGATGAAGACGTGGGCTACGGCGAAGGCGTCGTCGGTCGCGAGCGAGGGGTCGTGGCCGCCGGAGCGGACCTCCTCGGCCCAGATCTTGCGCGGGATGTCGAGCAGGAGGCCGCAACCGTCCCCCTCCCCGTCGACGTTGCCGGCGCGGTGGAGCATCTTCTGCAGGGCTGGGATCGCCAGCTCGATCGGTTCATGGCTCGGCGTCGCGTCCTTGCGGACGGAGGCGTAGATGGCACAGGCGTCCTTGTCCTCGACGCTGGGCGGAGAGACAAGCGGCCTGTAGGGACGCTCTGGCGAGTAGCGCTCGACGCGAGCGCCGCGATCGGACTGGGCCTTCAATTTTGACCTCCCGGGTTCCACGCCTTCTTCGAGCGGGCGCGCGACGGGGTTAACAAGTTTCCGGATTATAGGGCGCAGTCAAGCCCAGGACATCGGCTTGTAGCCACCGTCGGGCTCGACCCCGATCAGCATCGCCGTTACCGGGGCGTCGGAGCGGTTGAGGATCGTCCGCTTCGCCGCCGGCTCGAGCGAGACGAAGGTGCCACCTGGCGCCGGGTGGTCCTCCCCGTCGAGCCGCATCACCGCCTCGCCCTCGAGGATCACGTAGAGCTCCACCTGCCCGCTCTGCGCCTCGTCGTGCTCGGGGATCTGCCCCCCGGGCGCGATCTCGACCAGGTTGTAGCCGAAGGCGGCAGTGCCGAGCGCTTTGCGCGCGAGCAGCCACGTCGACTCGCCCGACCCCTCCATCCGCTCGAACTCGTCGCGGTGCTTGATCGTGTAGTTCGCAGCCATTACGTTCGACCCTAGCCCTGATGACCGATCCGAGCAAGGACTCAGCCGAGGCGCTGCAGGAAGCGATCGATCGCTACAACGCGGCCTGGAACGACCACGACCTCGACGCGATCATGGCGATGCACGCGCCGGACATGGTCTTCGACAACCACACCGCCGGGGAGTCGGCCGAAGGCGAGGCGGCCCGCGCCCACATCGGCTCGATCTTCGAGACCTGGCCCGACATCGAGTTCACGACCCGGCGCCTCTACGTGCGGGAAGGGCTGGTCGTCCAGGAATGGACCGCGGCCGCCACCCACGCGAACACGATGCGCCGCGGCGACCTAGTCGCCGAGCCGACCGGGAAGCGGATCGTCTGGGACGGCCTCGACGTCATCCCCTTCGAGAACGGCCTCGTCAAGCGCAAGGACGTCTACTCCGACAGCGTCTCGATTCTGCGCCAGGTGGGATTGATCGAGTAGCCGTGTCGACTTTGTTCGGCTATTCCGAACAAAGTCGACATCGCCTCAGCGGCTCCAGCTCGGTTCGAAGGCTTCCTTGACGAGCGTCTTTGGTTTTCCGCCCGCGTAGGGAACCGTCTGGACCTTGTGGTTCTTCAAACCCGGGTCGAAGCCGCCGTTGAAGCCGAGGACGAGGTTGCCGTCGGCGGAGAGGCCGGTGCCGACGAAGCCGCTCTCGCCCGCGCCGGCGACCGGGCGCTGGGCGCCCGTCTTCGGGTTGACGACGACGGCGTAGCTGGTGTCCTGGCCCTCGAACTCGGCCAGCAGGTGTGACCCGTTGGCTGACCAGTCGGTCGGGAAGAGGCCCTGGAGCAATTCGGGGACCTTGGTGTGGGTGAGGCGCTTGACGCCCTTGCCCTGCGGGCTCATCAGGAAGAGCTCGTTCTTGCCCCCGTACTGGCGCTTCTTCTCTTCCAGGGTCTTGACGAAGACGATCTTCTCCGGGCCCCAGAGCGGCTGCGAGGAGCGATGGTCCTTGGTCAGGCGAACCGGTTCCGGCGCCCGCACGTTGACGACGCCGGGGATCGGCACCGGGAGGCGGAAGACGTCGCTGCGCGGCGGGAACTTTTCGCTCTTCGCCACCGAGTAGGCGATTTCGGTGCTGTCGGGAGAGAAGCTGAAGCCGCTGAAGAAGCCGGTGGCGATGACGCTCTGCTTGCCACTGGCGACGTCGATGACGACGAGGTTGCGCTTGCCGAGTTCAGGCCCGCGCAGCGCCGCGATCGTCTTCGAGTCAGGCGACCAGGCCAGGTAGAAGGCTTCGCGGAAGTTGGTCATCAGGGTCGTCCCCGCGCCCCCCGTGGCCGGAGCGAGCTTCAGTTCCTGCGCAAACTTCGGCCCTTCGTGCAGGTAGGCGACCCAGGCGCCATCGGGAGAGACGCGCGGGTTGTGCCCCTTGTCGACCTTCTTCGCCCCCGAGCCGTCGTCGTTCGCCACGTAGACCGTCGCGTCGAAGGGGTTCTTGACGTAGGCGAGGGTCGCTCCGGCGAGCGCCGGAAACGCAAGCAGCGCAGCGAGGACGAGGGCGGGCAGGAGCAGCTTCGGCTTCGGGAAGGTCGGCATGCGCGCGATGCTATCCCGGCCCGATGATGGCGGCGACGACCAAGCCGCCGCTGACGCCGACGAAGGAGACGACCGCGAGCGCCCGGTACCAGAGGCGCTTGTCGACCTCGGGATCGAAGGCGGGCGGGACGAAGAGGAGCGGGTTGACGAAGGTTCCGAAGACGAGCGCCGCGGCGACCGCGGTCGGCAGGTCGGGGACCGCCAGCCCGACGCCGATCAGGATCAGGCCCATCATCACGTAGTCGAGGTGGACCTGGCGGATCCGCTGCGGAGCGACGACCCCGATCCGGCGCAGCCACTCCGGCTTCTCGCCGCGGATCACCATCGCCCAGCCGAGCAGGCCGCCGAGCGCAAGCTCGATCAACCCGATGCGGATGACCCAGTCCATGGCTACAGCTCGGGGACGTCGGCGCCGAGGGGGCTGAAAGGCAGCCGCTTGATCTCGGCCCAGCCCCCGCAGCGCTCCTCCAGGGCCGCGGCGACGTTGCCGGCGTCCTGCCAGGTGGTCCAGACGAGGACGGTCGGGCCGGCGCCGGAGATCGTCGCCCCCAGCGCGCCCAGCTCGCGGGCCGAGTCGACGATCTCCATCGAGCGCGGGTAGAGGTCGCGGCGGCGGTCCTGGTGGATGTCGTCGCGGAGGCCGCGGGCGAGCAGGTCGAGGTCGGCGCTACGCAGGCCGAGGACCAGCATCGCCGCGGCGGAGACGTTGGCGACGGCGTCGGCGAGCGGCACTTCGGCCGGGATCGCCTCCCGCGCCCGCTCGGTCGAGACTTCCTCGGGCGGGATCACGACGATCCCCTCGAGTCCCTCGGGCGGGTCGAAGCGGGCGGCGGTCGGACCGTCCTCTCCGTCGGCGCAGACGACGAAGCCGCCGTAGATCGCCGCCGCGACGTTGTCGGGATGACCCTCGATCGCGGTCGCCCGAGCGAGCATCTCCTCCTTGGTCAGCGCCAGCTCGTAGAGGTGGTCGGCGGCGTAGAGGCCGGCGACGATCGCCGCCGAGCTGGAGCCGAGCCCCCGCGCCAGCGGGATCTCGCTGCGCAGCCGGAAGGCGATCCCGTCGGCAGGGCGCAAGCTCTCGAAGGCGCGCACGATGAGGTTGTCGCGCCCGGTCGGGACGTCCAGCCCACCTGGGTCGAAGGAGAACTCGCCGCTCTCCTCCACCTCCAGCTCCAGGTGCATCGCCATCGCCGCCGCCATCGCGTCGTAGCCGGGGCCGAGGTTGGCCGAGGAGGCGGGGACGCGGACGAGCCGGTGGCGCGCGGTCACGCTGTCGAACCTAGTCGAAGACGGCGCGCTCGACGGCGCTGAGGTCGTTGTCGCAGTTGATCACCGCGGGGGCTTTGGAGAGGGCGGTGTCGGGGTCCTTGAGGCCGTGGCCGGTGAGGACGCAGACGACGGTCTCGGGCTTCGCTGCGCCCTCGACGACCGGGAGGCCGTGGGCGAGGAGGCCCGCGACCGAGGCGGCGCTGGCCGGCTCGCAGAACACGCCTTCGTTGTCGGCCAGCCAGCGGTAGGCGTTCAAGATCTGCTCATCGGAGACGGCGGCGACGCGGCCGCGGGAGGCGGTGAAGGCCGCCATCGCCTCCTCCCAGCGGGCCGGGTTGCCGATCCGGATCGCCGAGGCGACCGTCTCGGGATTGGACACTGGCTCGCCGCGGACGAGCGGCGCCGCGCCTTCGGCCTGGAAGCCGTAGAGGATCGGGGCCGCGTCGACCTCCTGGAAGCCGCGCCAGTAGGCGGTGACGTTGCCGGCGTTGCCGACCGGGATCGCCAGCGCCCCCGGTGCAGCGCCGAGGTCCTCGACCACCTCGAACGCCGCCGTCTTCTGGCCTTCGATCCGGTGCGGGTTGACCGAGTTGACGAGCTCGATCGGGTGCTTCTGGGAGAGCTCGCGGACGATCCGCAAGGCGTCGTCGAAGTTCCCCTGCAGGGCGACGACGCGGGCGCCGTGCATCAGCGCTTGGGCGAGCTTGCCGATCGCGATCTTGCCCTCGGGGACGATCACCGCCCCCCGCATCCCCGCCCGCGCCGCGTAGGCGGCGCAGCTAGCGGCGGTGTTGCCGGTCGAGGCGCAGATGATCGCCTCCGCCCCGCGCCCCTTGGCGCGGGAGACCGCCACCGTCATTCCCCGGTCCTTGAACGAGCCGGTCGGGTTCAGGCCCTCGAATTTGAAATAGGCTCGCGCTTCGATCCGCTCGGAGAGCCGCGGCGCTTCGATCAGCGGCGTCGACCCCTCGTTGAGGGTGACGACGGGATCGCCCGGCTCAAGCGAGAGCCGGTCCCGGTAGCGGTCGATCAGCCCCCCGCTCATGCCGAGTACTCCTCCTCGATCACCCGTATTGACCGCGGCGGCGAGCGCAGCTCGTCCAGCTGCGCCAGCTCCTCGACGGCAGCCGCGAAGCGGGACTCGAGACACTCGTGGATCACCATCACCAGCCGCGCGTCGGAGCCGGTCCCGCGCTGGACGACGCTCTTGACCGAGACCTCGTGGTCGCCGAGGACGGTCGCCACCTGCGCCAGCACACCGGGCTGGTCGGCGACCTCGAGGTGCAGGTAGAAGGAGGAGCTGACGTCCGCGACGATCGGCAGCTCCACCCGCGTCTCGTGCACGGGCGCGTCGCCGGCGAGGATCGAGACGACGTCGCCGAGCACCGCCGAGGCGGTCTGCAGGCCACCGGCGCCCGGCCCCGACATCGTCACCTCGCTGATCGCCGGCGCCTCGACCATGACCGCGTTGAAGGCGCCTTCGATCGGCGCCAGCGGGTGGCCGGGATAGAGGAAGCAGGGGAAGACGCGGACGCTGATGCCGCCGTCGCGCCGTTCGGCCACCCCGAGCAGCTTCAGCGAGAGGCCGAGCTCCTTGGCGTAGGCGAGGTCGTCCGGCTGGATCGCCTCGATCCCCTCGTAGGCGACCTCGGAGAGGGTGACCGGCGTGTGGAAGGCGAGGCGGGCGAGGATCGCCATCTTCGCCGCCGCGTCGGCGCCGTTGACGTCGTCGGAGGGGTCGGCCTCCGCGTAGCCAAGCTCCTGCGCCCGCGCCAGCACCTCGTCATAGCCGGCGCCGGTCGCCGCCATCTCGGAGAGGATGAAGTTGGTCGTCCCGTTGACGATCCCGAAGACCTTGGCGATCTCGGTGACGCCGAAGCTCTCCTGGATCGCCCGCACGATCGGGATCACCGCCGCCACCGCCGCCTCGAAACGCAGCTGCACCCCCGCCTCGCGGGCGACCGCAAACAGCTCGTCGCCGTGCTGGGCGAGCAGCTGCTTGTTCGCGGTGACGACCGGCTTGCCGGCGCGCAGCGCCTGCACGACGTAATCGCGCGAGGCGTCGGTCCCCCCCATCAGCTCGACGACGAGGTCGGAGCCGGCGAGGATCGCCTCGAAGTCCCCCTCGCTGCGGGTCAGCGACCCGGCGATCTCCGGCCGCCGCCCGGTCGCGGCCTCTACCGCGTCGGCGCGCTCGGCCAGCAGGTTGGCGAAGGCGGCGCCGACGGTGCCGCGGCCGAGCAGCCCGATGCGGACGGGTTTGGAGCCTTCGGAGGCCACGGCGCCTAGACGTCCCTCGCCGTCAGGTCCTCGTAGGTCTCGCGCCGCACGACCACGCGCGAGGAGCCGTCGCGGCAGAAGACGACGGGTGGCCGCGGCACCCCGTTGTAGTTGTTCGCCATCGCGTAACCGTAGGCGCCGGTCGCGGGCGTGACCAGGACGTCGCCGACGGCGGGCTCGGCCAGCATCGTGTCGCGGACGATCACGTCGCCGGACTCGCAGTGCATCCCGGCGACCGTCACCAGCGTCTCCGGCGGCGCGGCGGCGCGGTCGGCGACGAGCGCCTCGTAGACGGAGCCGTAGAGCATCGGCCGCAGGTTGTCGGACATGCCGCCGTCGACTGCGACGTAGGTGCGGACGCCGGGGATCTCCTTGACGGTCCCTACTCGGTAGGCGGTGACGCCGGCGTTGGCGACGAGCGAGCGCCCCGGCTCGACCAGGATCCGGACGTCGGGGCCGAAGACCTCGGCGACGCCGCGGGCCTTGACGTCGACGTAGGCGTCGATCGAGGGCGGCTCGTCCTCGGCGGTGTAGGCGACCCCGAGGCCGCCGCCGACGTTGACGACCCGGCACCAGTCGCCGGCCAGCTCGCCGAGCGCCTGGATCGCCAGCTTGTAAGGCTCCAGCTCGAAGATCTGGGAGCCGATGTGGGCGTGCAGCCCGACCAGCTCGAGCTTCTCGGAGGCGAGCACCCGCTCGACCGCCTTGGCCGCCAGCCCATCCTCCAGCCCGAAGCCGAACTTGGAGTCCAGCTGGCCGGTGGTGATGTAGTCGTGGGTCGAGGGCTTGATCCCGGGGGTGACGCGGATCAGCACCTTCTGCGGTTCGTCGAGGATGCGCTCGCAGCGCTCGATCTCGTCGAAGGAGTCGAGGATCAGGTGGCGGATCCCGGCCCGGGCGGCGATGAGGATCTCCTCCTCGGACTTGTTGTTGCCGTGCATGTGGATGCGGCCGGGACCGAAGCCCGCGCGCAGCGCCATGTGCAGCTCGCCGCCGGAGGCGACGTCGACCGAGAGCCCCTCCTCCGCGAAGAGCCGGTAGGCGGCGGTGCAGGGCAGGGACTTGCTGGCGAAGAGGATCTCGAACTCGGCGCCGCGGCTCTCGAATGCCTCGCGGTAGGCGCGGGCGCGGGCGCGCATGTCGTCCTCGGCGTAGAAGTAGGCGGGGGTGCCGTGCTCTTCGGCCAGCTCGACGACGTCGCAGCCGGCGATCTCCAGGTGCCCCTCGCCGTTGACCCGGCTGCCCCGTGGGAACACCGCCGAGCCCGCGACCGGATCGCCCGCTACCGCACTCCCCTGTCCTCGCTCCGCCATAGGACGGGCATTTTGACGATTAGGCGGGGAGCAGGCGGAACGCTCGGCGAAGCCCAGGTTATTCGGCGCCGAGGAGGCCGCCGACCGTCTTCGTCGTTTCGTCGACGACCTTGCCGACGGGCGATTCGGGACCGGCGACGCCGTTGACGACTTCTTCGGTCACCTGGGTGACCCCGGTTTCTTCGAGGGCGCCGCCGGTGACCGTCTGGTCGACCTGGTCGACGGTTTCGTTGACGGTGCTGGTCACCGCGCCCGAGGTCGAGGTGGTGGTGCTTCCACCGCCGCCGCCTTCACCGCCGCCCGGGGTGGAGCCGCCGCCGCCTCCGCCGCTGCTGCTGCTCGCAGCGCCGCCGCCGGAGCCAGCGCCGCCGGGGGCGTTGCTGACGGGGGTCGAGCCGCCGCCGGAGCCGCTTCCGCCGCCCGAGCCCGTGGTGGCTTCGCCGCTGCCACCGCCGGCTGGCTGCGGGCCGGTTCCCCCGACGCCCTGGGCGCCACCGTCCGCGTTCCCACCGCCTTTGGCCGCACCGCCGCCGCCAGCGGTCGCGCCCGCGGCCGCTTTGCCGTCGCTGCCGCCGGTCGCTCCAGCCGCTACCGCGGCCCCGCCGGCCGGCTCGGCGCTCGAGACGTCCGCCTCACCGCCGCCGACAAGCCCCGCGACCGGGAAGTCCTCGAAGACGAGAGCGGAGACAAGAAGCACGAAGGCGACGACGGCGACGGCGATCAAGCCCGCGCCGGACATCGCTCCCACCAGATAGCTCTTTGCCTGCCTGACCATTCGATCTCGCCCTACCCAGGCTAGGCCCCCCAACACAAGGGGCAACGAGGAACTACGAAAATTAAGTAGACGGAGGCATGACCCCGCGCCTGGACGGGGCGGCGTTCTCGACGTGCAGCAGCTCCTGCGAGGCCTCCTCCTCCATCTGCAGCGTCGTGTGCTCGATCCCGAAGCGGTCGCGCAGCGTCAGCTCGAGCCGGCGGCGGATCAGGTCCCGGTCGGCTCCCTGGGCGACGACGACGTGGGCGGCGATCGCGCCGAAGCCGGAGGTGACGGTCCAGACGTGGAGGTCGTGGACGGAGCGGACCCCCTCCTCCCCGCAGATCTCCTGCCCGACTCCGTCGACGTCGACCCCGGCCGGCGCCGCCTCCATCAGGACGTCGACCGGCTCCTTGATCAGCCGCCAGGAGGAGGCGAGGATCAGGGCGGCGATCAGGAGGCCGACGATCGGGTCGACGACCGGCGAGCCGCCGAGCAGGACGAAGCCGCCGGCGACGACCACCCCGACCGAGCCGAGGGCGTCGGCGGCGGAGTGGCGCAGCACCCCCTCGAGGTTGATGTCGTCGCGCTGGCCACGGGCGAGGACGACAGTGGCGGCGATGTTGCCGGCGAGGCCGAAGACGCCGAGCGCGAGGACTCCCCAGCCGTCGATCTCCGGCGGATCGGAGAAACGGCCGATCGCCGCGACCGCGATCGCGACGCTGACGACGACGAGAAGGACGCCGTTGACGAGCGCAGCCAGGACCTCGGAGCGCTGGTAGCCGAAGGTTCGCCGGCCGGCTGCGGGCAGCGCCGCCAGGCGGGCGGCGATCAGGGCGAGGACGATCGAGCCGGCGTCGGAGACCAGGTGGCCGGCGTCGGCCAGCACCGCCAGCGAGCCGGTGATGACGCCGCCGATCGCCTCCGCCAGCAGCAGGCCGACGTTGATCCCCAGCGCCCACCACATCCGCCGGCGGCTGTCCGCGCGGCGGGCGTCGAGCGCGTGGCTATGGCTGTGGCCGGGCCCGTGCACGAACCGAGCTTACGCCGCGGTCAGGCCGCGACCGGCTTCTTCGTCTGGGCCTCAGCAGCGACTTCGGCGGCGTAGCCGAGGCGCTCGGCGTATTCGCGCGCCTGCATCCGCGAGATGACCATCCGCTGGATCTCGGCCGTGCCCTCGAACAGCTGGTAGATCTTCGCATCGCGGAACCACTTCTCCAGCGGGCAGTCGGTGGTCTGCGCGTAAGGCCCGACGAGATCCATACATGTGCGGGTGGCCCACATCGCGACGTCGCCGCCCTTCAGCTTCGACATCGAGCCCTGGCCGCCGGTCATCGGGATGCCGTTGCGACCCATCCACGACGCACGCTGGACCAGCAGGCGCGCCGCCTCGATCTCCGTCGCCACGTCTCCGAGGCGCTGCTGGATCCACTGGCGCTGAAGCGGCGGCCGGCCAGCGGTGGAGCTCTCGTCGAGGTACTCGTCCAGCGGGTCCACCG
>JBJMKN010000067.1:0-37601 GCA_045805765.1 Solirubrobacterales bacterium
GATGGACCCCCCCTCCCCCGGCCCGCCCCACAACGGGTCGGATGGGCTTGTCTTGCAATCGCCTTCATAGGCGGAGCCATCTGGTCCAGCTTCCTAGCCCTCCGCGACGCCCCAGTAGGCCCACCCGGCCACGGCTCCGAGCTAAAGGCATTCCTGCCGATCGTCCACGGCCAACCCATCCTCTACGCCGGCCAAGACCGCTACGCCGCCTATGGCCTGATGGGCGCCGACACCCACGTGCCCCTGGTCGAGTTCCCCGACGACGCCGTCTCGCCCAGCGCCGAGAAGCCGTTCGACACCGGTGACGCCTACAGCCCGATCGACTTCGACTCCTTCTCCCGCGGCACCCTCGACCGCTTCCCCTACGTGATCACCAGCCGCGCCGCCTGGAACAGCCAGCCGCCGCCGAACTTCGAACGGGTCAAGGTCACGCCCTCATACGTGCTCTGGAGGCGAACCGGGTCGACGCCCGAGGATCGCTACGTCCTCCTCGAGGGCACCGAGGCCGCCGCCTTCGCCGCCTGCGCCTCACCCGAGGTGCGCATCCTCCTCGCCAACTCAGGTCAGGCGGGGGTCTTTCCCGACGCGGTGATCGGGCAGAAAGGCGCCTGGGACAACGGCAGCGTTCTCGAGACCGACTCGGAGGCCTCGCAGGCGCTGCGCCTCGCGCCCGGGAGCTGGAACCTCTCGCTGCAGTACTTCTCCCCCTTCGACCTCACGCTGTCGGCTCCGGGCTTCAGCCAAGAGCTGAGCGCGGCGCTGGACGGGCAGCGACCGAACACGATCAGCCTCGGCAACAACGGCCAGTTCTGGCCCGCCGGCCGCTTCGAGAGCAAGGGCGGCAAGGTGGAGTTCACCGTCCGCACCGCCGGGGCGAGCGCCCTGCAGTCCCTCAGCGGCTACGACGGCAAGGCCTACGTCGGCGAGCTGGTCGCGGTCCCGGCCGAGCCGCACCGCACGGTGCGGTTGAGCGCTGCATGTGACCAGTGGATCGACTGGTACGAAGCAGACGAAGCGCCTTAGCTAGCCGCCGGCGATTTTGGCGGCCTGGCGCTCAGGCGTAACCCGCACCACGTCCCAAGCCAACCCGGCCTTCTCGAGGCCGTTGATGACGAGCGAGGAGATGTCGATCTGCCACCAGCGCAGGCCGTGGGTGGCCGAAGTCGGGAAGGCGTGGTGGCTGTTGTGGTAGGCCTCTCCCAAAGTCGGGATCGCGATCAGGGCCAGGTTGCGGGACTCGTCGGTGGTCTCGAATTCCTTCTTGCCGAAGGTGTGGCAGAGCGAGTTGATGCTGTAGGTGAAGTGGTGGAGGACGAAGACCCGGACGAGGCCGCCCCAGAGCAGGCCGGTGAGACCGGCGACGAGGGTGCCGCCGATGATCCAGCCGAGGAAGAAGGGCAGCAGGAGGCCGAGGATTGCCCAGTAGATGAAGGTGCGGTCGACCCAGCTGATCACCGGGTCCTTCATCAGGTCCGGCGCGAAGCGTTCCTTGTTGCCCCGCTGGGTGTGGATGAAGATCCAGCCGACGTGGGCGTGGAAGAGGCCCTTCATCGCCCCCTTGAAGCCGCCGCCGTGGTCGACGTGGGGGCTGTGGGGGTCGCCGTGTTCGTCGGAGAAGGTGTGGTGCTTGCGGTGGTCGGCGACCCAGGAGATCACCGGGCCCTCGATCGCGGCCGAGCCGAGGATCCCGAAGACGCCGCGCAGCCAGGGGGAGGTTTTGAAGGAGCGGTGGGTAAGGAGGCGGTGGAAGCCGACCGTGATCCCGAGGCCGGTGAGGAAGTACATGACGACGAAGAGGATGACGTCGGTCCAGTTCAGAGCGCTCCCCCACACCTGCCAGCCGGCGACGATGACGGCGACGAAGGGGATGATCGTGACCAGGCCGGTGATGATCCGGTCCCGGGTCTCGTTCTCGACGGGCTGGATGTCTGAGGGGAGTGGTCCGACGGTCGTCATAGGGGCCGATGATAGGGGGCGCCGTCCTGGCCTCGCGGCCAATCGCTTCTGGGTAGGCTCCCCCGCAGTGCCTTTCGCAAACACCGCACCGCTGCGCAAGGAGATCGCAACCCGCCTCCCGGAGCGCCCCTTCACGATCGAGTTCTGGGACGGCTCCAGCCTCCCCTCCACCGCCGAGGACGGCCCTACCTTCAGCGTCCGCTCCCCCAAGGCGCTCGCCCACGCGCTGCGTGCGCCCGGCCAGCTGGGCCTCGGCCGCGCCTACGTCAGCGGCGAGCTCGAGGTCGACGACATCGACAAGGTGATCCGCGTCCTCGACGGCTGGCAACCGCCCGCCCTGGACAAGGCCGACCAGCGGGCGCTGATGCTGGCGGCGGTGCGGGCGATGGGAATCGTCAAGCCGCCGGCGCGGCCCGCCGCCGAGCTGCGCCCGAGCGGCAAGCGCCACAGCAAGGAGCGCGACGCCCGCGCGGTCCGCCACCACTACGACGTCTCCAACGAGTTCTTCGAGCTCTTCCTCGGCCCGACGATGGTCTACAGCTGCGCGATCTGGCGCGACGGCGAGATGAAGACGCTGGAGCAGGCCCAGGAGGAGAAGCTCGACACCGTCGCCCGCAAGCTCCAGATCAAGGAGGGCGAGCGCATCCTCGACGTCGGCTGCGGCTGGGGTGGCTTCCCGCTCTGGGCGGCGACGAAGTACGGGGCCAACGTCGTCGGCATCACCCTCTCTCCCCCGCAGGCCGAAAAAGCGCGGCAGCGGGCCGAGGAGGCAGGCGTCGCCGACCGGGTCGACATCCGCGTCATGGACTACCGCGACCTGTCCTCGCTCGGCGAGAAGTTCGACGCGATCGCCAGCATCGGCATGGTCGAGCACGTCGGCTCGGCCAACATCGACCTCTACGCCGAGACGCTGGCGAGCCTGCTCGACTCCGGCGGCCGCCTGCTCAACCACGGCATCACCCGCCTCCGCCACACCGATCCCGAGGCCGGCGACTTCTCCGAGCGCTACGTCTTCCCCGACGGGGCGCCGCTGCACCTCTCGCGCAACCTGCTGGCGCTGGAACGGGCCGGCTTCGTCATCCACCACGTCGAGGACTTCGGCCCCGACTACGCGAAGACGCTGAAGCACTGGGCCGACAACCTCGACGCCAACCGGGCCGAGGGCGAGCGCCTCGCCGGCGCCGAACGGATGCGCGTCTGGCGCCTCTACCTGCGGATGGCCCGCAACGGCTTCGAGAACGGCTTTCTCAACATCTACCAGGCGCGCTGCTCGACGCCTTAAATCGAAGGGAGCGAGATGACGGCGGCCACCAGCTTCGTGTGCCAGCCTTCTTGCGCCTCCCCCAGGCTGATCGTCAGCAGGAGTGGCCCGTCCGTGTCGATGCCGAGGGCCTCGGGCCGGTAATCGCCGACCCCCGCCTTCAGCACTTTTTCTCGCATCGGGACATCGGTCAAACCAAGCTCGTACTCCCAGGAGCAGAACTCGAACCTCACCCGCGGCTTGAGCTTCTCGTAGGTGTCCTCGGGAGGACGGAGGAGGAAGATAGGCTCCACCGGCTCGATCAGCGCAAGCGACCGGTCGACCCCCTTCCCCGCCTCCTCTTCCGGCACCGCCTTGCCGTGGTTGCCGAGCAGCAAGGGGCCGTCCGCGAGAAAGCGGCCCAGGCGCCGGTAAGCCTCCTCGCGAGGCATACGCTTCCGCAGCTCCCAGGCTGAGCCGTCGATCAACACGTTCTCCGGCTGCGCCGGGTCGCTCAAGGCCTTCTCGTACCCGAACCTGACCACGTCCAACACCTCGGGCCAGCGACCGTCGACCGCACATTCCACCTTGAAGAGGCCATGAGGCTCACCGGAGACCGGGCGCACCCACCCGCCGTCCCTGGTGATCCCGGCCACGCACCTTCCCCCGTGTTTCTTCGAGCTAGCGAGCACCAGGATTTCCTCCACCGGCATGGTCGGGTGCAGGCTATAGGTGGATTACTCGAACGTCATCCCAACAGTCACGGAGGTACTCGGCGACAAGGCGCCGGTGGCACTGCTCGGGGGTACTCTCGCTGCAGAGCAAGACAGTCCGACGTGCGAATTCCGCGGGTTTAAGCCGCTCCTCGATCCTCCGCTCCCTCATCAGCGAGAGGAAGCGACCCTCGTATTCCTCCCAAGGCATTTCCTTCTTCTTCTTGAAGTCGTCGAGGATGTCCTGGGTGGGGGCGAGGAGGAAGGTGTGCTCGTAGTCGGCGCCCAGCAGCTCACGCAGGAAGTAGGCGAGGTCGTTCCGTTTGGCGAACCCGGCGAGCTGGGACTTGTTGTTGAGCCGGACGTCGAGCAGGCGCTCGATCCGGTTCGACCTCAGGCGTTCGAAGAAGTCCTCTGCCGTGGTCCGCGTGAAACCGATAGTGAAGATCTCCACAGGTTCTCCTCGTCTTCGAACAGGGTTCCCTCTGCAAGCCTCAGGGGCCCCGACTCGATCTCCAGCCGGCCGCTCTTGCGGATGTGGGCGACAGTCAAGCCGCGCTCGAGCAGAACCTTCGAGATCAAGAGGCGGCGATGACAGTGGGAAGGATCCTCCTCGCTGCACATGATCGCCACCCGATAATCCTCCGCCCCTCGCTCGAGGCGCCGTATCGCCTCTTCGAACCAGTCTTGCTCGGCGACCTTCCCGTAGAGAACGTGACCCTCCGCGTCGTAGAACTCGTCTCCCTCCGGACGGCCCCCGAGTTCCTTGCCGAGAAAGAGATATTTGACGCCCGCCTCCGCGATCAGCTCGGGCAGAACCGCGGCATCGGCCCACTCGACGTAGCGGGAGTGAGGCCACGAACGCACGTCCACGAGCACCTCGATCCCGTGCTCGTCCAAAAGGTGGCGGAAGTGACTCGAATCATGATTCGAGTGGCCGATCGTGAAGATCCGTGAATCTGCCATGGACTCAACAAGCTTGACGGATCGTCTCGACGAAGGCGGGATCCGAAAGGGTCTCCTGCAGGGAAACCGCACACTCACCGGGAGTCGAGCAGGTGACGATCCGCGCCCGCTCGTACCCGGGGAGGAGCATCCTCGCCTCGGTGTCGAGGGACGCCTCGCCCATCTGCACCCCGACCACAGGGCGACCGTGACTGTAGGCGAGGGTCAACTCGACATCGGCCATCTTGTCCTCGTCGCCGATCATCGCGACGAACACGTCAGCGTGCTCCACCGCATGGCTGACGCTGGCGAGATGGCGGCTTTGGTCGGCGTCCCCATCCGGCTTCGGAGGTGGATGGCTGACAGCTCTCCAACCGCTTCTTGCGCAGGCTTCGACGATCTCCTCAAGCAAGGCCGCTTCCGAAGATCGCAGGGTCGAGCCAGCGCTCAGATAAGCCCAGGAGCCCTCGTCGAGCCCAGGAGCCTCAAGGTGATCTACGACCGTCATCGAGATCAGTCTAAGCAGCGGGTTCCCGGATATTTCGGGCGAAAGGTGCCCATCGAGCGGGAATCAGACCGGGAAGCCGTCAGCGACGTTCTCGATCGACCAGTCGGCGCCGGCGTCGGTTAGCTCGTCGGTCGCGTAGGAGCCGGTGGCGACGCCGACGATGCGGATGCCGGCGCCATGGCAGGCGCGGACGTCGCGGGGGGTGTCGCCGACGCCGATCGTCTCGGCCGGGTCGAGAGGGTGGCCTGAGACCGCCTCGCCGCGCTCGAGGGCCTTCTTCGTCAGCTCGGTGCGGTCGCGCGAGTCCGACCCGTAGCCGCCGAAGGCGAAGTAGCGGTTGAGGTCGCCGCGAGCGAGCTTGATGTGGGCGGCGGCCTCGATGTTGCCGGTGACGACCCCGAGCAGGATCCCCTCTTCGACCAGGCGCGGCAGCAGCTCCTCGATCCCCTCGATCACGAAGTAGCCCGCGGATTCGGCGACGGCGTCGGCGAGGTGCCCGAGGTAGCAGCCAATCGCCTCCGCCCGCTCGGTCGCCGAGCCCGGCCGCTCCAGCACCTCCCGGAAGACGATCTGGGCTATTTCGGGGTCGGTCATCCCGGCGTGGGTGTGTTCGGCGATGTTGGCTTCGACCTCGTAGAGCTCGAGGAAGGCGCGCTGCCAGGCGACCGCGCCGGCACCGCCGGTGTGCAGGAGGGTGCCGTCGATGTCGAAGAGGACCGCCTTGATCACGCGCGCAGCCTAGTGCTCGGCGTCGAGCAGGTCTTTCTGCGCAAGCGTGTAGAGCAGCCCCAGCGAGGGCAGGACGACCACCGCCGCTATCGCGAAGACGATGAAGACGATCGTCATCGTCGCGTCGGGGGCGGCGGCCTGGTCGATCCGGAGGCTGGTCGGCAGCAGGTAGGGGAACTGGGCGACCCCCCAGCCCCAGACGACCGCGATCACCGCGCCTGCCGCGAGCGGGCGCAGGGGGCGGCGGCCGCCGCGGAGGAGGACGACGAGGAGGGCGGCGCCGCAGAGGAGGGAGAGGACGACCAGCGGCAGGCCCTCGGCGGTGAGGCGGTCGAAGACGTAGCGGGCTTCGGAGTGCAGGGCGACGAGGCCGGCGGCCGCGAAGGCGCCCGCGACCACCGCCGCCCCCAGCGCCCGCCGCTCGAAGTAGTTCTCCATCTCGTGGTCGCCGCGGCGGGCGTCGCCGACGAGGAAGACCGCCGCGAGGTAGGCGCCGCTGGCGACGAACATCGCCCCGATCAGAAGCGGCAGCGGCTGGATCCAGCTCGAGAAGGCGTCGCCGTTGCCCTCGGCGGGAACGTTGCCGGCGGCGATCGCGCCTACGACGGTGCCCATGAAGAACGGCGTCAGGACCGAGGAGATCGCGAAGGTCGCGCCCATCGCCCGCCGCTCCCGCAGTCCGACGATCGACTTGCGGAAGGCGAAGCCGGCGCCGCGGAGGACGATCCCCAGCGCCGCCAGCGCGATCGGCACGTAGAGCGTCGTGAAGATCGCGCTGAAGGCCGGCGGGAAGGCGGTCCAGAGGACGACGAGGACGAAGATCAGCCAGACGTGGTTGGCCTCCCAAACGGGGGTCAGCGAGCGCTGGATCACGTCGCGGGGCCGCTGGCCCTTCTCGTCCCAGCCCGCGACCAGGTCCCAGAAGCCGCCGCCGAAGTCGGCGCCGCCGAAGAGCGCGTAGAAGGTCGCCCCGACCCAGAGGATCGACGCCGCGGCGTCGGCCTTGCTCACGACGCCTCCTCGGCCTGCGGCGCGTAGGGGCTCTGCACGTCCTCGGCGCCCTTCTCGCGCCAGCGGCGAGACATCGCCCGCAGGACGAGGATCGCCCCGGTCCCCAGGCCCGCATACAGGAGCAGCACCAGGCCGAACATGAACCAGATCCCATCCGCCTCGGTCACCGCTTCGGAGGTGCGCATGTAGCCCTGGACGATCCACGGCTGCCGCCCGACCTCGGTGACGATCCAGCCGCACCACAGCGCGACGATCGCGGCGCCGCCGGAGACCGAGACCGCCCGCAGGAACCAGGGCGTCTGCGGGATGTCCCGGCGTTTCCACCAGACGAAGCCGAACCAGAGCGCGAGGCCCATCAGCGCCGAGCCGATCCCGACCATCGTGTCGAAGGAGAGGTGCAGCAGCGTGTGCGCCGGCGGCTCTTCGTCGTCGGGGATCTGATCGAGGCCCGTCACCTTGGTGTCGACGCTCCAGCCGACGAGGAACGAGTCGAGGTCGGGGATCGCAACCCCAAACTTCACCCCGTCGTCGGTGCAGACGCCGCCGATGTACTCGTCCTGGTGGGTGCCGGTTTCCTGTATGCACTCCATCGCCGCGAACTTGGCGGGTTGATGGTCGGCGACGCCGCGCGCCGCGGTGTCGCCGACGAAGAGCTGGACCGGGGTGGCGATGCAGGCGATCGTCAGCGGGATCACCAGCCCCAGCCTGTGCAGGCGGTCACGGCGCCCCTTCAGCATCCCGACCGCGTAGATCGAGGCGACGAGGAAGCCGACGACCATGTAGGCGGCGAGGATCATGTGCGCGACCTCGTAGCCGGTCGCCGGGTTGAACAGGACCTTCAGCGGCTCGACGTCGACGACCTCGCCGGCGCCGTTCAGGGTGAAGCCCTGCGGCTGGTTCATCCAGGCGTTGGCGGCGACGACCGAGAAGGCGCCGCCGATCCCGGTGATCACCATCGGCACCCCGGACCAGAAGTGCGCCCAGGGGCTGAGGCGCTTCCAGCCGTAGATGTAGACGGCGATGAAGATCGCCTCGACGAAGAAGAAGATCCCCTCGATCGCGAAGGCGACGCCGAAAGCCGCGCCGAACCGATCCATGAACTCCGGCCAGAGCAGGCCGAACTCGAAGCTGAGGACGGTGCCGGTGACGGCGCCGACGGCGAAGGTGACCGCAATCGCCTTCGACCAGCGTCTGGCGAGCTCCATCGCCGCCTCGTCCCCCTTCTTCAAGCCGACGTAGTTGGCGACGAGCATCGTCGCCGGCAGCGCCACCCCGATGCAGGAGAGGACAATGTGGAAGGCGAGGGTGAAAGCCATCTGCTCGCGGGCGGCGAGCAAGTTCGACTCCGACGCGGCCAGGGGGAGCGCGTCGAAGAGCACGACTACTTCCTGTCCCTCCGGTAGCGCCGGATCAGCGCGTTGGTGGAGCTGTCGTGGCGCAGCTCCGGCTCGGCCTCGGACTCGAGCTCGGGGATGATCGCCTTGGCCAGGACCTTGCCCAGCTCGACCCCCCACTGGTCGAAGGAGTCGATCCCCCAGATCGCCCCCTGGGTGAAGGCGCTGTGCTCGTAGAGGGCGACGAGCGATCCGAGGGTCGCCGGCGTCAGGCGCTCGGCGAGGATCGTGTTCGAGGGCCGGTTGCCCTCCATCACCCGGTGCGGGACGACCTCCTCTGGCGTCCCCTCCGCCCGCACCTCCTCCGGCCTTTTGCCGAAAGCGAGCGCTTCGCCCTGGGCGAAGACGTTCGACATCAGGATGTCGTGATGTTTGTCGTGGTGGTCGCCGAGCGGGTTGAGCGAGTTGGCGAAGCCGATGAAGTCGCAGGGGATCAGCCGCGTCCCCTGGTGGATCAGCTGGTAGAAGCTGTGCTGGCCGTTGGTCCCCGGCTCCCCCCAGTAGACGGCGCCGGTGGCGTAGTCGACGCGGGCGCCGTCGAGGGTGACGTGCTTGCCGTTGGACTCCATCGTCAGCTGCTGCAGGTAGGCGGGGAAGCGGTGCAGGTACTGGTCGTAGGGCAGCACCGCCTGCGTTTCGGAGCCGAAGAAGTCTGCGTACCAGACGGCCAGCAGGCCCATGATCACCGGCAGGTTCTCCGCCGTCGGCGCCTCGCGGAAGTGCTCGTCCATCGCGTGGAAGCCGGCCAGCATCTCCTCGAAGCGGGCGGGGCCGATCGCCAGCATCGTCGAGAGCCCGATCGCGGAGTCCATCGAGTAGCGGCCGCCGACCCACTCCCAGAAGCCGAACATGTTCTCGGTGTCGATCCCGAACTTCGAGACCTCCTCGGCGTTGGTCGAGACGGCGACGAAGTGCTTGGCAACCGCGGCCTCGTCGCCGCCGAGGCCGGCCAGCGACCACTCGCGGGCGGTGCGCGCGTTGGTCATCGTCTCCAGCGTCGTGAAGGTCTTCGAGGAGATCACGAAGAGCGTGGTCTCGGGGTCGAGGTCACGCGTCTTCTCGGCGAAGTCGGTGCCGTCGACGTTGGAGACGAAGCGGAAGGTCAAATCACGCTTGGTGTAGTGCTTGAGTGCCTCATACGCCATCACCGGCCCGAGGTCGGAGCCGCCGATGCCGATGTTGACGACGGCGCGGATCGGCTTGCCGGTGTGGCCGCGCCACTCGCCCGAGCGCACCCGCTCGCAGAAGGCCGCCATCCGGTCGAGCGTCTCGTGCACCTGCTTGACGACGTCGACGCCGTCGACGACGAGCGAGCGCTCCCGCGGCATCCGCAGGGCGACGTGGAGGACTGCCCGGTCCTCGGAGACGTTGATGTGCTCGCCGGCGAACATCGCCTCGCGTCGGTCGAAGACCCCGCGCTGCTGCGCCAGCCCGCCGAGCAGCATCAGCGTCTCGTCGGTGATCCGGTTCTTCGAGAAGTCGAGGTAGAGACCGGCACCCTCGGCCCGCAACCGCTCGCCCCGCTCGGGATCGGCGCTGAAGAGGTCGCGCAGATGGGTGCCGCGGATCCGCTCGAAATGCGACTGGAGCTGAGACCAGGCCGGCGCCTGTCGCAGCGCCGAGGGCTCGCTCACCCGGCCTTGACCCCGCTCTTCGACTCGATCGTCTCCAGCATCTCGTTCCAGGCCTTGTTGAAGCTCTCTTTGCCCTCCTCCTGGAGGCGGGCGGCGAGGGCGGCGACGTCGATTCCGGCCTCGACGAACTCGGCCAGGACCTGCTCGGCGTTGCCGCCGTCTTTGGGGAAGAGGTCGGTGACATGCCCGTGGTCGGCGAAGGCCTGCAGGGTCGGCTCCGGCATCGTGTTCACCGTCAGCGGCGAGGCGAAGGCCTCGATGTAGAGGGTGTCGGAGGCGTCTGGGTCCTTGGTCCCGGTGCTCGCCCAGAGCAGCCGCTGCGGCCGCGCGCCCTCGTTCATCAGGCGTCGCATCCGGTCGGAGTCCAGCAGCTCGTTGTAAGCGCGGAAGGCGCGGCCGCCGACCGCGATTCCGAGCCGGTTGACGAGCTGGTCGGGGACGTCTATGCCGACGGCCACGTCCCAGCGGCTGATGAAGAGCGAGGCGACGGAGGGGACGTGCGGGTCCAGCCCGGCCTCGATCCGCCGCTCGATTCCGCGCATGTAGGCGTCGGCGGCGCCGAGGTACTGCTTGTCGTCGAAGAGCAGGGTGACGTTGATCGGGATGCCGGCGAAGATCGACTCCTCGATCGCCTCGCGCCCCGCCTGGGTACCGGGGATCTTGATGTAGAGGTTGTCGCGCTCGCCCTTGGCGTGGAGCGCCTTCGCCTCCTCGATCGTCGCCGCGGCGTCGTCGGCGATCAGGGGCGAGACCTCGAGCGAGCAGAAGCCGTCGACGCCGGCGGTGCGGCGGTGGACGTCGGCGAAGAGGTCGCAGGCGTCGCGCAGGTCGGCCAGCGCCAGCTCGAAGAAGATCTTCTCGGTCTCGGTCGCGCCGACGCCCTCGCCGGCGGCGGCCTTCGGGGCCTCCTCGGCGATCTGCTCGTCGTAGGCGTCGCCGGCGCCGATCGCCTTGTCGAAGATCGACGGGTTGGAGGTCAGCCCGGTGACCGAGAGGTCGCGGATGTAGCCCTCCAGCACCCCGTCCCGCAGCATCGGGCGGGTGATGTTGTCGAGCCAGAGGCTCTGGCCCAGTTCGTGCAGGCGCTGCGTCGGCTTCATCTCGAGCCTCCTAAGTCGTTGATTTGGCCGCCCGCTGGGCGACCTCGCGCGCCACCTTGGTGACGTTGTCGACGGTGAACCCGAACTCGGCCTCGACGTCCGCGAACGGTGCCGACTGTCCAAAGGTACTCATACCCATGATCGCGCCCTCCCTACCGACGTAGCGCTCCCAGCCGAGGGTCGAGCCCTCCTCGATGGAGACCCGGGCGACGACGTCCGGCGGCAGAACCTCGTCGCGGTAGGACTGGTCCTGCTTCTCGAAGATCTCCCAGCAGGGGAGGCTGACGACGCGGCTGCGGATACCGTCGGCGGCGAGCCGCTCGTGGGCACCGAGGGCGAGCTGGACCTCGCTGCCGGTGGCGATCAGGATCAGCTCCGGGTCCCCCTCCTCGGGGTCGGCGAGGACGTAGCCGCCGCGTTGCACGCCCTCGGCGGAGGCGTACTTGGAGCGGTCGAAGACGGGCACGGTCTGGCGGGTCATCACCATCGCGACGGGGCAGTGGGTGCGGTCGAGGGCGATCTTCCAGGCCTCGGTCACCTCGTTGGCGTCGGCGGGGCGGATCACGTCGAGGTGCGGCATCGCCCGCAGCGCCATCAGCTGCTCGATCGGCTGGTGCGTGGGACCGTCCTCCCCCAGCCCGATCGAGTCGTGGGTGAAGAGGTGGACGACCGGCAGCTCCATCAGGGCCGAGAGGCGGATCGCAGCGCGGCCGTAGTCGGAGAAGGTGAGGTAGGTCGACCAGAGCGGGCGCAGCTTCGCCGTCGACATCCCGTTGCAGGCGGCGGCGGCGGCGTGTTCGCGGATCCCGAAGTGGACCTGGCGGCCGTCGTAGCTGCCCGGCTCGTACTGGTCGGCGTCGCTGAGCCGGACCGAGGTCGAGTCGGTGAGGTCGCAGGAGCCGGCGATCAGCCACGGCACCCGCTCGGCGATCGCGTTCTGGACCTTGTTCGAGGCCTTGCGGGTCGCGAGCCCCTTCTCTTCGTCGGCCTCGAAGCTCGGCAGGTCGGTGTCCCAACCCTCGGGGAGGCCGCGGTGCTGCAGCATCTTCAGCTCGGAGGCGTGCTCGGAGGCGTCGAGCTTCTGCTGCCAGGCAGAGCTGAGATCTGCGCCGCGCTTGCCGATTACCTCGTCGAAGCGCTCGCGGACCCCGTCGGGGACGAGGAACTTGGCGTCCTTCGGCCAGCCGTAGGCCTCCTTGGTCAGTTCGATCTCCTCTTCGCCGAGCGGTTCGCCGTGGGCGGACTCGGTGTCCTGCTTGTTCGGGGAGCCCCAGCCGATGTGGCTGTCGACGACGATCAGGGTCGGGCGGCCGGTCTCAGCCTTGAACTCGTTGAAGGCGCGGCCGAGCAGCTGGGTGTCGTTGGCGTCACCGACGCGCAGCACGTTCCAGCCGTAGCCCTCGAAGCGGCTGAGCACGTCGTCGGAGAAGGCCAGCGCCGTGTCGCCGTCGATCGAGATGTGGTTGTTGTCGAAGATCCAGCAGAGGTTGTCGAGCTTCAGGTGGCCGGCGAGGGAGGCGGCTTCGTGGGAGATCCCCTCCTGCAGGCAGCCGTCGCCGGCGACCGCGTAGGTGTCGAAGTCGAAGAGGTCGGCGCCGTAGGTCGCGCCCAGCCACTTCGAGGCCATCGCCATCCCGACCGAGGTGCCGACGCCCTGGCCGAGCGGGCCGGTGGTGGTCTCGACGCCGGTCGTCCAGCGGTACTCCGGGTGGCCAGGGGTGCGCGACTGCAGCTGGCGGAAGCTTTCGATCTCGTCGAGGCCGCAGGCCGGCTCGTCGGTGATGTTGTAGTCCTCGTCGACCTTGCGGACGCCGGCGAGGAAGAGCATCGAGTAGAGGAGCATCGAGGCGTGGCCCGCGGAGAGCACGAAGCGGTCGCGGTTCGGCCAGATCGGGTTGGCCGGGTCGTAGCGGAGGTGGTTCTGCCAGAGCTCGTAGGCGACGGGCGCCAGCGACATCGGCGTCCCCGGGTGGCCGGAGTTCGCCTTCTGGACGGCGTCCATCGAGAGGGTGCGGATCGTGTTGATTGCGAGCTGATCGATGTCCTGGGTCATGGAGGCCGATCCTAGCCGCAACGCGCCATCAATCGGCTACAGAAAGAACCGAAGGTGTGCGCTCGCTCTGCCTGCGCTCGTGGTCCTCCTCCAAATAGATATTTAAATATCGATGTAAAGGCCATATCGATGTTAAAATATCGTTCATGAAAAGGCCGACCAACTACTCTCCGCGCACCGTAGAGGCTGCCGAACTGCTCGGCGCCCGCATCCGCCTAGGCCGGCGGGAACGGCGCTGGACCCTGGCGGAGCTCGCCGACCGGGTGGGAGTGGGCGTCGTGACGATGCGGAAGATCGAGCGGGGCGATCCCGGAGTCGGCCTCGGGGCCGCCTTCGAGGCGGCAACGCTAACCGGAGTGGCGCTCTTCCACGAGGACCCCTCGCGCCTGTCGCTGGAAGCAGCGCGGGTCGACGACCGTCTCGCCGTCCTGCCTCAGCTCGTGCGTAAGCCCGCTGAGATCGACAATGACTTCTGAGCCCCAGCAGGTCTTCGTCTGGGTCTGGCTGCCCGAAGCAACCGAGCCTGTCGTCGCCGGCCGCCTGGACCCCGTCGGTCCGCCCGTCAACTTCACCTACGGACGCTCTTACCTCGAGCGCGAGGATGCGATCCCGCTCTTCCTGCCGGAGCTGCCGCTCGAACCGAACCAAATATCCCCACGGGTGGGTGAGATGCCGGGTTGCATCGCCGATGCCGGACCCGACGCTTGGGGCCAACGGGTGATCCTCAACCGGCTGACCGGCAGAGCAGACGCCGACACCGCAGAGCTGGGTCCACTTACCTACCTGATCGAGTCCGGCTCAGATCGCATCGGCGCCCTCGATTTCCAGACCTCGGCGACTGAGTACGTCCCGCGGGCGATGGAGCACGCGACCATGGACGAACTGGCGGAGTCGGCGGAACGGGTCGAAAAGGGAATCCCGCTTTCGCCCGAACTCGACCAGGCGCTCCTGCACGGTAGCTCGGTCGGAGGCGCACGGCCGAAGGCGCTGCTGGACGACGGCGGGAGAAAGCTGATCGCGAAGTTCAGCTCTACGACCGACACCTATCCCGTGGTCAAGGGAGAGTTCCTGGCGATGGAGCTGGCGCGGCGGGTCGGACTCGAGGTGCCGCCGGTGAGCCTGGCCGTCGCCCACGGACGCGACGCGCTCCTTGTCGAGCGCTTCGACCGGCCTGGAGCCGGACATCGCCGGGCGATGGTCTCGGCGCTTACGCTCCTCGGACTGGACGAGGCGGGCGCTCGCTACGGCAGCTACGCAGACCTGGCCGACCAGGTACGCGCGCGCTTCACCGAGGCGAAGCCGACCCTGCACGAGCTCTTCTCTCGAATCGTCTTCAACATCCTCTGCAGCAACACCGACGACCACCCCCGCAACCACGCTGCCTTCTGGGACGGCGAGGCGCTCGCTCTCACCCCCGCATATGACATCTGCCCGCAGTTGCGCAGCGGCGGCGAGGCGGCGCAGCTGATGGCGATTGGCAGGGACGGGTGGCGGATGAGCCAGGTCGCCGGCTGCGTCGATCGCGCCGGGACCTACCAACTCTCTGAGATGGAGGCGAGGGAGATCGTCGACCACCAGCTCGAGACGATCGAAGGGCAATGGGACGAGGTGTGCGGCCTCGCCGAGCTGGGCGAGGCGGACCGTGCCGCCTTCCGGGGGCGCCAGTTCCTGAACGCTTACGCCCTCGAGGGATACGAGCGCGGCTGAGCCTACGGCTCGATCCGGGTGACGGTGCCATCCCCGTTATTTGCGACCCAAACCGCGTCGCCACCGATGGCGACCGCGCCCGGTTCGGGACCGACCTCGATCGGGGCGCCGTCGACCTCGCCGCTCTCGAGGTCGATCTTCCGCACCGCGTCGGCTTCCCGGTCGGCGACCCAGACGGCGCTGGTGCCGCCGTCGATGCCGCCGGGGTGACCCTCGACCGAGATCGAGCCATCGGCTGCTCGGAGCGCGGGGTTGACCTTGGTCACCGCGCCCTGCCGGCTGGCGGCAACCCAGACGAAGCCGCCGGCGACGGTGACCCCGGCGGGGCCAGGGCCGACCCGGATCGGATCTTCGGCGCGGAGGGTGCGCGGGTCGACCCGGCGGAGCGCGTTGGCGTCGGCGATCGTCACCCAGAGGCCCTGCGCGCCCCAGGCCAGCCGCAGCTTCTGCGCCTGCGGCGGCACGCCCCGCTTGTAGACCTCGCCGGCTTCGGCGTTGACCGCGGTGATCCCCTTGCCGCCCTCGTCGGCGACCCAGACGCGGCCGCCGCCGAGGGCGAGCGGCCCGGGTTCGCCGGGCAGGTCGATCGCCTTGAGGACGCGGCCGCTCTTCGGGTCGAGGCGGAGCAGCTTCCCCGTCTTTGAGTTCGTCGCCCAGGTCCAGTTGCTGCCGATCGCGACGCCGGAGATGCCGGCGCCGAGGTTGCGCGGCTCCCCGAGAATTTCTCCCGTCTCCGGATCGAGCTTGGTCAGCGTCCCGTCCTTTTCGCTCGTCACCCAGACCGCCTTCGCCCCGGCGGCGATCCGCAGCGGCGGCGTTCCGACCTTGACCGGGTCGGAGACCTCCGGGCCCTCGTCGCCGAGCAGCAGGAAGAGGACGGCGGCGGCCATCGCCGCGACGACGATCAACGCCCCGCCGGCGAGCCAGACGGTCGCCCTCCCTCCCAGGCGCCCGAAGAAGCTCTGGGAGTGGTTGGGGACGGTGGTGCGCTCGCTCTGGTCGTGGGAGAGGACGGCGGTCGGCCGCACCTCCGAGCCCTCGGCGGCGCGGGCGGCGGCGATCAGGGCGGTGGCGGTCGCGTAGCGCTGCGCGGGGTCCTTGGCGACGGCGCGGCGGATCGCCGCCTCGACCCCGTGCGGCATCCGCGGCTCGGATTCGGTTTCGGCCCGCTTGAAGGGGGCGATCCCGGTCAGCGCCTCGTAGAGGACGCAGCCGAGCGAGTAGACGTCGGCGGCGGGGCCGATCGAGTCGCCGCGCCACTGCTCCGGCGACATGTACTGGGCGGTGCCGACGACCGAGGCGCTCGAGCCGGCGCCGCTTTCGTCGACGGCTTTGGCGAGGCCGAAGTCCGAGAGGTAGGCGCGGTCGCCTTCGATCAGGATGTTGTGCGGCTTGACGTCGCGGTGGACGATCCCCGCCGTGTGGGCGGCGTCGAGAGCGTCGGCGACTTGGGCGAGGAGGTTGATCGCCCGCTGCGGGGGCAGCGGGCCGTCGCGGTCGATCAGCCGCCGCAGGTCGCCTCCCTTGACGAGCCGCATCGCGACGATCAGCTCGCCGTCGACCTCGCGCGAGTCGTAGACCGGCACCACGGCAGGGTGCTCGAGCCGCGCCGCCAGCCGGCTCTCCCGGAGGAAGCGCTCGCGGAAGCCGGGCCGGTCGACGAGCTCCCGCGCGATCACCTTCAGGGCCACCGGCCGATCGAGGCCAAGATGGGTGGCGCGGTAGACGACGCCCATGCCGCCACGCGCGATCTGCTCTTCGACACGGTAGCCGGTGACTTCTGCACCAATGGAAAAGTCCCCCACCCGGCACTTATATCGCCGGATGGGGGACGGATACCCGTCGACCTGTTCCTTTTCGGTGTCTAGCAACGAAAAGGAACAGGCGAATGCCTTAGCGCCGCTGCGGCACCGGCTGCCAGTCGATGACCGGGCCGAGGACGGTGCCTTCGCCTTCGTCGAAGTCGTGTCCGGAGGCGAGCTGGGTCTGGCGCCGGGTTTCGACGTTGATCGAGACCAGCTGCTGCTGCTCTTCGACGGTGACGAAGGCGGCCACGCGCTTGCCGTCGGAGGAGAAGACCGAGGTCGTATCCGACTGGTCGGGCAGCTCGCTCAGCTTGCGCGCTTTGGTCGGGCCGATCTTCTTCACCCAGAGGCCCTGGGCGCGGCGGAAGATCAGGATCTTGCCGTTCGGCGAGACGTCTTCGACGTAGGCGGAGCCGACGCCGCGGACCTGCTCTTTGACCCGGGTGCCGTTGAGGCGCATCGTGTAGATGTCGGCGTAGGCGGCCGGGCCGGGGCTGCTCTCGCCGCGGCTGAAGATGACGCCGGCGGCGAAGAAGCGCGGCGCGAACTCGTCGATCGTGCCGGTTTTGGTCAGCCGGGTGAGGCCGGAGCCGGTCGGGCGGATCGAGTAGACGTCGTCATTGGCGTCGCCTTTGAGCGCGGTGGCGCGGACGAAGACGATCGCTTTGCCGTCGGGGGCGAAGGCCGCTTCGCGGTCGTCCCCGCCGCTGGTCAGCGCCCGCAGGCCGCCGCCGGTGGCACCGACCGTGTAGAGGCTCGAGGCGCCGCCGAGGGCGCCGCGCCGCTCGAAGACGACGTATTTGCCGTTGGGGCTGATCTTCGGCAGCGAGTCGACCTCGGGGCCACTCGTCAGCTGCCGCTGGCCAGAGCCGTCGGGCCGCACCGAATAGATGTCACCGCCGCGGGCAAAGGCGATCGTGCGTCCGTCCGGCGAGAAGTTCGGTTCGGTGTCGGTTGGGTCTTCGGTCAGCTGGTTCAGCCGGCCCTCTTTGACGGCGAAGAGCCCGCCTTTGAGCTCGTCCCCGACTTTCGAGGATTTCGAGAAGACGACCGCGCCCGTGTTGGACGCCGCCGAGGCCGCTGCAGGCAGAACGAGGGCGAGCAGCGCGGACAGTGCGATCAGGGTCTTCTTGAACATCATGGTGCTCCTTTCCGAGCAAGTGAGTGAGTCGATGCACCCATGCTCGGTTCCGGAGCCGTGCCGACCAATGACAGCCGGTGCACTCATCGGGACGCTTCTGGCCCGGTACGGGTCAGGGGTCGAGGCGGGAAACGCTAGGCCCCGGAACGCCTGAGAAAGTCGTCGAAGAGGGGGACCGTGAAAGCGGTGTCGCCATGCGAGGGGCTGTAGATCATTCCCTTCTTGATCAGGCCAGAACGGCGCGGCGCGACGCTCTCCACCTTCACCCCAAGGCGGGCGGCTATATCTCCGGACCGATGCGGGCCAGGGCCCAGAGCAGCCATCGCTCCGAGATAGGACTTCTCGGCGGGAGTCAAGCGATCCATCCGCACTCGAAAGAAATTCTCATCCAACTGCTCCCTCACATGCCCGGCAGCTTCATCGACGTGGCCCAGGTCGATCGGCGAGGACGGGGCGGCATTCCAGACGTGGTAGCCCCACTCCTGCAGGAAGTACGGATACCCCTTGGTGAAATCCAAGATCCGATCCAGGGCAGGACCGGAGAATTCGACGCTCTCCGCCGCCGCCGGCACCGATAGGACTTCCTTGGCTTCACTGTCCTCCAATGAGCCGATCTCAGGGAAGTTGAAGAGACGCTCAGCGTATGACTTTGCGTTCCCCGCCAGCCCGGGCAGCTGGGGAAGACCCGCCCCGACCAAGATCACCGGGAGCTTCAGCTGGACAGTCCGATGGATGCCGCTGATCAGCGCAGCCAACTCTTCGCCCTCCAGGTACTGAACCTCGTCGATTGCGAGAAGGAGCCCGCGCCGGCGGTCGAGGGCCGCGCGGCCAGTCTCCACGAGCAGGTCCGTGATGTCCTCCGACAAGACCCCGGAGTCGGCCGTCCCGGCCAGCGGATCGATGTCGAGGGAAATCGACCCACCTTCAGGCAGGTTGTAGCTGAACGATTTCAGTGCCCCCAGCGCACGTTTCACCGCTTGTGAAACGGAGCCTCGATCCAATTCGAGCAAGATCGAACGGAGCTTCGCCGCAAGCAGACGCTTGAAGTCACCGGTCTCCGGGGCCTCGATGAATGAAGCCACCATCTCTTTGTCTTCCGATATCTCCACGAACCTATTGAGAAGAACCGTCTTGCCCACCCCTCTCAAGCCGATCGGCATGATGCTCTTGCCAGGCCTCCCCGCGATCGTTCGATTGAGAGCGATTTCATAGGAGGTCACGAGGTCGGCACGACCGATGAAGGCGGGAGGAGGCGTACCGGCGCCAGGCGAGAACGGGTTCGAGACGGGGTCCATATCAACCGAAGTTACTTAAGCTTATCCTTCTTACCATCAGTGAGGATAAGATTAGTTGATTCGGCTCGGCTACTTCTTCGGCTTCTTCTTCCCGCAGCTCGTCCCCAGCTTCAGATTCGTATTGGCGGTCTTCCCGTTCTGCCCGGTCATCTGCACCTTCGCCTTGGGGGTGAAGGAACAGATGTTTTTGCTGTTCTCGATCAGGCCCTTCTTGCCGCCGGCGAGCTTGATCACGAACTTGGAGACCGGGGCGTCGGGGACATTCGCAAAGCGGGTCCGCACTCCGCCTGATTTAGCGGTGTCGATGAAGCCGACCAGGGTGACGCGGATCTGACCCTTCAGGTCGGCCACCAGGTCCGGCAGTTCCCTGTCGCCTCCGTTGGAGCGGAAGTAGACGGGACCGGAGAGGGGTTTGTCGAGTAGCGGCGTGTAGGCCGTCGCCTTGCCGAGGATTGATCCCGCCGGGCACTCGTTCGCGTTGAACTGGACCCTGGTGCATGGGTTGTTGATGTGGGATTGGTCGATGAACATCACCGGCGGCAGGACCACCGTCGTCTTGGCGATGTTGGCCTGATCCTTCGGTGCCTTCAGCACCGCCTTCAGGGCCGGGTTGCCGGTGCGGTTCATCTTGCCCTTGAGGGAGATGCGGAGCTTCGGCTTGAACTTGAGCCGCTCGCACCCGCCGACCTGGAAGCGGCTGCTGAGGGGAGAGCTCTGGCCGCTGAGCAAGGCCGCGGAACCGGCGATCGCAAACGGGTTGCAGTTGGTCGGGTTCTTGGTGAACTGCGGGCGGTTCAGGCGCAGGTCGACCGAGCGGAGATCCAGGGGGATCCCCTCGAGGATCGTCGGGAAGGGGTCGGAGACGGCGTGCACCTGGGCGGTTTCCGGATCGATGAAGAGGGCGTTGCGGACGACCACGGTGCCGAGGTCGAAGGGCCCGGCGACCGCGGGGACGATCACGGCCAGGGAGAGCGGGGCACCCTTGTAGGGGCCGGCGAGGTAGGCCTTGCCGGGGGCGTAGAAGGGACTCGAGCCGGCACCGGCGCCGACCGTGACCGAGCCGACCTCAGCCGCGCCCGGACAGCTCGCGGCGGTCTGCTCTGCGTGGCCCGGCTTGGCGGCTGCCGCGGCCAGGGCGGCATCACCGCAGTAGGGGATGCCCGCAAGCTTGGCAAGCAGCCCCTTCGGCAGGGTGGCGTCGATTCCCGTCAGTTCCTGGGTCCCGTCTTCGCGAGCCAGCCTCAGGACAAAGGGCGAGTAGGCCCCGGCGAGGGTGCTCGTCGACCCCGCCTCGAAGCTCGGCCTGCTGGGGAGTTGCGCCTCGGAGGAGGCGCAACCCTTCGGTCCCTGGGTGATCGACCACTGGCTGCTGCTCTGCACCGCGGGGGTCGCCGGAGCCGACCACGCCGTCAGGGTGGAGTCCGTGGTGAAGCTGCCGCAGGTCGCCGGAGTCCTCAGGATTCCCAGCGGACCGCCTTGGAGGTCGAGCTTGAACTCTTCGAACGGCAGCTGCGGGTTTTCGTCGAAGGTCGCCGTCAGCTGCCCGTTGCTCGGGTTCGCTTCGACCTTGCCGGCGAGCTTGATCACGAGGCCGCGCCCTTCGACCACTACGTAGAGCCCGAGCAGAGTGCCGAACGGGTTCTGGTCGGGCGCCATCACGTAGACGGCGCCGGTCAACGACTTTTCGAAGACCGGGGTGACGATCTCCGCGGTGCCGATCTTCGAAGCCGCCGGGCAGGCGGCGGGGCGGCGATCGAAGCGCGGAGCGCCGACGCCAACCGGGGTCATGAGGCCGATCTGCGCCGGACCGCAAGCGTCGAGGCCGTTGGCCGCGGAGGGGTTGACGACGAGGCCCTCGGGCAGCGTCACCGTCGCGGTCTTCAGCGCGGCTGTCGAGGGCCTGTTGGGTTTGGTCGTGTTCTGCGGCAGGCGCAACGTCGCCGCGAACCCCGAGGGGGAATCAGCGCTGCCGGCCGTGGGCCGCGCATCGAGGGTCGGCTCGAACGGCAGTTTGTCGCAGCCTTCCGGGGCCGGCGTCGTCGAGGAAGCTTCTTTCCAGACCCCCGGGTCCTGCCAGGAGTCGGCGCGAACCGTCGTGGTCAGCTCTTCGCAGCGGGTCGGGAGGCTGAGGAAGGCCTTGACCGCGATGCGCGCGGGAGCGTTCGGCTGGAAGAACCCGAAAAAGCGCTGGGGATCGTGGACCGGATCGGCCGGGTTCCCCCAGATCGTCAGCACGCTTTTCGCGAGCGGCAGCGCCTGGTTGATCTTCGCAAGCTGGGCGTTGAGCCCATAGTCCCCATCGGTTCGAGGGCTGATCACGATCTTGCCCGGCACCCCGAAGATGAACACCGCGAGCACCGCGGTCTGCTCGTCGGGAGTTTCGAGGTTGTAGATCGGCCATTCGAAGCCCTGATACTCAAAGACCCCGACCTGGGCGGCCGGGTTGCAGAATCCTTCGCCGGCGATGATGTCTTCCATGTTGCAGGTCGGGACCGCGCGCGGGTTGCCGACGAGACCCGCCGGCATCCCGACCTCGATGTCGCGGACCTGGCCGGCGGTCGTTTCAGCGGGCTGGCCGAAATCGTCGACGCCAAGCCGCTGGTTCAGGTTCAGGACCACCCGCAGGTCGGGGTGCCCCCCCGCCGCGGTCGGCGAGCCGCCAAGCGGTTCCGCGAAGGTCACATCGAACTCTTCGATCCCGAATTTGTCGGATTCGTAGATGTCGGCGGCGGCCGCGCCGGCACCGAGCGCCGCGAACGCCATCGACAGGACCAGGGTCGTGATCAGATTCCGCGCCTTCATCGGCCCGTCCCCCCCTTGTTCGAGCCATCCCGCTTCGCGCTGTGCCTCCGCGGCTTGTGCTTCTTTCCGTGGTGCTTCTTCTTCACGCAGCGGCCGTGCCTGCGAACCTTGCCGCGCCGGCATTCCCGCGCCTTTTCGGGCGCGATGAGCCCAGCGGTCGGAACCGCGACCTGGTCCGGAGCACTCGAGCTTGGTCCGCGACATTCTTCGCCGCTGCACGGCGCCGGAGGCGGTGGCGGTTCGAGAAATCCGCCTTCCGAGGCGACGTCGTAGATGTCGAATTCGCGGGGGTCTCGATCTACACCCAGCAAGGCGCCGCGGGTGATGATGGCGACGTGCCTGCCGTCGTCGCTGACGTCCCCGACGTAGGAGTCGGTGAGTTCCTCGCCGGAGGAGAGCAGGCCGACCCTGCCCTGGTTGTAGATATAGACGTCCTGCCCGGTCGATTCGTCCTCCGACGTCAGCCGGTCGCGGCTGTTGAAGACGACTCGCCCGTCTTCGGCCAGGGCCCGGCTCTGGGTCGAGGGAGAGTTGGGGATGTTGAACGGCTGGTCTTCGATCGAGGCCCCGCCGTGCGACAGCGATCCGTCGGGACGACAGGAGACGCAGAGGGTCTCGTCGGTGGCGTAGACGTACTCGTAGACCGCGCGGTGCCCATTGTTGGGGGCGCCGTCGATCGAGGCGTTCGAGAGCAGGACCGCGTAGCCGCCGTCGAGGCCGACCCGTTCGAACTTGTCGGGTTCTTCGACTTTGGCGATGAACCGGAGGCCAGCCTCGGTCCAGACGTAGGCGTTCCACTCACCCGCCACCGCATCGCCCGCCAAGGCGTTGTTGGAGGTGAAGTAGAGGTGGGTCTGATCGTTGGAGGCCATCGCGCTGGAGAGGTTGAGGCCGCCCGGGTCGGTTGCCGGGACGATCAGCGTGATCTCTTCGCTGGCGACGTCGTAGCGGTAGATCCCGCCGCCGGGCCCGGCCCCGGGCGCAAGTTCTTCCAGCGAGGCGAAGTAGGCGGAGCTGCCGTCCGCCGCGGCCGAGAGGAAGAGCGCCACGGGGGCGATCGCCGTGCTCGTCCCATGGTCGTTCAGGTAGAGGGAGCCGGCTTCTCCGAGACCGGTGACGGTTTCGGCGCTACCGTAGAAGTAGACCCGCTGCGCGTCTTCGGAGACGGCGTGGACGCCGCCGTGGGCGACGAACGGCCGATGGCTGCCGGGGCCGACGCCGACGTTGAGGCCGCGGTCAGCCGCCGAGCCCGCCGGGGTGGGGTTGAAGAACGGGTCGCCGTTCTCGTCGACGCTGATCAGTTCTTTGTCGGTCCCGTCGCTGGCGAAGATCCCGAGCTCCGAGTTGTCGGCGGTCACCGAGTAGATGACCCGGCTCAGGTCGGGGGAGGCGCCGAGCGGCTTGAACGGGAAGGAGACGAGGCCCTGGGTCATCAGGGTCGAGGTGCCCTGACCGACGTCGACCGCGTAATAGTCTTCTTTGTTGTCGGGGTCGTTCGGGTCAGCCGGAAGATTGGTGTTCACCAGCTCCTTGGTGAAGTCCGGGGAGAACGCGATCGGCTCGGTCAGCCCGAGGTTTCCGGTCAGCGAGCCATAGGTGGAGGGATCGCCGCTTTCCCGCGACCAGCCGGACGGGCCGCGACGGGCCACCCCGATCGTGACGGTGCCGCCGCCCAAGGAGATTTCGTCGGGCAGCGGGGCCGTGTAGGCGACGATGGTGCCATCGTTGGACATGGCGGGAACCCGGGAGGCGTCGCCGAGACCGAGGCCGGGGTTGCTGACCATCTCGTAGGCCCGGCATTCAGGCAGGTAGCCGGAATCCTGCTGCGCCCGCACCGCTGCGTTCGGGCAGTCGTCCCCGGCCGCCGCCGGTGCCGCGGTGCGCAGCGCCCCGACCGAGGTGGTGGCAACGCCTTTCGCGTTGGTCGCGACGAGGCGGAAGCGGTAGGAGGTGTCCTGCTCCAATCCGGTGATCTGCACGGAGACCGGGTGATCGACGATGTCCGACCCGATCGGCGCGGACTCCGGCGTCTGCTGGGCGCCGGCGAACGAGTCGCCGGCCGCTTCGAAGGCAGCCCGGGTCAGGTACTCGAAGTGGTAGGACGTCGACGCTCCGCCAGGGTTCACGGAGGCGTTAAGCGTCGCCGCGGAGCTAAGGACTTCGGTGACGGAGATGCCCGACGCCGAGGGCGCGTCGGCTTCGGTCAGGAAGCCGTTTTCGTCTGAGGCAACCTGACCTCCCGGGTAGGAGGCGACAAGGCGGAAGTCATATTCGGTGGCGGGATCGAGACCTTCAAAAGTCGCTTCGACGGCAATCGGAGTGCTTCCTTCGGCCGGCGCGCCTTCGATCGTCCCGCTCCCAACCGATTGCCAGGCGCCGGGTTCGGACGCGCGCGCGACCTCGAGCTGCCAGGAGATCGGCAGAACGCCGACGACCGGGTCGACGGTCCCCCCTTCGGGGTCGACCGTGCCGGAGATGTGAGCGGTCCGCGCGGTGACCGCGCTTGCGGTGCCGATCGTCACCGCCGGGGGGTTTCCGGTGAGGGTGGTGAAGGTGGAGGCGTTCGCGGCTTCGGTGCCGTCGGCATTGGAGGCGATCAGGCGCAGGTGATAGACGGTCGCCGCAGCAAGACCCTGCAGCTCGGCTTCCACTGGCTGTGAGCCGCTGCCGGTAACTGGTTCGACATCGCAGGGGGCGCTGCCCGCGCCTTCCCATTCGGAGAAACCGTTGCCGGCATTTTCGTCGAGCTGGGCCTGGCTGATGAACTCGAAGTGGCAGAACGTTTCGACCCCTTGCGGGTCGACGGTTCCTTCCACGTGGGCGGAGGCGTAGGAGACGTCGGAGGCGTTCTCGACGGTTACCGCCGGTGCGACCGCGTCGGCCAGAGCGACGAAGAGGACGAGCAACGCGAATGCGACGGTGAAACTGCCGAGGAACAGCCAGCTACCGAGTGTGCGAGAACGACCTGCCATGTGAACCCCTCCCTTCTCGCCCCCCCAGGCGAGCCTTTTCTACAGGTGCCGGAACTTAGCAGACGTTCGTGTTCCCAGAAGGGGTTTGATTACCTCATTTCGGGTGAGTGAGTCGATGCACTCATGCTCAGATCTGGAGGCGTGCGGGCCAACGACAGCCGGTGCACGGCCGCTACCAGCCCAACAGGGGGTCGATGGAGACGCCTTCGAGTTCGCCGTAAGTCTCGGCGGTGAAGAGGAAGCCGCCGCCGACCAGATCGACGACGGCGATCCCGTGGTCTTCGTCGAAGTAGAGGAGAAAGGCGGCGCGGCGGTTGTCGATCGAGACCGCCAGCTCGGTCGCACCGTACGACCCGCTCAGCCGCCTGACGCCGCGGGTCGGCGGAGACAGCCGCTTCGCCCAGAAGCTGCCGCCGCTGCGGAAGACGAGCACCCGACCGCTCGGGGTCACCGCTGCGGTCGTCGCCCCACCCTTCCTCGCAACCAGGCGCTTCACGTCCCTGCCGCTGCGGCGCATGAGGTACACCGCCGGACGACCCGGAACCGACCGGTCGAAGGAGATGCCGCCGGACACGTAAAGCGGATGGCGCTCGTCGGCGCCGGTCTGAGTGAGCGGCGTCAGGCCGCTGCCATTCAGCCGTGCCGAATAGATGTCCCCCGTGTCAACCCCCGGCTTCCTGACGACGAAGGCGATGAGGCCGCCGTCGAGCGAGAAGTCCGCTTCGGACTCGTCGTCGGGCGTCGTCGCCACCGGAACCGGGCCCGGGCCATTGGCGAAATCGACGGTGAAGAGATCGCGAGGGGCGCCCGTCGAGGCACGGCGGGTGAAGACGAGGCTTTGTCCGTCAGGCGAGAAGATCGGCCGCTCGTCGATCTCCGGACCGGAGGTGACGCGGAGGACCCGGCCTTCATCCGGGCTCACCAGGTACACGTCGCCGCCGCGGACGAAGGCGATCAGCCCGACCCGGGAGACGTCCGGTTCGCGATCGGCAGGGTCGTAGGTGATCCGTCGCGGGTGCTTGCCGTCGAGCAGGTAGAGACCTCCCACCGGCGGCCCGACTTCGCTCTCCTTGGTTTTCGCATAGACCGGCCCCCATTCCACCGGCATCGCGCCGGCGGTCGTCGCTCCTAAGCTGCTGAGAGCGACTGCCAGAGCGAGGACCTGCGCCCGCGCTCGCTTCATCAGCGCGGCCGGTCCAAGCCCAGCTCGATGACCCGCGCCGCGATCTGCCTCGGGCGGTCGCGACCGAGGTCGCCAGGGACGTCGAGTTTGGCGGCGAGGGCGTCGAGGCGGCGTTGGGCGGTGCGCTCGGAGACGTGGAGCTCGGCGGCGATCTCGGCGCGGGTGGCGGGGCGGCCGGCGAAGGCGCCCTCGTTGCGGTAGGGGGCGACGAGGGCGGCGGCGGTCGCCCGCTCCTCCTCGTTGAGGGCGACGGCGGGCTCGCTGGCGGCGACGGTTGCGCCGACCGGCGTCACCGATCCCGTCTTCACTTCCAAGCGGTAGGTGCCGACGATCAGAGTGTCGCCGTCGCGCAGGCGCCGCGGGCGGTCCAGCGGCTCTCCGTTTAACGCGGTGCCGTTGCGGCTGTCGAGGTCGGTCGCCATCAGGACGTCGCCGCGGCGCTCGACTTCGAGGTGGTTCCAGGAGACCGCTTCGTCCTCGAGGACGACGTCGGCCTCGGGCGAGCGACCGACCACCGTCCGCTCCGCCGTCAGCGCAACGGAGTGCGGTGCCTCACCGCTGGAGGAGATCCAGAGCCTCGGGTCCATCCGCCGAGACTAAAACTCGGCGAGGTCGCTAGTAGCGGTAGTGGTTCGACTTGTAGGGGCCCTCGACCGGGATGCCGAGGTAGGCCGACTGCTCTGGGGTCAGCTCGGTGAGGTCGACGCCGAGCGCTGCCAGGTGCAGGCGGGCGACCTTCTCGTCGAGGTGCTTGGGCAGCACGTAGACCGCCGGCTCGCCGCCGTATTTGTCGTCGCGGTGGCCGAAGAGGTCGATCTGGGCGATCACCTGGTTGGTGAACGAGTTCGACATCACGAAGCTCGGGTGGCCGGTGGCGTTGCCGAGGTTCAGCAGCCGCCCTTCGGAGAGGACGATGATCGCGTGCCCGTCGGGGAACGTCCACTCGTCGACCTGCGGCTTGATCTCCACCCGCTTGGCGTCGGACTCTTCCAGCGTCGCCATTTCGATCTCGTTGTCGAAGTGGCCGATGTTGCCGACGATCGCGTTGTGCTTCATCCGCCGCATGTGGTCGATCGTGATGATGTCCTTGTTGCCGGTGGCGGTGACGAAGATGTCGGCGCTCTCGACCACGTCGTCGAGCTTGCGCACCTCGTAGCCCTCCATCGCCGCCTGCAGGGCGCAGATCGGGTCGATCTCGGTGACGATCACGCGGGCGCCCTGGCCGCGGAGGCTGGAGGCGCATCCCTTGCCGACGTCGCCGTAGCCGCAGATGACCGCGACCTTGCCGCCGATCATCACATCGGTGCCGCGGTTGATCCCGTCGACCAGCGAGTGGCGGCAGCCGTAGAGGTTGTCGAACTTGGACTTGGTGACGGAGTCGTTGACGTTGATCGCCGGGAAGAGGAGGTCGCCGGTCTCGGCCAGCTGGTAGAGCCGGTGGACGCCGGTCGTCGTCTCCTCGGTGACGCCCTTGATGTTGGCGGCGATCTTGGTCCAGCGCTGTGAGTCCTCGGCGAGGGAGCGCTGCAGGGTCTCGAGGACGATCCGGAACTCCTCCGACTCGGCCGAGGCCGGGTCAGGCACCGCACCGGCCTTCTCGAACTCGACGCCCTTGTGGACGAGCAGGGTCGCGTCGCCGCCGTCGTCGAGGATCATGTTCGGGCCCTCGCCATCGGGCCAGTTCAGCGCCTTCTCGGTGCACCACCAGTACTCCTCCAGCGTCTCGCCTTTCCAGGCGTAGACGGGGATGCCGGCGGCGGCGATCGCGGCGGCGGCGTGGTCCTGGGTGCTGAAGATGTTGCAGCTCGCCCAGCGCACCTCGGCGCCGAGGGCGACCAGGGTCTCGATCAGGACCGCGGTCTGGATCGTCATGTGCAGGGAGCCGGTGATGCGCGCGCCTTTCAGCGGCTGCGCGGCGCCGAACTCCTCGCGGGTCTGCATCAGGCCGGGCATCTCGACCTCGGCGAGGGAGATCTCCTTGCGGCCGAAGTCGGCGAGGCCGATGTCGGCGACCTTGTGGTCCTGGGTTTCGGTTGCGGTTGCGCTGCTTGAAGTCATTGGAGAAAGGTAGCGTGCCAATCGTGAGTTCGGCGGACGAGGAGAAGCGACTCGCGGCGGAGGCCGCCGCCGAGCTGGTCGAGAGCGGGATGACGGTCGGCCTGGGGACCGGTTCGACGGTCGCCCACCTGCTGCCGGCGATCGCCGGCCGCGGGCTCGAGGGGATCCGCTGCGTGGCCACCTCGGTTGCGACCGAGGAACAGGCGCGTGATCTGGGAATTCCGGTCGAGGACTTCGACAGCCTGACCCGACTCGACATCGCGATCGACGGGACCGACGAGGTGACGCCCGACGGCTGGCTGATCAAGGGCGGAGGCGGCGCCCACCTGCGCGAGAAGATCGTCGCCGCGGCGGCGGAGCGTTTCATCGTCATCGGCGACTCGAGCAAGCCGGTCGAGGCGTTGCAGGGGCCGGTGCCGCTGGAGCTGTTCGGCTTCGGGGCCGCCTCGACCCTGGAGCGTCTCGGTCCCGACGTAGATCTGCGGGACGTCCCGCCCAGCCCCGACGGCGGCGTCATCGCCGACTACCGAGGCCCCGGCCTCGACGACCCGGCGGCACTCGCGGCGCGGCTGGAGGCCGACCCCGGCGTCGCCGCCCACGGCCTCTTCCCCCCGGATATGGTGGGCGCGGTTTTCGTGGCAAGGGGAGACGCCGTGTACCGCACCAGTTTCAGCTGACCCCAAAGGAGACCCCATGACCGACTTCAGCGCCCTGGCGATAGCCGGCCGCCTCGCCACCCCCGACGACGCCGACTGGGACCAGGCGCGGCAGGCCTGGAACCTCGCCGCCGACCAGCACCCCGCCGCCGTCGCCTTTGTCGAGAGCGCCGCCGACGTCGCCGCGATTGTCCGCTTCGCCGCCGAGAACGAGCTGCGGGTGACGGCGCAGGGCAGCGGCCACGGCGCCCTCTCCCTCGGCCTCTCGGAGGACACGATCCTCGTCAAGACCGAGCGCATGCGCGGCGTCAAGGTCGATGCAGGAGTGCAGACGGCGCGGGTCGAAGCGGGCGTGCTCTCGGTCGAGCTTGCCGAGGCGGCGGCGGCGCATGGCCTCAGCTCCCTGCCCGGTTCCTCCCCCGACGTCTGCGTCACCGGGTACACGCTCGGCGGCGGGCTCAGCTGGCTCGGCCGGCGCTACGGGTTCGCCTGCAACCGGGTGCGGGCGGTGGAGATCGTCACCGCCGACGGGGAGGCGCGGACGGTCGACGCCGAGAGTGACCCCGACCTCTTCTGGGCGCTGCGCGGCGGTGGCGGCGACTACGGAGTGGTGACGGCGCTGCACCTGAACCTGGTGCCGCTCGCCAACGTCTACGCCGGGGCGCTGCTGTTCCCGGCCGAGGTCGGCGCCGAGGGCCTGCGCGCCTACCGCGACTGGGCCGCCGGCGTCTCCGAGGACGTGACCTCGATCGTCCGCTTCCTGCGGCCGCCGGACATCCCCGACGTCCCAGAGTTCCTGCGCGGGAAGGCGCTGTTCGTGGTCGACGCGGCCTGCATCGGCGACCAAGCGGCGGGCGAAGCGGCGATCGCCCCGCTGCGCGAGATCGGCGAGCCGATCCTCGACACCTTCGGCCAGATCCCCACCCCCGGCCTCTGTCATATCCACATGGACCCCGAGCAGCCGGTCCCAGGCAACGGCCACCACCGCGTCCTCCGCGAGCTCTCCGACGAGGCGATCGACGCCTTCGTCGGCATCGCCGGCCCGGACTCGGGCACGCCGCTGCTGCTGACCGAGCTGCGCCACCTCGGCGGCGCCCTCGGCCGGCCGGACCCAGACGGGGGCGCCCTCTCCCACCTCGACGCGGGCTGGGCGATGTACGGGGTCGGGATGGTGATGAGCCCGGAGATGGGCGAGGCGGTCAACGCCGGCCTCGACCGCATGCACGAGGCGATGGAGCCGTGGGCGGCCGACGGCGGCTACTTCAACTTCGCCGAACGCCCCTGCGACACCGACGCCATCCTCCCGCCCGAGGTCTGCACCCGCCTGGTCGAGGTCAAGCGCAAGCACGACCCCGACGGCCGCATCTTCGGCAACCACGCGGTCTCGCTGGACTCGGCGAGTTGATACTTTCGATGAGTGTCTGTAGACAAATCATTACTCTCTGAAGTTGATGCATCGATTCAACAGACCCTGCGTCTGATCGCCAACGGAGAGCGACCGCGACCGATGCTTCGCCGTCTGCTCCTCGACGCTCTCCTAGACCCAGATCGCAGCGACCGTCCGCAGGACCCGAACGCACTGGTCTCAGCCGCGGCCCGCGCCGCCACCCAGTGGGTAGGCGTCGGAGTGGAAGACAGAGAGAAAGTCCTGCGGGAATTGCTTGACCTCGCCGATGCTTTGCGACCCGATCCTCACCGAAGGCTTTCGCTGGCCGCAAAGGTGTCGAACATCCATCAGAACCTGCTGGAGGCAGAGATACCTCACGCGATTGGAGGAGCGGTAGCGGTCGCCTATTACGGCGAGCCGCGCTCATCGGGTGACATCGACGTCAACGTCTTCGTCCCTACCGCTCGCTGGCTCGAAGTTCGCGATGCATTGAAACCTCTGAAGATCGATACCTGGGTAGCGGAGGGCGAGCTAAAACGATTCAACGAGATGCGGCTGGAATGGGGATCCAACTCTCTTCATCTCTATTTCTCAGCTGACGCCCTGCATCAACGCATGAGCGAAGACATCCGTCATGTTCCCTTCAACGGGGCTTCCATCCCACTCAGTTCTCCGGAGCACCTCGTTGTTCGCAAGGCGCAACTTGACCGACCGAAGGATTGGCTCGACATCGAGCAGATCCTGGTCGCCACCGATCCTCTCGACCTGGATGAAATCGAGGACTGGCTGGAGAAGATGGTCGGCAAAGACAACCCCCGGATGAAGAAGCTGGCCGAGATCAAAACCGGCCTTTCGCTGGGCTAGCCCGCGGCGGCCTCGTCGGCGACGACGATCATGTTCTCGTTGCGAACCCGACCCGCCGGGATCGATTCGTCGCCGGCGAGGAGCTTCTGCAGCGGCTCGACCTTGTCGGGGCCGGTGATCAGCCAGACGATGCGGCGGGCTTCGTTGAGGGCTGGGTAGGTGAGGGTCATGCGGGGGTGGCCCTGGTAGTCGCCCCCGGTCATCGCGACGCGGCGGTCGCTTACCTCTAGGACCGGGTCGCCGGGGACGAGAGAGGCGGTGTGGCCGTCGGGGCCGAGGCCGAGGTGGACGAGGTCGAAGCGGTCCGGCAGGGAGGATTCGTATTCGCGCGCCGCGGCCTCGAGGTCGCGCTGGGTGACCGGCATCGGCCGCAGCGCCGGCTGGTGGCCCATCGAGAGGCCGAGGACCATGTGGGTGAGGTTGCGGTCGGGGCTGCCGGGCGAGGCGACGCGCTCGTCTACCTGGAAGAGCTCCGTCTTGTCCCACGGCATCTCCTCGAGCTCACCGAGGATCGCCAGCATCGCCCAGGGTGAGCGACCGCCGCTCATCGCGACTGTGAAGTGGCCTCGCTCCTGATCCGCCTCTCCTCCGGCGGCGGCGATCAGCTCGGCGGCGCGGCGCGAGGCCGCCTTTTCGTCGCCGGCGACCTCGAGCTGAATTGGCACCGGCTCAGCTCGCCTTCTCGTCGTGACCGCCGAACTGTTTGCGCATCGCCGAGAGGACTTTGTCGCCGAAGTCGCCAAGCCCGCGCGAGTAGAAGCGCTCGTGCAGCGCGGTCGTGAGGACCGGCGTCGGCACGCCCTCGTCGATCGCCGCGATCGCCGTCCAGCGACCCTCGCCGGAGTCGGAGACGCGGCCGCTGAACTTCTCGAGGTCGCCCGATTCCTGCAGCGCCGCCGCGGTCAGGTCGAGCAGCCAGGAGCCGATCACGCTGCCGCGGCGCCAGACCTCGGCGACCTCCGGCAGGTCGAGGTCGTACTGGTAGTACTCGGGGTGGTCGAGCGGCGCCGTCTCGGCGTCGGCCTCGCGCTGGACCTTGCCGGCGTTGGCGTTCTTGAGGATGTTCAGGCCCTCGGCGTAGGCAGCCATCACCCCGTACTCGATCCCGTTGTGGACCATCTTCACGAAGTGGCCGGCCCCGTTCGGGCCGCAGTGCAGGTAGCCCTGCTCGGAGGGCGCAACGTCGCCGTCGCGGCCGGGCGTGCGCTCGGCCGCCTCGACCCCCGGCGCCAGGCTGGCGAAGATCGGGTCGAGCCGCTGCACCGCCTCGTCGGGCCCGCCGATCATCAGGCAGTAGCCGCGCTCGAGGCCGAAGACGCCGCCGCTGGTGCCGCAGTCGACGTAGTCGATCCCCTGCTCGCCGACCTTGGCGGCGCGGCGGATGTCGTCGCGGTAGTAGGAGTTGCCGCCGTCGATGATCGCGTCGCCCTGCTCCAGCACGGCGGCGACGTCCTCGACCGTCTTCTCGGTGATCTCGCCGGCCGGGACCATGACCCAGACCGAGCGCGGCGCGCTCAGCTTCGAGGCCAGGTCCTCCAGCGAAGTGGCGCCCTGCGCGCCCTCGCCCTCCAGCTGTGAGACCGCGTCGGGGTTGACGTCGTAGGCGACGATCTGGTGGCCGTCGCGCATCAGGCGCCGGGCCATGTTCGCTCCCATTCGGCCTAGGCCGACGATTCCGAGTTCCATTCACGACCTCCGCTGGGTGGCGATGCAGGGACGACCGGACGATAGCCTGCCGGTCGATGGGCAAGGGCGCCGCCAACCACGCCGACCAGGCCGCCGACGTCATGGCGATCTTCGGGATCAGCGGCGACCTGGCGAGGAAAATGACCTTCCGGGCGCTCTACCGGCTGGAGGCTCGCGGCAAGCTCGACTGCCCGATCGTCGGCGTCGCGATCGACGAGTGGGACGACGAGCAGCTGCGACAGCACGCGCGCGACGCGATCGGCGCCACCGTCGGGGACCCCGACGAGGACGTCTTCAGCCGCCTCGCGCAGCGCCTCACCTACGTCCAGGGCGACTACGAAGACCCGAAGACCTTCGAGCGGGTCGGCGAGGCGATCGGCGACGCGAAGCAGCCCGTCTTCTACCTGGAGATCCCGCCGGCGCTGTTCGCGACCGTGGTCCAAGGGCTCGGCAAGGCGGGGCTGACCGAGAACGCCCACGTGGTCATCGAGAAGCCGTTCGGGCACGACCTCGAGTCGGCCCGCAAGCTCAACTCCGAACTGTGCTCGGTCCTGCGCGAGGAGCAGATCCTCCGCATCGACCACTACCTCGGCAAGGAGCCTGTTCTCGACATCACCTACCTGCGCTTCGCCAACGCGATCCTGGAGCCGGTCTGGAACCGCGAGCACGTCTCCCACGTGCAGATGACGATCTCCGAGGACTTCGGCGTCGATGACCGGGGGCGCTTCTACGACGCGGTCGGGGCGATGCGCGACGTGATCCAGAACCACGCCCTGCAGGTGCTGGGGATCGTCGGCATGGAGCCGCCCACCGGCAATCACCCAGACAGCGTTCGCGACAAGAAGCTCGAGTTCTTCAAGGCGATGCGGGCGGCCGACCCGAAGAAGTACGTGCGCGGGCAGTACGAAGGCTTCCTCGAGGTCAAGGACGTGGCGGCGGGATCGACGACGGAGACCTTCGCCGCGGTCGAGCTCGAGGTCGACAACTGGCGCTGGGCGGGCGTGCCGTTCTTCGTCCGCGCCGGCAAGTGCATGCCGGTGAAGGTGAGCGAAGTCTCCGTCTTCTTCAAGCGCCCGCCGCGGCTCGGCATCGGCCCCGGCAAGACGCCGGAACCGAACCAGCTGACGATCCGGATCGAGCCCGAAGCGGGCGCGCGGATCCGCCTCTACGCGAAGGAAGCCGGCAAGGAGGCGTTCCAGCCTGCCGACCTGCAGGTCCTCTTCGAGCGGGTCGAGGGTGAAGACCCTGAGCCCTACGAGCGCCTGCTCAGCGATGCGCTCAACGGCGAGCACCAGCTCTTCACCCGCCAGAGCGCGATCGAGGAGACCTGGCGGGTGGTGCAGCCGCTGCTCGAAGAGCCCGGACCCGTCCACCAGTATGAGAAGGGGACCTGGGGACCCGAAGAGGCCGAGAAGTTGGTCCACGGCACGGGCCAGTGGGCCCAGCCCTGGCTGCCCTGACGCCTTAATCCCTACCGTCCTGCTAGGTTTTCGGGCGCCCTAATTAGGGTGGCCTAACACCAGTCACCAGGACCCCTTGCCTCCGCTGACCAAGATCTCCCGTCGCCGCCTGCTGGCATCCGCCGGCGTGGGCGCCGCGGCGGTGGGTTTCGGGGGTGGGGGGCTCCTGGTAGGCCATCGAATCGCCGAGGCGGACGACGGCACCGGCAGCGTCCCCTTCTACGGCGAGCACCAGGCGGGAATCGGGACCGCCGCCCAGGACCGCCTCCACTTCGCCGCCTTCGATCTGCTGAGCGAAGACCCCGCCGAGCTGCGCGAGCTGATGCGGCTGTGGACGGTAGCGGCGGCCGAAGCGTGCGCCGGCGAGATGGTGGGCGACGTCAACGACGTGCCGCTGGCGCCGCCGGAGGACACCGGCGAGACGGTCGGCCTCCTCCCCTCGCGCCTCACGGTCACCTTCGGCTTCGGCCCGAGCCTGTTCGAGAAGCCCGGGTTGGGTCTCGCCGGGAAGCGGCCGCCGGCGCTGCGGCCGCTGCCACCCCTGCCGGGCGACGAGCTCGACCCCTCGGAAAGCGGCGGCGACATCTGCGTCCAGGCCTGCTCCGACGACCCCCAGGTCGCCTTCCACGCAATCCGCAACCTGGCCCGGATCGGCCGCGGCGTCGTCGTCGTGCGCTGGTCCCAGCTCGGCTTCGGGCGCACCGCCTCGACCAGCCGCAGCCAGGACACGCCGCGCAACCTGATGGGTCTGAAGGACGGCACCGCCAACATCCGCGCCGAGGACTCAGAGGACATGGGCCGCTTCGTCTGGGTCGGCGATGAGGGCCCGGCCTGGATGCGCGGCGGCACCTACATGGTCACCCGCCGGATCCGGATGCTGCTCGAGGTCTGGGACCGCGCCTCGCTGCAGGACCAGGAGCGGACGATCGGCCGCCACAAGTACAGCGGCGCCCCGCTCGGCGGCAGCGAGGAGTTCGAGCCCCTGCCGCTTGACCAAAAGCGCAACGGCCACCCGGTGATCCCGGTCGACGCCCACGTCCGCCTCGCCTCGGCCCAAGAGAACGACGGCGCCCGCATCCTCCGTCGCGGCTACTCCTTCACCGACGGCGTCGACGAGAGCCTCGGTGAGCTCGAAGCCGGCCTCTTCTTCATCAGCTTCCAGCGTCACCCGGAGCAGTTCGTCGCGATCCAGCGCCGGCTCGGCTCCCTCGACGCCCTCAACGAGTACATCAAGCACGTCGGCAGCGCCTTCTTCGCGGTGCCGCCCGGCGCCTCCCCCGGCGGCTACGTCGGGGAGTCGCTACTCGCTTGATGCCACCAGTCACAGAACAAAGGAGAAACGCACCACATGCACCGAAACCTCGTCCGCACCCTGCTCTGCGCAGCGGTCCTCGGCGTCCTCGCCGTGACCGCCGCCGCCTGCGGCTCCGGTGACGACTCGACCACCACGGCAAGCGACGGCGCGAAGCGCAGCCCGCAGGCCGAAGCGGCGGTAGCCCGGTACCGCGGCTACCTGCAGGAGAACGCCGATGCACTGGTCGCGACCACGAAGCCCTTCGTCGCCGCCGTCGTCGCCGGGAACCTGGCGGAAGCGAAGGCGCGTTATGCGCCCGCCCGCATTCCCTACGAGCGGATCGAGCCGGTCGCGGACTCGTTCGGCAGCCTCGACCCCAGGATCGACGCGCGCGAGAACGACGTCGCCGCCGGTGACTTCGAAGGCTTCCACAGGGTCGAGAAGGCCCTCTGGCAGGAAGGCTCGACCGCGGGGATGGCGCCGACGGCGCGGCAGTTGCAGCGAGACGTCGAAGCCCTGGCCAGCAAGGTCAAGGCGGTCGAGCTGGCCCCGACTCAGATAGCCGACGGCGCCAACGCGCTCCTCGGCGAGGTCTCGGCCTCGAAGATCACCGGCGAGGAGGAGCGCTACTCGCACATCGACCTGGTCGACTTCGAGGCCAACGTCGAAGGCTCCGAGGCGGCCTTCGAAGCGGTGAAGCCGCTGCTGGACGCAAGCGACCCCGACCTCTCCGGCGAGATCGAAGCCGACTTCAAGCTGGTCTTCAACTCGCTGCAGCCCTACCGGGCCGCCGCTGGGTTCGTCTCCTACACGGAGCTGACCAAGGCCGACACGAAGAAGCTCGCGCTGGCGATCGACACCCTGGCCGAGAAGCTGAGCCTGGTCCCGGCCGAGATCGCAAGTAGCGAACACGACTGAAGCGGGGCGCCGGTCAGCCGCCTAGGCTGACCGGCCCATGCTTTCTCACGGCGAAAGAGCGGATGCGCTGCTGCACGAGCTGGGCTATGCGCAGTGGCGGGACGGGCAGCGCGAGGCCGTAATCGCCGCCCTGGAGGGGCGCGATTCGCTGATCGTCATGCCGACCGGCGGCGGCAAGAGCCTCTGCTACCAGCTGCCGGGGCTGGCGAGCGAGGAGCTGACGATCGTGGTCAGCCCGCTGATCGCGCTGATGCGGGACCAGTGGGGGAAGCTGAACGCCGGCGGCCATCGGGTCACGATGATCACCTCCGGAATGGAAGATTGGGAGGCCTCCGAGTCCTTGGAGATGGTCCGGGGAGACGCGCGGATCGTCTACTGCGCGCCCGAGCGGTTCGCCTCCAACGTCTTCCTCGAAGCGCTCTCGCATCGCAAGGTCGACCTGATCGCGGTCGACGAGGCGCACTGCGTCTCGGAGTGGGGCCACGACTTCCGGCCCGACTACCTGCGCATCGGGCCGCTCGTGGAGCGGCTCGGGTCGCCGACCGTCCTGGCCCTGACCGCGACAGCGTCGCCGCCCGTCCGTGAGGAGATCGTCGAGCGGCTCCGGATGCGGGACCCCGAGCTGATCATCCGCGGCTTCGACAGGCCGAACATCCGCCTCGAGGTGGACCACCACCACGACGAGAACCGGAAGCGGCGCGCGTTGGTCGAGCGGGTGGCCGCGCTCGACCGGCCCGGCATCGTGTACACGGCGACCCGGAAGCTGGCCGAGGAGGTGGCCGGCGAGCTCGAGGAGGCCGGGCTCCGCGCGCGGCCCTACCACGCCGGGCTGGCGAAGTCGGAGCGCAACGAAGCGCAGGAGGCGTTCATGGACGACGAGCTGGACGTGATCGCGGCCACCACCGCGTTCGGGATGGGCGTGGACAAGCCGAACGTCCGCTTCGTCTTCCATTCCGAGCCGAGCGACTCGGTCGACTCGTACTACCAGGAGGTCGGGCGCGCGGGACGCGACGGGTCCGACGCTCGGGCGCTTCTGTTCTACCGGGCCGAGGACCTCGGCATCCGGCGCTTCTTCGCGGGCGGCTCGCGC
>JBJMKN010000068.1:0-7414 GCA_045805765.1 Solirubrobacterales bacterium
GGGTTGCGCGCCGCAGCCGATTTAGAGCACACCCCAGTGGGTTCAAAACCGGCTGCGGCGAGCCGGGTTGCCGCGATCGTCGGCGACGCCTCCAACGAGGAGGGCTTCCTGCTGCAGCGGCTGCTGCGCGATGCGCTTGGCTCGGCTCACATCGATTCGCGCCCCTCCCGCGGCCCGAAGGCCGACGTGCTGCGCCGCCTCGCCGAGCCGAACGTCTCCGCCAAGGTGCGGGACATCGACGAGGCCGACGCGATCCTCGTCCTCGGCACCGACCCGCTGCACAGCAGCCCGATCCTCGACCTCCGCGTCCGCAAGGCGATCCGCCGCAACGGCGCCAAGCTCGTCGTCGCGACCGAGCGCCCGACCGCCCTCGACGGCGGCGCCGAGGCGATCGCCCGCTACGCCCCCGGCCAGGCCGCCCACTTCGTCGGCGAGCTGGCGAGCGCCATCGGCGGCGCCGACAACGTCGCCACCCCGGTAGCCGAGACGCTCCGCGACGCCGGCAAGGTAGTGGTCATCTGGGGCGAGCGAATCGCCCGCGACGAGGGAGCCGCCGAGGCCCTCCTGGACGTAGCCGCCGCAACCAGCATGTCCGCCACGGAAGGCGCCGGCCTCCTGGAAATCCCCGACACCACCAACGCCCGAGGCCTGCGCGAGGCAGGCTGCCTACCCGACGCCGGCCCCGGCCTGAGCGACACCACCAAGGGCATGGCAACCGAGGAGATCCGCGACGCCCTCGTCTCCGGCGACCTCAAGGGCCTGATCCTCTTCGGAGCCGACCCAATCCGCGACTTCCCCGACACCCCGGCCTGGGAAGAGGCCCTAACGGCAGCGGACTTCGTAATCACCTTCTCAATGCACGAAAACGCCACCACGGCAAAGTCCGACGTAGTCCTCCCCCTAGAGACCCACGCCGAGAAAGACGGCACCGTCACCCACCCCGACGGCCGCCTCCAGAGAGTCCGTCCCGCCGCCGGCCGCCCGGGCTACATCCAGCCCAACATCACCGTCCTATCCGAACTAGCCAAAGCCCTAGACCTGGACACCGGCATCAACTCTCAACCAACCGCCTTCGCAGCGCTAACCGACGCCATCTCCTTCTACAACGGCATCAAGGACTCCGACGTCGGCGGCCGAGGCCTGCGCTGGCAAGACCGCCAAGGCAGCACCAGCGCCCGAACCGGAACCGAGAACCCCGGCCCGTCTGGACCCGCCGAGGGGGGGTCGCCGGACACTCAGCGCGACGCGCCAATCAGCATGGTCCAACCCGACCCCACTCCTCGCGGAGTCGCGTCCGCCGACCCCCCCTCGGCGGGTCCCCCCACGGCCACGAACGGCAACCTGCTCCTAGGAACCTACCGCGACCTTTGGGCCGGCCCCGTCACGGAGCTAAACCCACCCCTGAAGTTCCTGACCCCGCAGCAACGAGTCGAGATCTCTTCGGCCGACGCACAGTCCCTCGACCTCGCATCCGGAGATCAGGTCCGCGTCAGCCAAAACGGCCACGCGGTCGACGCCACCGTCCAGATCAAAGAGCGAGTCCCCGCGGGAGTCGTCTTCATGGCCGAGGGCGTCCTCGACGGCAACGCCAACGCCTTGCTCAACGGCGGCCCGGTCCAGGTGAAGATCGAGAAGCTCAGCGAGACCAACACCTAAATGCACCTGCCCGTAGCCGACACCCAGCTCGCCGAAGCCACCTGGATCATGGTCGCGAAGAGCATCGTCATCTTCGCGGTGATCTTCGGCGTCCTCCCCCTGCTGACCGTCCTCGAGCGCAAGCTGATCGGCCGCTTCCAGCACCGCTACGGCCCCAACCGGGTCGGCCCTTACGGCCTCCTCCAGCCGCTTGCCGACGTAGGCAAGCTCGTATCGAAGGAGAGCTTCCGCCCCGAGAACGCGACCAAAACGCTCTTCATCCTCGGCCCCCTGCTGCCGGTCCTGGCCGGCGTGCTCTCGCTGGCGATCATCCCCTGGGGTGATGTCCAGGACGGGGTCGGGCTCTACGGGATCGACGTCCCGATCGGGATCCTCTACTTCTTCGCCGTCGGCTCGATCGCCTTCTACGGCCTGCTGCTCGGCGGCTGGTCCTCGGGCTCGAAATACAGCCTCCTCGGGGCGATGCGCTCGGCCGCGCAGCTGATCTCCTACGAGGTCAGCATGGGGCTGGCGCTGCTCGGCGTGGTGATGATGAGCGGCTCCCTCTCGCTCGTCTCGATCGTCCACTCGCAGGGGGATATCTGGTTCATCCTCCCCCAGTTCGTCGGCTTCCTGATCTTCATGCTCGCCGGCTTCGCCGAGACCAACCGCACCCCGTTCGACATGCCCGAGGCGGATGCCGAGCTGGTCCAGGGCTTCATGACCGAGTACGGCGGCATGCGCTTCGGCTCCTTCCTCCTCGTCGAATACATGGAGATCCTCGTCGTCTCCGGGATCGCCGCGGCGATGTTCCTCGGCGGCTGGATGGGCCCCGGCCCGAGCTTCCTCGACCCGATCTGGATGCTGGCGAAGATGCTCGGCCTCGTCCTCGTCTTCATCTGGGTGCGGGCGACGCTGCCGCGTCTTCGATATGACCAGCTGATGAGCCTCGGCTGGAAGGTCCTGCTGCCCCTCGCCACCCTCAACGTCCTCGTCACCGCGATCCTGGTGGTGGTGACGTGAGCTTCGACCCCAAGTCCGCCTCCTACCTCGACTCGATCGAGGTCGTCGAGGTCCAGCGCGGGCCGGAGCCGGGCGGGCTGGGCGGCGCCTACCGCGCCTTCGGCGAGACCCTGCGCGGGCTGAAGACGACGATGGCGAGGCTGGTCGAGGGGCCGATGACGATCGAGTACCCCGAGGAGAAGACTCCTGTCTACCCGCGCTTCCGAGGCCGCCACAAGCTGCACAAGTTCGAGGACACCGGCCTCGAGAAATGCGTCGGCTGCAGCCTCTGCGCGGCCGCCTGCCCGGCCGACTGCATCCGCGTCGTCGCGGCGGAGAACATCCCCGGCGACCGGGTGTCCGCCGGCGAGCGCTACGCCGCCGTCTACGAGATCAACCTCAGCCGCTGCATCTTCTGCGGCTACTGCGAGATCGCCTGCCCGTTCGACGCGATCACGATGGGCCACGACTACGAGATGTCCGACTACGACCGCGCGGACCTGATCTTCACCAAGGAGATGCTGCTCGCCGAGCCGGTCGAGCGGACGCCGCTGAAAAGCGAGGGCGAGTAGCGGTGGAAGAGGTGCTGTTCTTCATCTCGGCGTTCGGCGCCCTCGGCGGCGCGATCGGCGTGATCGCGATGCGCAACCCCTTCTACTCGGTGCTGGCGCTGATCGTCCACCTCTTCTCCCTCGCGGCCCTCTTCCTCCTCCTCACCGCCGCCTTCGTAGCCGCCGCCCAGGTGGTCGTCTACGCCGGCGCCGTGATGGTCCTCTACGTCTTCGTCGTCGCCTACGTAGGAGGCGGAGGCGAGTCAGCCTGGGAGCCGATCCCCGGCCAGCGCTTCCTCGCCCCTCTCCTCGGCATCGCCCTCTTCGTCGAGCTCGCGGTAGCCGTCCTCTCCTCTTCTCTACTTGCACTAGGCACCGATGGACCCGACGTCGAGGCGGGCTTTGGCGATCCGGCCGCTATCGGACAACTGCTCCTAGAGAAGTTCCTGCTGCCTTTCGAGGCTTCTTCGATCCTCCTATTGCTTGCCGCAGTCGGGGCGATTGTCTTGGCCTCCCGCCTTCGCGATGGGGAGAGGGACACCCCCGACGAACCCTCCCCAAATCGTGAGGAGGGGGTGTCCCTCTCCCCATGACCACCGAGTGGTTCATCGTCTTGTCGTCCCTCCTCTTCGCAACGGGCGCCATAGGCATCCTCCTCCGCCGCAGCCCGATGGTGATCCTCCTCTGCCTCGAGCTGATGCTGAACGCCGGCAACCTCGCCCTCGTCGCCTTCAGCCGCATGGTCGGCAACGGCCAGGGGCAGGTCTTCGCCGTGATCGTGATGGTGATCGCCGCCTGCGAGGTCGTCGTCGGCCTCGGCCTGATCGTCGCCATCTTCCGCCGCCGGATCCCGCTCAACGTCGATGACCTGCGGGAGCTGCGCGGATGAGCGCCAGGAGGACAGCGTGAGCGTTTCATTTTGGGCCTGGCTGGTCCTGCTCTTCCCGCTGCTCGGCTCGATCGTCATCGGCCTCGGCTTCCGCGCCCTGCCGCAGAAGGTCGCGGGCGCGATCGGGACCCTCTCGATCGCCCTCGCCTTCGCCTGCGGCGTCGCGACGCTGATCAGCCTGCTCGGCGAAGACCCCGAGGCGCGCCACCACGCCTCCTCGCTCTGGGACTACGCCAGCGTCGCCGGCCTCGACATCAAGCTCGGGATCTTCGTCGACCCGCTCTCGGTCTTCATGGTCCTCGTCGTCACCGGCGTCTCGACCCTGATCCACCTCTACTCCTACGGCTACATGCAGTCCGACGAGGGCTACCACCGCTTCTTCAGCTACCTCAACTTCTTCGTCTTCTCGATGCTGCTGCTGGTCCTCGCCGGCAACTTCGTCCTCCTCACGGTCGGCTGGGCCTTCGTCGGCTTCGCCTCCTACGCGCTGATCAGCTTCTGGTACCGGCGCGAGACGGCGACGCGGGCGGGGATGAAGGCCTTCGTGATCAACGTCGTCGGCGACATCGGCCTCGTGCTCGCCGCCTTCCTCATCTTCCGTGAACTGGGGAGCTTCGACTACGGCACCGTCTTCGAGAAAGCGCCCGAGGCCTTCACCACGAACGAGTGGACGATCACGGCGATCTGCCTGCTGCTCCTCGTCGGCGCCTTCGCCAAGTCCGCGCAGCTGCCGCTCCACACCTGGCTGCCCGACGCGATGGAGGGCCCGACCCCGGTCTCCTCGCTGATCCACGCGGCGACGATGGTGACCGCCGGCGTCTACCTGATCGCCCGCACCCACGTCCTCTTCGAACTCGCCCCCACCGCCGCCGACATCGCCGCCTTCGGCGGCCTGGCGACGCTCTTGGTCGCGGCGACGATGGCGCTGGTGATGACCGACCTGAAGCGGGCGATCGCCTACTCGACGATGAGCCAGATCGGCTACATGATCATGGGCGTCTCGATCGGCGCCTACAGCGCCGGGATGTTCCACCTGATGACCCACGCCTTCTTCAAGGCGCTCCTGTTCATGGCCGCCGGCTCGATCATCGCCGCGATGGCCAACGACCAGGACATCGACCGGATGAGCGGCTTCGGCAAGGCGATGCGGTTCACCTCGATCACCTTCGTCTGCGGCGCCCTCGCCCTCGCCGCCTTCCCAGGGACCTCCGGCTTCTTCTCCAAGGACGAGATCCTCGCCTTCGCCGAGGCCCGCGGCGGCATGTACCTGATCTTCACCGTCCTCGGCTACGTCGGGGCGCTGATGACGGCCGTCTACAGCTTCCGGCTCGTCTTCCGCGTCCTCCCCGGAACGCCGTGCAAGGAGGCTCAGGAGCTGATCGATACCGGGCACGTCGCCCACGAGGCGCCGAAGAACCCGGCTACCGGCGAGCCAGAGGACACCGACGTCGGCTTCCCAGGATCGGAGCACCACATCGCCGAGGGGTCGCTGCCGATGCGGGTCGCGATGGGCGTCCTCGCCGTCCTGGCGCTGGTCGGCGGCCTCGTCCAGATCCCGGGGGTCGACGACGTCGTCACCAAGTTCCTCGACCCGGTCTGGGAGGGCTCGCCGCTGGCGGCGATCGAGCCCACGCTCGGCGAGGACTACGTCGGGCTCGGGATCGGCGGCCTCATCGCCCTGTTCGGGATCGGGATCGCCTACGTCCTCTACGTCCGCCGTCCCGAGCTGCCGCACAGGCTGGAACAGCGCCTGCGCCCGCTGCACACGCTCTTCGTCAACAAGTGGTACTTCGACGAGGCGATCGACTTCCTCGTCGTCCGACCGGCGCTGGCCGTCGGCCGCTTCTCCAACCGCGTCTTCGAGCGCTTCGTCGTCGACGGCCTGGTCAGCGGCACCGCCGAGACCGTGCGCGGCGCCGGCGGCGTCGTCCGCGCCGTCCAGAGCGGCTTCGTCCGCAGCTACGCGCTGCTTCTGATCGCCGGCTTCGCCGGGTTGGCCCTCTACTTCCTGCTGAGCAGCTCATGAGCAGCGTCCTCCTCTGGGCACCCCTCGCCTTCGGGCTCGTCGGCCTCTTCCTGCCGCAGCGGGTGGTCGGCGCCTGGGCGGTGCTCGGCGCCGTCACCACCCTCGGCGTCGCGATCGCGGTCGCCCTCGGCTTCGACACCGGCAGCTCGGCCCTGCAGTACGCCGTCGACGAGCCTTGGATCTCCGGCCTCGGCGTCGACTACAGCCTCGGAATCGACGGGCTAAACCTCTTCCTGATCCTGCTGACGGCGGTGCTCTGGGTCGGCGGCGTCGCCTTCGCGGCGCTGCGCGGACAGGAGCGGGCGAAGAGCTTCTACTTCCTGATGCTGGTCGCCGAGACGGCGACGCTCGGCGCCTTCCTCGCCCAGGACCTGCTGCTCTTCGTCCTCTTCTTCGACCTGATGCTGGTGCCGTTCTGGTTCTTGATCGGCGCCTTCGGCGGCGAGAACCGGATCGCGGCGACGACGAAGATGATCGTCTACACGCTGGTCGGCTCGCTGCTGATGCTCGTGGCGGCGATCGCGACGGCCGTGCTGGCGTCGGGCGACGTCGGGCACCTGAGCTTCTCGATGGCCGACCTACAGGCCAACCCCCTCTCGTCGGGGAGCCAGTACTGGATCTTCTGCTTCTTCGCGGCGGCCTTCCTCATCAAGATGCCCGCCTTCCTCGTCCACGGATGGATGCCCGACGCGTATCGCGAGGCGCCGCTGCCAGTACTGGCACTCCTGTCCGGCGTGCTGTCCAAGGTCGGCGCGTACGGCTTCCTGCGGGTCGCGCTGCCGCTCTACCCGCAGGCGACCGTTCACTTCCAAGAGGTGATCCTGGCGATCGGGGTCGCCGGCATCCTCTACGGATCGATCATGGCGTTCACGCAGACGAACGTCCGCCTGATCGCCGGTTACTCGTCGGTCGCGCAGCTCGGCTTCATCACGATCGGCATCTTCTCCCTGAGCCCCGACGGGGCGAACGGTGCGGTGCTGCAGATGTTCAACCACGGCCTCGTCGTCGCCGGGGTCTTCCTGATCGTCGCGCTCCTGTGGGAACGCTCCGGCACCGAGGAGCTGACGCGCCTGGGGGGCCTCGCGACACGGGCGCCCGTCCTGGCCACGCTCTTCTTGATCATCAGTCTCGCCACGCTCGCCATGCCGGGCTCGGCGAACTTCATCGGCGAGTTCTACATCCTGATCGGCGTCTTCCAGACGAAGATCGTCTACGCCTTCGTGGCCTCCATCGGGGTCGCGCTCGCCGCCTATTACGCGATCCGCCTGTTCCAGGGAACGATGCACCACCGGGCGACGGTGAACGCGGACT
>JBJMKN010000069.1:0-31224 GCA_045805765.1 Solirubrobacterales bacterium
CAACATCGAGCCAAAGGCGAGATGTGTCTGGAGAGGACACCCTCCCCCGCCACCCAGCCAGACCAACGAAAAATAGAGGGCGCCGAGCCCAGTCCTCTCGACGCCCTCGTTCCCCCTAATTAAGTCCGGCCGGAGCCCCCCAGTCCGAGCCTCCGGCCGGTTTGTCGGCTCTCCCTGGCTTAGCTTGGTGAGCCGCCCATAAAACCCTGGGGGGACCGAGAAGTTGCGCGCTCGTTTTACGCGTTGTCTAATTTTTTCCTCAACGCCACGAGCCTCTCTGCAAGGGCCTTCTCGAAGCCACGGTCGGTCGGCTCGAAGAAGCGACGGCCGCGCAGCTCCTGCGGCATCAGCGGCTGGTCGCTGACCGCCCCGGGTTCGTCGTGGGCGTAGCGGTAGCCCTCGCCGCGCCCGAGCGAGGCGGCACCTGGATAGTGGGCGTCGCGCAGGTAGTCCGGCGGCGTCTTGGCGCCGTTGGCGCGGACCTCGGCGCGCGCCGCGGAGAGGGCCTTGTGGGAAGCGTTGGACTTGGGGGCGAGGGCGAGGTAGACGGCCGCCTGGGCCAAGTTCAGCGCGCACTCCGGGAGGCCGACGCGGTCCACAGCCCGCGCCGCGGCATCGGCGACCAGCAGCGCCTGCGGATCGGCGTTGCCGACGTCCTCGGAGGCGAGGATGACCATCCGCCTGGCGATGAAGCGCGGGTCCTCGCCCCCCTCCAGCATCACCGCCAGGTAGTAGAGCGAGGCGTCGACGTCGGAGCCGCGGGTCGCCTTGATCCAGGCGGAGACGAAGTCGTAGTGGCGGTCCCCCGTGCGGTCATAGTCGATCGCCTTGCGCTGCAGTGCATCCTCGACCGCGGCGACGTCGACCGCGGCCGATTTTGACCCCACCCCGCCGTGGTCGATGTCGGCTACGCGTTCGACCGCCCGCTCGAGCGCCGAGAGCGCGACCCGCGCGTCGCCGCCGCTGCGCTGCGCCAGCATCTGCAGCGCCTCGTCAGTCACCTCAGGGGGGTCGGCGATCCCCCGCTCCGGGTCGCTCAGCGCCCGCCGCAGCAGCTCTTCCACCTGTGCGGGCTCCAGCGGCCGCAGCTCGTAGATCTGCGCCCGTGAGAGCAGGGCCGAGTTGACCTCGAAGTAGGGGTTCTCGGTCGTCGCCCCGATCAGGGTCAGCGTCCCGTCCTCGACCGCCGGCAGCAGCGCGTCCTGCTGGGCCTTGTTGAAGCGGTGGATCTCGTCGAGGAAGAGGATCGTCGGGCGCCCGCTGCCCCGCCGCCGCTCCCGCGCCCGCTCGATCACGGCGCGGATCTCAGCTTTGCCCGCGTTTACCGCCGACTCCTCCTCGAAGGCCCCGTCGGCCCCGGCAGCCGCGATCCGCGCCAAGGTCGTCTTACCCGCCCCCGGCGGCCCGTAGAGGATCGCGCTATGCGGCTTCCCACCCTCGATCGCACTCCTCAACGCCGAGCCCTCCCCCAGCACATGCTCCTGCCCGATTACTTCGTCCAGCGAGCGAGGGCGCATGCGAACGGCGAGCGGAGCGTCGGGGGGTGGCGGCGGGATCCCTTCCCCTCTGGATTCGCCCATGTCGAAAAGTTGATCGGCCACCGTAGAATCGAAGTATGGAGAGCGCTACGGCAGTACCTACCCAGACCCTGTCCACCTCGACCCTCGAGTCGTTCAACCCCGCCACCGGTGAGCTGGTCGGCTCGGTGCCGACGATCGTCCCCGAGGAAGTGCAGGGAGTGGTCGACGACGTGGCGCGGATCCAGCCCGCCTGGGCCGAGCTGCCGGCGAAGACGCGCGCCGGCTACATGCGGCGGGCCGCCGACGCCCTCCTCGACGACATCGACGAGATCGCCGAGCTGCTGACCACCGAGCAGGGCAAGCCGCGCGCCGAGAGCTACACGATGGAGCTGCTGCCGACCGTCGACGCGCTGCACTGGTGCGCGAAGCAGGGGCCGAAGATCCTCGCTGACGAGAAGGTGCCGATGACGCAGGCCTTCACGCTCTCCAAGAAAGGCCGCTTCAGCTACGAGCCGATCGGCGTCGTCGGCGTGATCGCGCCTTGGAACTACCCGTGGTCGATCCCCTTCGGCGAGGTCGCGATCGCGCTGATGGCCGGCAACGGCGTCGTCCTGAAGCCGGCGAGCCTGACGCCGCTGCTAGGCGAGCGGATCGCCAAGGTCTTCGAGAAGGGCGGGCTGCCCGAGGGCCTCGTCCGCGTCGTCCACGGCGGCGGCCGGATCGGCGACGCGCTCTGTCGCTCCAGCGTCGGCAAGGTCTTCTTCACCGGCTCGGTCGACGTCGGCCGCAAGGTCGGCGAGGTGTGTGCAAGCGACCTGAAGGGCAGCGTCCTCGAGCTCGGGGGCAAGGACCCGATGATCGTCTGCTCCGACGCCGACATCGACAACGCCGTCTCCGGCGCCGTCTGGGGCGGCTTCGCCAACGCCGGCCAGACCTGCTCGGGGATCGAGCGCGTCTACGTGATGCGCGACGTCGCCGACCGCTTCACCGAGGGGGTCGTCCGCGAGGCCGAACGGCTGCGCGTCGGCAACCCGATCGAGTGGGACACCGAGGTCGGGCCGATGACCTCCGAGGACCAGTACGGGATCGTCGTCGAGCTGATCGAGGATGCGGTCGCCTCCGGCGCGACCAAGCGTTGCGGCGGCGCGGTCGACCCGGCCGGCCTCGCCTCCGGCCGCTACATCGCCCCCACCGTCCTCACCGGCGTCACCCACGAGATGCGGATCATGCGCGAGGAGATCTTCGGCCCGGTGCTGCCGATCGTCGTCGTCGACTCCGAGCAGGAAGCGATCGACCTCGCCAACGACTCCGAATTCGGCCTCGGCGCCTCGATCTGGACCAGGGACCGTCAGCGCGGGGCCCGGATCGCGCGGCGGATCGAGTCGGGGATGGTCTGGGTAAACGACCACTCCTTCAGCCACGGCGCCTGCCAGTGCGCTTGGGGCGGGGTCAAGGACTCCGGCCTCGGCCGCTCCCACTCCAAATTCGGCTTCTACGAGTGCGTCAACATCAAGATGAACGCCTGGGAGCCGGGCCTCACCCGCGACTTCTGGTGGCACCCCTACGACCAGACCCTCGGCGAGGCGGTCAAAGCCTCGGCCAAGATCCTCTACGGCAAGGGCGAGGTTCGCGCGAAAGCGTTGCGCGAGGGCGCGGGGCCGCTGCTGAAGATCGGCCGCCGCACCCTGCAGAAGCGCCGCTAGCTCAAAGGTTTTGATGCTCTTCGCAATCCCATGGGGAAACGGCATCTGGCGCCCGATGCAGCTCTACCACCTCGTTACTCATCGGAGAGTGAAGAGCTACCAGGCGTAGGTGCTCCGGTTTCTTCAGCTCGATGCGGCCCTCTTCGAATCGCTCTTTAACCCGGTGGAAGAGGAGCACATCGGGGGGGCAAAGGTAGCCAGCCTTATCTGGGAGTCCACAGCTGATAATCAGGAGTTCGTTACGTGGATCGTCCTTCTCATTTAGTCGATCCTCAAGCAGAGCAACGATCTCGTCATCTCTGATGTAGGCGGGAGTCGAAGCCACGACTGCCACCGCCTCTAGTCCTTGTTGTGGGTAGACCTGAACGTCAAAATTTTCGATTTGTCCATAGAAGCCATTGGGGGGAAGCTGCTCCGGCAAACCCTGGCTGTAATCGTGCCCTTCTCCGACCGTTCCTTTATCTACTGCCAGAGCAGCCTCAATCGCTGAAACTGCGGCGTCGGGGTTAGTGGGTGGGTTGTCCGCGCCGATAAAGCCAAGCGCGACCGCTTTCCCAGCAAGATGGGGAAAATCGGCAATCCGCTCTTGGAGCCCAGCCTCAAGGCTACGGCCGATCGCGCGCACCTTCGCAAGGGCCGCGCGAACCTGTCCGATGGTCATCTCGGTCAACTCCGTCGCCCACTCGTCGCTCCCGTGGCTCAAGTAGCGGTCTGGGGGATCTTTTCCAGGAGGAACGGCGCGAATCGAAAGTGGATGACGCCCGCCCTTCGCTGCGATTGCCCAAAGGAATGACCAGAGTTGCAAGTCCTCGAGGTGAGACTGGCTTAGACCACCTGGGACCGTCAACTGGTCAAGCGGAAGGGCGCCAACGATGAACGTCGAATCGTCGGCGTCTTCTCCTTGTCCCTCCGCTGCAATGAAGGCGCACATTGAGGAAACATAACCTCAGGCCCCAGAACTCGACAAGTACAGGTAGGAAGCAAACATAGAGGTAGCCGAGACCGCAAAAGTCCTTCCTCAAGAAGGAATTTTGCGGTCTCGATAAAGGATCAGCCGCCGGAGATTTCGACCGTCTTCGAGACGGCGGCGAGGCACTTGTAGATCGGGCCGGCGGTGGCCTGAGTCGAGGGCTTGACTTCGGCGAAGACCTTGGCCGGGATCTTGATGTTCTCGTTCAGGTCTTCGAGGTCAGCCTTCCAATTGCCGTTCGGCTTCGACTCGACGCGGCTGAGGACGCCGTTGCCCTTCTGCTTGAGAACCACGGTCCGCTCACCGACGCAGTTGGAGTTCTTTGCCTTGACCTTGCCCTGGTAGCCGCTGGCCCCAAGGGTGACTTCGGACTTGACCATGACGGTCTTCCCGGGCCCGGCCGCGGTGACGACGGCGACACCGAGGGCGAGCATGGTTGCGGCTACGGCGGCGACCGCCGTGAACTGACTGGTTCTTCTCATGATCCTCCTTGTGGGGGCGCTGGGCCCGGGCGAAATTGCCGCGGCAGCCTACGCGAAGAAACCGCGATCGGCGGGCGACGGTTCAGAATCCCCGGCGATGCCCCCCGTGCAGGAGAAGGCCGGGCCCGCGATCTCGGTCGCCGGGCTGCGGCGCGACTACGGTGACCGGCCGGCGCTCGAGGGCGTCGATTTCGAGCTCGCCCCCGGCGCTTCGCTTGTCGTCCTCGGCCCCAACGGCGCCGGCAAGACGACGCTGTTGCGGATCCTGGCGACGCTGCTGCGCCCGAGCGGCGGCGACGTCTCAGTGCTCGGCTGCTCCCTGCCCGACGAAGCGTGGAAGCTGCGCGGGCGGATCGGCTACCTCGGCCATGAGCCGTTGCTCTACCGCGACCTCTCCGGCCGCGAGAACCTCCGCTTCGGGGCGCGGCTGTACGGGATCGAGCGCGACGCGGCCGAGATGCGAATCGAGGAGCTGCTGCGCGCTGTCGGGATGGAGCGCCGCGCCGACGAGCGAGTCGCCGAGCTCTCGGCCGGGATGCGGCAGCGCATCTCGATCGCCCGCTGCGTCCTCCACGGACCCGAGCTACTGCTGCTCGACGAGCCCGACTCGAACCTCGACGCCGAGGGCCGGGAGCTGGCGCGTGAGCTGATCGGCCCAGCTCCAGGCCGAACCCGCGTCGTCGTCACCCATGACCCCGAGCGCCACGAAGCCGAGGCCGACCAGGTTCTGCGGCTGGGGATCGGCGAGCGGGCGGTGGTCTCGTGACGCCGTCGCGCACCGCCTTCGCAGCGATCCTCGCCAAGGACCTGCGCTCGGAGCTCCGCACCCTGCAGTCGCTGCCGGCGATGGCGCTCTTCGCCGTCACCACCTTCGTCGTCTTCCGCTTCGGCCTCGACCGCACCAGCCTCTCCGGCAGCCTCGCCTCCGGCGTCCTCTGGGCGACGCTGCTCTTCGCCGCCGTCCTCGGCATCAACCGCCTCTTCGTCTCCGAGCGCGAGGAGGGGGGCTTCGACGCGATCCGCCTGGCGCCGATCGACCGCACCGTCCTCTTTGCCGCCAAGGCGGCAGCCCTGGTCGTCTACCTGGCGGCGCTCGAGCTGGTCACGGTGCCGATCTTCGCGATCTTCTTCCTCGAAGACGCCGCCGGCCTCGGCCCGCTGGTCGCCGTCCTCCTCCTCACCGACCTCGGCCTCGCCGCCACCGGCACCCTGATCTCCTCGATGGCGGTCAACTCGCGCGCCCGCGACCTGCTCGTGCCGCTGGTCCTGCTGCCGCTCTCGATCCCGCTGATGATCGCCGCCACCGGGGCGACCGAGCCGCTGCTCTCGCTGGGCGGACCTTCTTATGACCGCTTCGGCACCTGGCTGATGGTCCTCGGTCTATACGATCTGATCTTCGGCCTGGTCGGCTACGCGGTTTTCGACTTCCTCCTCGAGGACTGACCGGGCGCCACGCCTCCCACCCCCTCGGAGCATGTACGGCAAAGGACTAAAGCCCCTCTCGATTGCAGCAGTGGCGATGGTGGCCCTGTCGCTCTCGCTGGTCTTCTTCTACGCCCCGCTCGACGGCGACCAGGGCTTCATCCAGAAGATCTTCTACCTGCACGTGCCGCTGGCGATCGTGGCGCTGATCGGGTTCGTCGCCGGCGGGGTGTTCGCGATCCTGCACCTGCGCTCGAACGACCGCAAGTGGGACGCCTACTCCTACGTCGCGATCCACATCTCGGTCATCTTCGGCGTCGCCGTCCTCATCACCGGCGCGATCTGGGCGAAGGCGTCCTGGGGCCACTGGTGGGTCTGGGACGAGCCGACGCTGGTCAGCTTCCTGATCGTCTTCCTCCTCTACGCGACCTACTACCCCTTCCGCTACGCGATCGAGGACCGCGACCGCCAGGCGCGCTACGCCTCGGTCTTCGCCGTCACCGCCGGCGCCTTCGTCCCGCTCAACTTCATGGCGGTGCGGATGGCCCAGAGCCTCGTCCATCCGCGCACCTTCGCCACCGCCGAAGGCGGGATGCCGGGCGAGATGATGCTGACCTTCCTCTGCTCGCTGGTGGCGATGGGGCTGCTGTGGACGACGCTGGTCAAGTTCGAGCTGACCGCGAAGAGCGCCTCCGGCCAGGTCAAGCGCCTGCGCCGTGCCCTCGACGCGCCGGTCGCCGGCGGCAGCTCGCGGATCGCCCCGGAGGTGAGCTAGGTGGAGCTCCTCTTCGCCGCCCCGGCGCTGCCGCTCGACGAGGCCGGCAAGTACGTCGCCGGCGCCTACGTCGTCTTCGTCGTGCTCCTCGTCGTCTACGTCGCGATCATGGCGGCGAAACTGCAGCGGATCGAGCGGGATCTGCGCGAGGTAGCCGCCATCGCCGAGGAGCGGAAAGCCGAGAAACGCGAGGAGGTGAACGCCTGATGGCGGAGTTGCTCGCGCTCGGCGTCTCCCACAAGACCGCGCCGCTCGACCTCCGCGAGCGCCTTTCCCTGACCGAGGGCCGCGCCGTCGGCGCGCTCGCCGAGCTGACCGCGGCAAGCGGGATCCACGAGGCGGCGGCCATCTCAACCTGTAACAGGACGGAGCTCTACCTGATCGTCTCCGACCCGGTCGAGGCCGAGTCCACCGCGCTCAGCGTCCTCACCCGCCAGGCCGAGATCCGGCCGACCGAGCTGCTCGGCCACCTCTACTCACTGCGGGCGAGCGAGGCCGCCCGCCACCTGCTGCAGGTGACCGCCGGGCTCGACTCGATGATCCTCGGCGAGGCCGAGATCCAGGGTCAGGTCAAACGCGCCTACGAGCTGGCGATGGTCGAGGGCGCGACCGGGCCGATCCTCAACCGGCTCTTCCGCGGGGCGCTGTCCGCCGGCGGCCGCGCCCGCGAGGAGACCGGGATCAGCCAGAAGGGCGTCTCGATCCCCTCCGTCGCCGTCGAGCTGGCGCGGCGGGCGATCGGCGACCTCTCCGACAAGCGCGTGCTCGTCGTCGGCGCCGGCGAGACCGCCGAGCTCGTCGCCAAGGCGCTGGTCGCCCGCGGCGTCGCCACCGTCTTCGTCGCCAACCGCCACTACGACCGCGCGATCGGCCTCGCCCAACGCTTCGACGGCACCGCCGTCCGCTTCGACGAGCTGCCCGAGCAGCTGACAGGAGCCGACATCGTCGTCTCGGCGACCAACTCCCCCCACCACATCGTCGAGCGCGACGGGCTCGAGCACGTGATGGAGGCGCGGCCGGAGCGTCCGTTGCTGGCGATCGACCTGGCGGTGCCGCGAGACATCGAGCCGGCCTGCCGCGAGGTCGACGGAGTCACCCTCCACGACATCGACGACGTCCAGCAGATCGTCGAACGCAACCAGGGTGGGCGCGAGGCGGAGGCGGCGCGGGCGGAGAAGATCGTCGAGGCCGAGCTCGACCGCTTCGAGCGCTGGCTCACCTCGCTCGAGGTGGTGCCGACGATCAGTGCCCTGCGCGAGCACGGCGACGAGGTCGTGCGCCGGGTGCTCGCCGAGAACGAGGGACGCTGGGAGAGCCTCAGCGATGCCGACCGCGAGCGGCTGGAGAAGATGGCGAAGGCAATTTCCTCGCGGCTCCTGCACGAGCCGACGCTGCGGATACGCCGCTCGGCCGGCTCCGACGACGCCTACCACTACGTCAGCGCCCTGCGGGAGCTCTTCGGCCTCGACGTCGAGACCGAGCCAGAGGCCGAAGGGCGCGCCGACAACGTCACCGAGCTGCGCCGCCGCAAGGACTGAGCGTGCGGATCGCGACGCGCGGTAGTGCGCTGGCGTTGACGCAGGCGCGCTGGGTCGCCGACCGCCTCGGCGGCGCCGAGCTGGTCGAGGCGAGCTCCGACGGCGAGCCGGGCGACAAGTCGCGCTTCGTGCGCGGCGTCGAGCGGGCGCTGCTGGCCCGCGAGGCAGAGCTCGGCGTCCACTCGGCCAAGGACCTGCCGGGAGAGATGCCGGAGGGGCTGGAGATCGCATCGGCGCCTGAGCGCGAGGATCCCGCCGACGTCTGGATCGGCGCCGGCAGCTCCCTCGAGGACGCTCCGGAGGGCGCCCGGGTGGGAACGGCCAGCCTGCGCCGCCGCGCCCAGCTCTTGGCGGCGAGGCCCGACCTGCGGATCGAGGAGCTGCACGGCAACGTCGACACCCGCCTGCGCAAGCTCGAGGAGGGCGAGCTGGACGCGATCGTGCTTGCCGCCGCCGGCCTGCGGCGGCTGGGCCGGGAGGGCGAGATCGGCTTTGCGATCCCGGTCGATCGCATGGTCCCGGCGGCGGGCCAGGGAACGCTGGCGCTGCAGGCGCGCATCGGCGACACGGAGACGGGCGATGCCGCGGGCGCGATCGGCGACCTGCGGGCGATGCGCGAGCTGACGGCGGAGCGGACCGTCGTCGCCCTGCTCGACGCGACCTGCGCCAGCCCGCTCGGGGTGCACGCCCGAGTCGACGGCAGCCGGATCGAGATCGACGCCTTCGTCGGCCTCCCCGACGGCAGCGAGTGGCTGCGCGATCGCCTCGAGGGAAATGCCGAGGAGCCAGCGCTCGCCGGCGCCGAACTCGTCCAGCGGCTGCTCGGCACCGGCGCCCGCGAGCTCCTCGACCGCGCCGAGGCCCAAGCGTGACCATTCGTCTGTTCTTTTTCCTTGCACTGGACCGAAAAGGAACAGGCGAATGAGTGCGCGCTCCGGAGTCGTCTATCTCGTCGGGGCCGGGCCGGGCGATCCCGGTTTGATGACCGCGCGGTCCCTGGAGCTGATCGCTGGCGCCGACGCGATCTTCTACGACCGCCTGATCCCCCCCGGTGCCCTCGACGGTGCCCGCTCCGGGGCTGAGCTCGTCTACGTCGGCAAGCAGCCGGGGGTGCCCTCGGTGCCGCAGGAGGAGATCGGCGAGCGGCTGGTCGAGGCGGCGCGCGAGGGCAAGAGCGTCGTCCGCCTCAAGGGCGGCGACCCGTTTGTCTTCGGCCGCGGCGGCGAGGAGGGGGAAGCGCTGCGCGAGGCGGGGGTCGAGTTCGAGGTCGTGCCCGGGGTCACTGCGGGCGTCGCCGCCACCGCCTACGCCGGCATCCCCGTCACCCATCGCGACGACGCTTCCGCCGTCGCCTTCGTCACCGGCCACGAGGACCCGCAAAAGGAGGCGAGTGCGATCGACTGGCCAGCGCTGGCCCGCTTCCCCGGCACCCTGGTCTTCTACATGGGCGTGAAACGGCTGGGCGAGAACGCGGCGGCGCTGATCGACGCCGGGCGCGACCCCGCCGAGCCCGCCGCCGCGATCGAACGCGGGACCTGGCCGGGACAGCGGACCGTGACCGCGACGCTGGGAACGATCGCCGGCCTCGTCGCCCGCGAGCAGGTGAAGGCGCCGGCGCTGATCGTCGTCGGCGAGGTCGCGCGGCGGCGCGAGGAGCTGGAATGGCTCGAGCGCCGGCCACTCCACGGACGCCGCGTCGTCGTCACCCGCGCCCGCGCCCAGGCCAGCGGCTTCGCCGCCGCCCTGCGCGGCCTCGGCGCCGAGGTGGTCGAGCTGCCGGCGATCAGGATCGAGCCGCGGATCGAGAGCGAGGAGGTCAAGAGGGCCGCTGGCGCGCTCGGGATCTATGAGCTGGTCTGCCTCACCAGCCCCAACGGCGTCCGGCTCCTCTTCGAGGCGATGGAGAACGCCGGCGTCGACGCGCGGGCCCTGGCCGGCGTCACCGTCGCGGCGATCGGCCCCGGGACGGCGCGGGCGCTGGCCGATCGCGGCGTCCTCGCCGACGTCGTCCCCGAGCGCTTCGTCGCCGAGGGCCTGATCGAAGCGCTCGAGGACCACGAGGTTGCAGGTGCCCGCGTCCTCGTCGCCCGCGCCGCCGAGGCCCGCGACGTCCTCCCCGACGCGCTGCGCGAGCGCGGTGCCGAAGTCGACGTCCTCGCCCTCTACGAGACCGTCCGCGAGCAACCGGGCGACGACGAGATCGAGTCCGCTCAGAGCGCCGACTACATCACCTTCACCTCCTCCTCGACCGTGACCAACCTGGCTGAGGCGCTCGGCGACCGCTTCCCGAACGGCGCCCGGATCGTCTCGATCGGCCCGATCACCAGCGAGACCGCCCGCGCCGCCGGCCTGACCGTCGACGTGGAGGCCGAGCGCCACGACATCGACGGCCTCCTGGAGGCGCTGCTGGATGACGTTCGGCAATCCGCATAGGCACTACCGCTCCACGGACTCGACCAACACGAGGGCCCGCGAGCTAGCGGCGGCGGGAGCCCCGAACGGCACCGTCATAACCGCCTCCGACCAAACCGAGGGCCGAGGCCGCCAAGGCCGAACCTGGACCGCCCCCCCAAACAAAGCCCTCCTCTACTCCACCATCGTCCGCCCCCTGGAGGAGCACCACACCCTCCTCCCCCTCGCCGTCCCACTCGCCGTCTGCGAGGCAGCTGAGCAACTCAACCCAAACCTCGAGTGCAAGGTGAAGTGGCCGAACGACATCCACGTCGAGGGCCGCAAGCTAGCCGGAGTCCTAATAGAGGCCCGCCCCCAAGACGGCTGGGCGGTAATCGGAATCGGCCTGAACCTCTACATCGAGCAACATGAGTTCCCGAGCGATCTCCGCGACCGAGCAACCTCGATCTTCAAGTCCGATCGAAGGGACCAGGGGAGGGGGTCCGCCGGACCCTCCCCGCTGTTGTCCGCCGGACCCCCTCCCCTGGTCCCGCTCAACGAGCGGCTGAACTATTGGGTTGACGCAAAACCCAACGCAGTCCTCGCCGAGTGGCGAAAGCGCGACGCACTACTAGGCAGAGAAGTAGCCTGGGAGAAAGGCTCAGGCGTCGCCGACGGCATCGACGACAGAGGATTCCTGCTCGTCCTCACTCCCGGCGGCGACCGCATCGCCATCGGCGCCGGCGAGGTCCACCTCACCCGCTTCTGACTCCGCCCGTTTCTTCGAACGCCCTTTGCGCTTGCCGTTCTGCGCAGCCTCAGGCGCGGCTCCGTTGCCGTCCTGGCCCTGCTGTTTCCGTTTGCGCTTGCGCCGCCGCTTACCGCCTTTGGGGAAGTTCTTCAGCAGCTCGCGGGCGACAGCCGAAGGTTTCCGCGCCATCCGCATCCGCGCTCCGCGCAGCACCTCCTCGCCCTCGGGCGTGTGAGAGACCGCGGCCGCCAGCAGCGCCACCGCGAGGCGACGGTCCTGTTTGCGCGCCGCGTGGACGAGCCGCCGCGCGTTGCGCCCGTGCGCGCGCCCGGAAGAGTTGACCAGCAGGCCGAGCAGGCGCTTCGTCTCCGGCCAGCGCTGCACCGCGTACTCCTCGTGCAGTTCGCGGGTGTAGGTGGCGAGCCGCCAGACCCACGCCTGCGCCTGGTCGCGGCGGCCGATCCGCTTGTCGACCAGCGCCTGCAGCAGCGTCTTCGTCCCCGCCCGTTTGTCCTCGCGGCTCCAGGTGCCGACGATGTCGATCGCGTCGTCGAAGGCATCGGGATCGCCGAGGTCGGCGATCTCGCTCAGCGCTTTCAGCCGCAGCTGCGAGTTGCGGTTGCGCTGCACGCAGGTCAGCAGGAAGCGGCGTCGCAGCTCCTTGGTGCGGTCGTTCTGCAGCATCGCCCGCGCCCGGCGCCAGCCCTGGGTGTTGACCCGGGCCCCGGCCAGCGCCGCCCAGGCGTGCTGCTCGGGGTAGTCGAGATTCTCGACCGCGATCCGCCAGATCTCCCGTTCCAGGATCTCCATCCGCTTCTCCTCGACGTCGGAGACGGGGACGATCCGGCGCTCGACCCGGACTTTGCGCCCGCGCCCGCGCCGCACCGGCCCGACGACGATCGCGCCGCCGCGGTAGACGTCGCGGTCGAGCAGGCTGTGGAGGGTGACGATCGTCTCGTCGTGGGTCGTAGCCGGGTGGACGAAGTCGAGGACGATCCCCGCCTCCTTGCCAGGGGCGCGCCGGGTGACGCGGCCGACCCGCTGCTGGTAGATCCGGCGCGAGGCGGTCGGCGCCAGGTGCATGCAGATCGTCGCTCGCGGGCTGTTCCAGCCCTCGGCCAGCAGCATCGCGTTGCAGAGGACGTCGACGGTGCCGCGCTCGAAGCCGGCGAGGATCTCCGCCAGCTCGCGCTTCGGCGTTTCCCCGGAGACCGCTTGGGCGTTGATGCCGGCGTCGCGGAAGGCTTTGGCGACGTTCTTCGCGTGCTGGACGCCGGCGGTGTAGACGACGCCCGGGACCTTGCGGAAACGCGAGCGGTAGAGGTCGGCGATCGCGACGTTGAACGGCTCCTGGTCAAGCAGCGCCGCCAGCTCCTCCTGGTCGAAGTCCTGGTCGACCTCGCCTTTTCGCAGCGGCACCTTGGCGATCGTCCGCACCCCCGGCCCGGGCGGAATCCGCAGGCAGCGCAGCGGCGCGATGACGCCGCGCCGCGCCGCCTGGGCGAGGTCGAAGCGCGAGGTCTGGGTCGGGAAGAGGTCGGCGACGTGCCGGGCGATCAGCGCGCCGGTCGCGGTCATGCCGATGTAGACGGGGCCGGGCATGTCGCGGATGCAGGCGCTGGTTTTCTCGCCGAGGGCGGTGTGCGCCTCGTCGCAGATCACGATCGAGTAGGCGTCGGAGATCTTCTTGTGGTTGCGGACGAACCACTGGTAGGTCTCGACGGTGACCGGGCCGTCAGGGTCGTCGCGGCCGTCGAGCAGCGGCGGCCGCAATCGCTCCTTGTAGCCGCGGTCGGAGATCTCGCCGATGAACTGATCGACCAGGTTGCGGCGGTGGGTGAGGATGAGGACGCCGCCGGTCCGCGTCGCCTCGATGAAGCCGACGGCGGCGACGGTCTTGCCGGCGCCGGTGGCGTGCTCGAACCAGAAGCGCCGCTCGGCCCCGGGGTCCTCGGGCGCCTCCTCGACGACCTCCTCGTCCTCGTCGGCGGGCTGTTCCTCCCAGTCCTGGGGCTCCTCGTCGGGAGCCAGCTCCTCGTCGTCCTCGTCTTCCTCTCCCGCTCCGTCGAGATCGGCGCCCGGCGCCTCGGCGGTCGCCTCTCCGTCGCCGTTGCCGTTCTCAGCCGCGTCGAGAGCGGCGCCGGCCTGCTGCTGTCCCATCAGCTCGGCCAGGGTCCCGGAGAGGGCGTCGACCTGGTGCGGGTTCAGTTCGGCGCCGTCGCGCAGCTTCGGGGGCTCGTCGGCGAGGAAGCGCTCCAGCCCCAGCAGCAGCGAGAAGTCCCGCCGCCACTGGATCGAGGGGTCCTCCGCGCCTTCGTCGAGCTCCTTCAGCGCCCGGTCCAGCGCCCGCCGGCGCGCGGTCCCCGGTGCCAGCGCCTCCGGCCCCTCGCCGTCGAGCAGGAAGGGCTCACGCGCGAATGCCGCCGCACGCTCGATGTCGGCGCCTGAGGGAACTGCCGCCTGCGCGGCAACGTCGCTGGTCTTGGCCATAGAAGGCTTTCCGGGCTTCCGTCCCGGCCACCAAGGAAGTGCGGCTGGGACAAGTGAACGAGGCTGCGGGGTCTCGACTGGCGTCTCCCCCCGACTACTCAGTGCGATCCGCGCTCCGCGAATCGACGCCCGTATTGTACCCATGGAGCGGATGAGTTCGCGACTTAGACCCCTGCCGGCCCTGGCAGCCCTGACGCTGGCGCTCCTCCTTGCAAGCGGCTGCGGCGGCTCCGACGGAGGCGATTACGGCGGCTCGCACCCCGACTACGCCAACGCTCTCGCCGGCGCGCCACCGCCGCTCGGCTCCCTCTACAAGCAGGGCAATGAGCTGCTCGACGGTGGCGCGCCCGCCTACGAGAAGCGGATCGCGGGCCTGCGCGGCTACCCGGTCGTCGTCAACGTCTGGGCCTCCTGGTGCGGCCCCTGCCGCCAGGAGTTCCCTGCCCTGCAGAAGGCCTCGGCCCGCTATGGCACGAAGGTCGCATTCCTCGGCGTCAACTCCGAAGACTCAAGCGACGCCGCCGCCACCTTCCTCGGCGAGGCGCCGGTCCCCTACCCCAGCTACAGCGACCCCGACAAAGACATCTACGACACGGTCGGGGGCCTCGGCTTCCCCAACACCGCCTACTACGACACCTCAGGCCAGCTCGTCTACGTCAAACAGGGCGGCTACGGCAGCGAAGCGGACCTCTTGGCCGACATCCGCCAGTACGCGCTGGAAAGCGGATAATCGGCAGCGATGGAAGCGTTCGTCCTCATCGCCATCGTCGGGATCGGCCTGCTGCTGGCCGAGCTGCTGCTCCCCACCGGCGGCGTCCTCGCGCTGCTGGGCGTGGTGGGTCTGACCGTCGCCGGGATCGTCGCCTTCGGCTCCGACAGCGACGTCGCCGACTACGCCGGCGGGGCGCTGATCGCGCTCGGGATCGTCTCCGGCATCACCTTCTACTTCGTCACCCGCAAGGTCTGGGAGGCGCATCGCAACCAGCCACCCCGGGCCGGGGCCGAGGAGATGGTCGGCTCCGCCGCCGAGGCGCGCAGCTCGATCGACCCGACCGGGCGGGTCTGGCTCGAGGGGACGATCTGGAGCGCCCGCCTGGCCGAGGACGCGAGCCCGATCCGCGCGGGGGATAGAGTCACGGTCGAGGCGGTTGACGGGCTGACCCTGGTCGTGCGCCCGCAGCCGCAGACGGCGATCCACACGAGCGAAGGAGCAGGTTGATGGAGGCTGTAGCGGGGGTTCTCGTCGTCCTGGCGTTCTTCGCCCTGATCGCGGTCGGGGCCTCGGTCCGGATCCTGCGCGAGTACGAGCGCGGCGTGATCTTCCGCCTCGGCCGCCTGATCGCCCAGAAGGGCCCGGGCCTGATCCTGCTGATCCCCCTCGTCGACCGGATGGTCAAGGTCGACCTGCGGACGGTGACCCTGAACGTCCCGCCGCAGGAGGTGATCACCCGCGACAACGTCCCCTGCCGCGTCAACGCCGTCGCCTACTTCCGGGTCGTCGACTCCAACCGGGCGGTCGTCGACATCGAGAACTACCTGATCGCGACCTCGCAGATCTCGCAGACGGCGCTGCGCTCGGTCCTCGGCAAGGCCGAGCTCGACCAGCTGCTGGCCGACCGCGAGCGCCTCAACGAAGAGCTGCAGAAGATCATCGACGAGTCGACCGAGCCGTGGGGGGTCAAGGTCACCGCAGTCGAGATCAAGGACGTCGAGATCCCCGAGCAGATGCAGCGGGCGATGGCGCGCCAGGCCGAGGCCGAGCGCGAGCGGCGGGCGAAGATCATCAACTCCGAGGGCGAGTTCCAGGCGGCGCAGAAGCTCACCGACGCCGCCGACATCATCAGCACCAACCCCGCCTCACTGCAGCTGCGCTACCTGCAGACGCTGCTGGAAATCGGCACCAACCAGAACACCACCGTCGTCTTCCCGCTGCCGATGGACGTGCTGGAGCCGTTCGTCGGCAAAGGCGCCGCCGGCCGCGCCGGTGGGACCGAGCGTCCGCCCCGGCCTCCCGCGCCGCCCGAGCCGCCCCCGGCCGACCAGCCCGACCCAGACGACCTTCCCCCCTCCCGCTCCTGAGCGCGCCAGAGTTACGCATCGACCAGCTGACGGGGCTGAGGACGATCCTCGCCCCGGGCCGGGCCGCGCGTCCCGACAGCTTCGACCCGCGAGCGAGCGAGCCGAAAGGGCCGGAGAACTGCCCCTTCTGCGAGGGCCGGGAGGACCGGACCCCGCCCGAGCTATACGCGACGCGAGGAGGCGGCGAAGCCGACTCCCCCGGCTGGAGCACTCGAGTGGTCCCGAACCTCTATCCCGCACTGGGCGGGGAGCAAGGCGGTTTAGTCAACCAGGAGGCAACCAACGCGCCTTCAGGCGGCCCCGCCTCCGACGCCGGGGCGTTCTCCAGCGCCGGGGACCCGCTGCTGGCAAGCAAACGCGCGGGCGAACCGGACCTTTTCTCCTCGCGGCCGGCCGGGGGGGCGCACGAGGTGCTGATCAACTCGCCCGAGCACGTAACCGCGATGGCTGAGCTGTCCGATGAGCAGTTCGCCGCGGCGATCGCAACCTGGCGCGAGCGGATGCGTGCCCACCCCGACGCCTCTTACCTGCAGCTGATCGTCAACGAGGGCGGCGGCGCCGGCGCCTCGCTCGAGCACACCCACGCCCAGCTCTACGCGCTCCCCTTCGTCCCCGCCGCGGTCGCCCGCGAGCGCGAGCGGGTCGGCGCCTACGGCGAACGCACCGCCGGCGGTGGCCTGCTCAGCGACGTGCTCGTCGAGGAGGTGCGCCGGCAGGAGCGACTGGTGGCGATCGACGACGAGGCGGCGCTCATCTGTCCCTGGGCCTCCCACTCCCCCTTCGAGCTGCGGGTGATCCCGCGCCGCGAGGCGGCTCGTTTCGAGGATGACGAGAGCGGCGCCGCGATGATCCGCACCGCCTTCCGCGCCCTGGCGACTCTCTTTGGCGGCCCGCCAGAGCTCAACCTCTGGGTCCGCACCGCGCCCCGCGGCGCCGCGCAGTTCCATTGGCACGTCGACATCGCCCCGCGCCTGACGATCAAGGCCGGCTTCGAGCTCGGCACCGGCGTCGACATCAACGTCTACCCGCCGGAGAAAGCAGCCGCCGACCTCAAGGAGTGCCTCTGATGCGCCCGACCGAACGGCCGATTCCGCGCTTCATCGCCGACACCACGCAGGAGGGGATCCCGCACGGCCGCTTTGCCGAGCGGTTGCGCGAGGAGTTCGCGAAGGCAGTCGACCGGATCGCGGACCTGCCGGCGGCAGTCGAGCTGCCCGCGGAGGTCGACTGGTTCCCGGAGCGCGCCTGGGGCGGGCGCGTCTGGGTCCCCTGCTCGGTCAAGACGGAGAGCGAGGAGGGGCGGCTGGAGCTCTTCGGGCACGTCTCCTACGTGCAGCCGCCCGAGGGCGAGCCAAGCGAGTTCGAGGCCAAAGCCGACTTCACCGACATCCTCGCCGAGGACAACGAGGACTGGCGGATCGACCTCAACGACGACGTCGTCGGCCGCTGGCGCGGGGAGAACGGCCGAGCCGGGGCGGTGACCCTGGTCTGGGGGCGGCCGCTGGTCCGCGGTGCCGTCGCCGCCACCGCCGTGCTCGAGAGCGAGGCCGTCGACCAGGAGCTGATCTCCCAGGGCCGCTTCACCCTGATCGCCCTCGACGCCCTCGAGGGCTACGGCGACGAGATCCTGATGGAAGTGAAGCTCTGGAGCCGCCGCGCCGACGAGCTCGCCTCCGAGACCCTTTACGCCTGACCGAGGACCTCGACAGGCAGATCGACGCCCGACCGTGCCAGCCGCGCATCGAAGGTGAGCAGGGTTTCGCCCAGCATCAATGCGAGCGATACGTAGATCGCATCGTAGAAGCTGAAGTTGTCGCGCAGGTCCCAGGCCACGTGGAGGAGATTCTCGTGCTCGACCCGACGCACCGGGAGGTCGTTGATCGCCCAGATGGCCTCTTCGGCGGCCTCTGCGTCTATATGACCCAGCCGCGCCTTGCGACGCAGAGCGTGACCCACCTCGGCATCGATTAGATGGGGAGCCCAAAGGACGTGTTCTTCGGCCTCCAACCGTTCATCGAGGAGGGCGTCCTCACCGCTGAGGTATCCCACCACCACCGACGCGTCGACAACCGCCATTCACTCGCCCCGCGCTTCGCGGATGATGTCGACCGTCTGCTGGATGGTGCCGGTCGATTTTCGCCCCCGCGCATCCCTCCTCGCCGCGATCTCGCGGATCGTCGATTTGCGCGTCCGCAGGTCGAGCTCCCGCTTGATGTAGTCGGACATGTTCATCCCCGCCGCCGCCGCACGAATCTTCAACTGCCGGTGCAGGTCGTCTGGGACATTTCTAATCTGGATCATTTTGGACATGTGCACCACATTATCTCGTGCGGTGGACATGTTGACTGCAGTGGCTGCTCTCATGCACGAGATCCTGCCGGGCAATTTCGCACTCATGGCGCGCACTTCGAGCCAATTTCGACGTGTCTTCCTCAAAAAAGCGAGAATTCGACCAGGCCCCGATAGCTCAGCTGGATAGAGCGATCCCCTCCTAAGGGATAGGCCGCTGGTTCGAATCCAGCTCGGGGCATTTTTCTGCAGGCTTTCTCCCGCGACCCCGCGACTTTTGACCCGGCAGGCCGGTTGTACCGAGAGTGCTGCCCGTGACCTCGATGCGTCCTTCGCCCCGCCTGTTGCTGGTGGCTCTGCTGGCGATCCTCGTCTTGCTGGCGGCCGGCATCGAGCCCGCCTCCGCAGCGGCGGCCAAGACCGTCAGCTTCGAAGGCCGCACGGTGGAGGTGCCGAGGGGGTGGCGGGTGATCCGGCTTGCAGAGCATCCGCGGCTCTGCGTGCGGCTCGACCGCCGTGCGGTGTACCTCGGGGCGCCCTCTGCCCAGCAGCGCTGCCCCGCAGATGCGATGGGACGGCGGCGCGCGATCGTGGTCGAACCGCGCTCCGCCTCAAAGCCTTTGAGGCTCCCTGGCAGCCGCCAGCGGCGCGCGACCGCCTCCGCCGGAGGCGCCGTCTTCACCGGTCTCGGGTTCGACGCCTGCACCGCCCCCTCCTCACGCTCGATGACCGCTTGGGAGGACTCGCCCTACCGGGCGATCGGCGTCTACATCGGCGGCATCAACCGCGGCTGCTCGCAGCCGAACCTGACCGCAAGCTGGGTCGCGGCGCAGACCGAAGCCGACTGGCACCTGATCCCGACCTACGTCGGCCTCCAGGCCCCCACCAGCGCCTGCTCGAGCTGCGCCAAGCTGACCTCGAGCCAGGCCACGGCGCAGGGGATCGCAGCGGCGATCGACGCGGTCGAAGAAGCGGGCACGGTGGCGATGGGGCCTGGCAGCCCGATCTACTTCGACATGGAGTCCTATTCGCAGACCTCGAGCGCCACCGCCGCGACCCTGGCCTTCCTCGAGGCGTGGACGAACAAGCTGCACGAGCTCGGCTACCTCTCCGGCGTCTACAGCAGCAGCGCCTCGGGAATCGAGGACCTCGCCCGCCAGCTCGGGACCGGGTACGAGCTGCCCGACCACCTCTGGATCGCCAACTGGAACGGCGAACAGAACACCGCCGACGCGGTGGTGCCAGCGAACGCCTGGACTCCGCACCAGCGGATCCATCAGTACCGCGGCGGCCACAACGAGGCCTACGGCGGGGTGACGATCAACATCGACAACAACTACGTCGACGCCGCCACCGTCGGCTCCGCCACCCTGGTCGCCGGAGACGACCCCATCGGCTACCTCGACCTCGCAAGCTCGCCGGCACCCGGACAGCTGCGCGTCCGGGGCTGGGCCTTCGACCCGAACGCCCTCAGCACGCCGCTGGCGATCCGGCTCTCGGTCGGCGGCAAGGAAGGCACCGCCGGGGCGCTCACCTACGAGCTCGGGCCGATCTCTTCCGCTCTCCGTCGCGACGTCGCCCGCGAGTTCCCCGAAGCAGGGCGCAACCACGGCTTCGACCTCACCCTGCCGACGATCAAGTCGGGCCGCCAGCGGGTCTGCGCCTACGCGCTCGACTTCGACCCGGGCGAAGACCGCCTGCTCGGCTGCAAGGGCGCGACGATCCCGGTGGCGCTGCGGCTCTCGGCGCTGAAAGCAAGCGGCAATCAGGTTCGAGTGCGCGTCACCTGCCTCTGGCCGGCCGGAGAGGAATGCCCGCTGCAGATCCTGCTCCGCTCGCGCTTCCGCGTCCCGGTGGCGCACTATCGCGGCCGCGGCCCCCGCACGCGCGCGGTGAGCAGGCTGGTTGGCCGCGGCGCTTTCCGCCTCCCCGGCGGCGCCGCCCAGACCTACCGGGTCCCCCTCAGCGCCGGTGGCCGGGCGTTGCTGCGCTCCCGCGGGACGCTGAAGACGCACGTCGTCGTCGCCCTCCCCGGCGGGCGCCGCACCGCGGTTCTGAGCCTGCGCCGCTAGTCGTCCCCGAGCGCTTGCCGCAAGCTCGCGACCTGCGCCCGCAGCTCCGTCAGCTCGCGCTCGAGCCGGTCGAGGCGATCCTCGCCTGAAGACGATGGAGGCGGGGCCTCCGGCGCTTCCGCTGCTCCAGCCCCACCGAAGCCCTCCTCGCCGGCCCCACCCAGCACCTGCTCGTAGCGGTCCTCTTTCTGACCCGGCCGCCGCGGGTGACGAACGGCCAGCTCGCGCTCGAGCAGGCGCTCCAGCGTCCCTTGCACCGCGGCGAGATCGGCGAACGGGTGCAACCGCTCGCTGCGCTGCTTCAGCTCGCCGGGGGTCTGCGGGCCGCGCAGCATCAGCACCGCCAACAGCGCCAACTCGTCGTCCCCGACCCCCAACGCCTCCGGCAGGAGGTGGCGGTACTTGCGGGCGCGGCTGCCGGCGCCGCTGGCGAGCCGGGTCCACCCGCGCAGGGCCGTTCGCCGCAGGGCCTCGCTGACCGTCGCCTCGTCGTAGTCGACGACCGGGTCGCGGTTCGTCGATTGATTGCAAGCGAGCCGCAGCGCGTTCAGCGAAAGCGGATAGGCGTCCGGCGTCGTCCGCTGCTTCTCGACCAGGCAGGCGACGACCCGGATCTCAACCGCGTCGGGCTCCATCAACCGCGGTCGGGGCGATCCGGGTAGATCTCGTCGATCGTCACCAGCGCCCGGTATGGAGCGTCGGCCGCGGCTTCGATCTTCTCCCCGCCGCCGGCGAGGCGGTCGACGACGGCGATCACCCCCGCGACCTCGAGACCCTCCTCGCGCACCCGGCCGATCGCGGTCGCGGTCGAGCCGCCGGTGGTGACCGTGTCCTCGACGACGAGGCAGCTGACCCCGGCCATGACCGGTCCCTCCACCCAGCGCTGCAGGCCATGCTCCTTGCGCTGGCTGCGGACGAAGAAGGCGACCAGATCCTCGCCACCGGGAACGGCGATCGCCGCGCAGGCGGGCGGGATCGCAGCCGTCGCGGGGCCGCCGACGGCCGCGGCGCCAAGCTCGTGCGCCGCCGCCGCGATCAACTCGCCGGCGGCGCGGAAGCCGCGCGGGCGCATCAGCGTGCGCCGGGCGTCGACGTAGTACTGGGCCACCGCCCCACTCGCCAAAGTCACTTCCCCGAGGATCAGCGAATGCTCGCGCAGCTCCTCCAGGAGGGTCGCCTTGGCAGCGGGCAAGTCGCTCACCAGATGAAGATGTCCTCGCCGAAGAAGATGCGGTTGTAGATCTCGGGCTGGTCGGCGATGAAGGTGCGCAGGCAGCCGTGGCTGGCGGGGTAGTCCGGGACCGATTCGTAGCCGTGGACGGCGTAGCCGCCGTAGAAGTAGAAGGAGTAGTACATCCCGTGCGAGTTGTAGCCCGGTTCCTGGCGGATGAACTCGTAGTGGCCGGTGACGGTCGGGGTCGAGGACTTGCCGGAAGAGATCGGGTAGATCGCGAACGGCTTGTCGCCCTTGGTGAAGACGAGCACCTGCTTGGAGAGCGGCGCCTCGACGTGCTCGCCGGCGCCCGGATGGCGAACCTCGTAGCCGCCCTTGCCGGCGAACACCTTCTTCACCAGGCCGGCCCCGGCGCGCATGCTCCGGCTCATGCCGTTGACTTTGCGATAGGCGAGGACGCCGCGCCCGGTCTTGCCGCCGAAGCAGCGGCCGTCGTTGGCGATGTAGCCCATCTTCCGCATCCCCTTCTTGAAGCCGACGACGACGTCGCCGCACTGGCCCTGATGCAGGGAGGGGAAGCTCACCTTCCAGCTCTTGCGCACGGTGCTGTCGCCACCCAGTTGCGCCGTCGCGACGTGCTTGGCGGCAACCGCGTACTTGGCGTTGTCGCGAACCTGGATGTTGGTGCGGAAGGACCCCTTCGCGCCCGCTTTGCGGACGGGGAGGTTGCGGCTGAAGAGCTCATGCCCGTCCTCGTAGAAGGTGACCTGGACCTTCTCGCCGGCGACGAACGGGGCAAGGGTTCCGGTGACCGGGACCGTGGACATGATCTCGGCGCGGCCGTTCTCGAGGTGGCCGACCTTGATCTTCACGGTCGCCTCGGGCACCGGCGCCGGCTTGGGGGCCGGCTTCGGCTTCGGCGCTGCAACCGCGGTGGCGGGCAACACGAGCGCAGCGGCGACTGCGAGGAGGGACGAGAGGCGGCGATTCACGGGCCGAAATCCTACTGAGAGAGCAGGGCGACGGAGTTGTTCAGCAGGTGCAGCAACATCCCCGGCACGATCGAGCCGGTTTTTTCGTAGAGCAGGCAGAAGATGAAGCCGAAGACGATCAGCGGCGGCACCGCGCTGATCCCGGTGAAGGCGTGGAGGATGCCGAAGACGGCACCGGCGATCAGCGCCGCCGGGACCACCGGCAGCCGCTCGCGGAGGCCGCCGAAGAGCATCCCGCGGAAGCAGAGCTCCTCGGCGAACGGGGCGGCGATGACGATCAGCAGGACCTGAAGCGGGACCGGGCCGAAGCCCTCGGCGATGTCCTCCTGTTCGGGTTCGAGGATGAGGATCGAGTAGAGCGCGGCGAAGAGGAGGTAGACGACCACCGCGACGACCATCCAGAGGAAGGCCGAGGGCTGAAACCGCCGCACGCCGAGCCGGCGCAGCGCCTCGCCGACGGTGGCGGCGCCGTGCGAGCGGGCGACGAACAGCGGCACCGCCACCAGCCCGAGGACGAGGCCGAGCTGGGCGACGACGTTCCCCGTCGTCGTCAGGTCCCCTTCGCCGTCGGTGAAGAAGAGCGCCGGGAGACCGAGGACGAGCCCGGCGACGATCGCCGCGAGTGCCCCCAGGAGCGCCCCGGACGGCCCCCAGTTGGAGGGGGGAAAGCCGCGCGGCGCCGGTTCGGCGACAGGTGGGGTGGCTAGGTTGCTCTCCATGTCGCCCGCAGTCTCACAGGTCTCGCGCACGACCCGGACCCGGCTGCGCATCCTCCGCCGCCTCGCTTTCCTCGCCGTCTTCCTCGTGCTGGCGATGCTGGCCCTGAGCCAATTCACCGAGCTGAAGGAGCTGGCAACCGGGGTCCTCGCTTCGACCGCGCTCGTCGTCGCCGTCGTCGGTTTCGCCGCCCAGCGCACCCTCGCCAACGTCATCGCCGGGATCCAGATCGCCGTCTCGCAGCCGATCCGGATCGGCGACCGGCTCACCTTCGACGAATGCGAGGGGCGGGTCACCGACATCACCCTCTCCTACACCTACCTCGACCCCGGCGACGGCAGCTCCGTGGTGATCCCCAACCAGCTCCTGACCGAAGGGGTCGTCCACAACCACTCGACCGAAGACACCGTCGCCTGACCGGGACAGGGGCCGAAGTACCCTCTGATCGATGACGCAGCGCACTCGGCGAAGCCGGCGCCGCCAGGGGGGAATCGGCGCCAAGCTCCTGTTCGTCTTCGGCGGCGTCTTCGCCCTGCTCGCGATCGCCGTCATCGCCGTCGCCTCCTGGGTCCTCGACGTCGCCGCCGACGCGCCCTCGCTGCGCGCCTGCAAGCCGATCGACCGCGGCGGCAACACCGTCGTCTACGCCGCCGACGGGTCGAGGCTCGGAACCGTCGCCTCGCCGCAGGTGCGTGCCCTGGTCTCGATCGACCGGGTCCCGAAGTCGGTGCGGCTGGCGACGGTGGCGATCGAGGACCAGCGCTTCTACCAGCACGACGGCCTCGACTACGAGGGGATCCTGCGGGCGGCGGTCAAGGACCTGGAAGAGGGCGAAGCGGTCGAGGGCGGCTCGACGATCACCCAGCAGCTGGTCCGCAACCTCTGCCTCCGCGACCCGAAGCGGACGCTCGAGCGCAAGATCGTCGAGGCCCAGCTCGCGCTCGAGTACGCCGAACACCACAGCCGCAAGGAAATCCTCGGCTCCTACCTCAACGTCGCCTCCTACGGGACGGTCGAAGGGACGACCGCGGTGGGGGTCGGCGCCGCCGCGAAGATCTTCTTCTCGAAGCCCGTCTCGAAGCTGAAGCTGCCGGAAGCGGCGCTGCTGGCCGGGCTGCCGCAGGCGCCCTCCGAATACAACCCGCTGCTGAACCCGAAGGCGGCGAAAGCGCGCCGCGACCAGGTGCTGGCGCAGATGGCGAAGCTCGGCTACGTCAGCGAGGCGCGGGCACAGGCCGCGCAAGCGAGCGGGCTGCGCGTCGACCTCGACGAGAGCTACTTCGAGCACCGTGAGCCCTACTTCTTCGACTACGTCGAAAGCAGGCTGATCGATGAGTACGGGGCGAACACGGTCCGCCGCGGCGGCCTCGAGGTCCACACGACGATCGAGCCGGCGCTGCAGGAAGTCGGGCTAGAAGCGATGCGCTCGGCGCTCCCCTACTCGACCGACCCCTCCTCGGCGCTGGTCTCGATCGACCCCCGCAACGGCCACATCCGGGCGATGGTCTCGAGCTCCTACTACGAAGACAGCAAGTTCAACCTTGCCGCCCAGGGGCACCGTCAGCCGGGCTCCACGTTCAAGACGTTTGTCCTGACGACGGCGATCCGCCAGGGCATTGACCCCTACTCGACCTATTACAGCTCCAAACCGCTCGACCTCTTCCTGCCGCGGTGGGGCCACTGGACCGTCCACACCGCCGACGAAGGCTATTTGGGGACGGTCAACCTGCAGCAGGCGACGGTCGCCTCCGACAACACCGTCTTCGCCCAGCTCGACCTCGACGTCGGGCCGAAGGCGGTGGCGGCGACCGCGCACCAGATGGGGATCACCTCCCCCCTTGACGGGATCCCGGCCGAGGGGATCGGCGGCCTGCGGATCGGCGTCTCGCCGCTGGAGATGTCGAGCGCCTACGCAACGCTCGCCGCCGGCGGGATGCGGCGCGACCCGGTCGCCGTCGCCAAGGTCGTCTTCCCCAACGGCCACGTCGACCACCCGGAAGCGTCGAAGCCGCGGCAGGCCGTCTCGCCGGCGGTCGCCTGGGAGGTGACCCGGCTGCTGCACGACAACATCACCGAAGGGACCGGGACCGCCGCCTACACCGGCTGCGCCGGCCAGGCCGGCAAGACCGGGACGACCGACGAATACACCGACGCCTGGTTCGCCGGCTACCAGCCGAACCTGGCAACCGTGGTCTGGGTCGGCTACCCGGAGTCGAACGACATCTCGATGTCCAGCGTGCACGGGACGACGGTCTTCGGCGGCACCTTCCCGGCGGAGATCTGGCACTCGCTCTACGAAGGCGCCGGCGTGCCCTGCGAGGAATTCACCGAACCGGAGCAGAAGATCGGCTGGGCCCCCTTCTATGGCCGCTACGCGCGCTCCAGCGCTCGCGATGACGGCACCCTCGACAGTGGTGGCAGCGACAGCGGCGAAAGCGAGGCGCCGCCGCCAGGCAGCGCCGCGGTCGGCGGCTACGACCCCGATGCCTACGCCCCGGGAGCGGGGCAGGAACCGTATCCCGCGCCCTCGCCCGAGCCGCAGAGCGTCGGCGGCGGTGAGTCCGCGAACAGGTAGCGCCCGATCGACCCGGGACTCGCCTTCGGGCTGATGTGGGCCGGCTTCGCCGGTTACCTGGCAGTTCTGGCGGCAGCCCCGAGGCTGGGACGGCGCCTCGTCTGGGCGGCGATCCTCATCCTCCTCGCCGCCTTCGCCGTCGCACCGGTCCTCCTCTCCCACGACGTCTACAGCTACGTCGACTACGCGCGGCTGGGGGTGCGGCACGGCCTCGACCCCTACGTCCACCCGCCCCTCGCCGCCCCGGCCGACCCCGCCTACGCGGAGGTCACCTGGACCGAAGCGACCAGCGCCTACGGCCCGCTCTTCACCCTCCTCACCTATCCGCTGGCCTGGCTGCCGGTGGGGCTCGCCGTGGCGGTGTTGAAGGCGACTGCGGCCCTCTCGGTCCTCGGCATCGCCATCACCGTCTCCCGCCTCGCCGCCGGGCGCGGCGCCGACCCGCTCCGCGCCGCCGCCTTCGTCGCCCTCAACCCCCTCGTCCTCGTCCACGTCGTCGGCGGCGCCCACAACGACGGCCTGACGATGCTGCTCGCGACCCTCTCCGTCGCCGCCCTCCTCAGCGCCCGCGAGAAGGCCGGCGGCGGCGCCCTCGTCGCCGCGATCGCCACCAAGGCCTCGGCCGCCTTCCTCGTCCCCTTCGCCCTCCTCGGCGCCGAGAAGCGCGGCCGGTTCCTGGCTGGGGCAGCCAGCGCAGCCCTCCTCGTCGCGGCAGCGGCGTGGCTCGCCTTCGGGTGGGACTGGCTAGACGGCTTCGGGCTTGCCAGCGAGAACCAGAGCCGGACCAGCTTCATGAGCATCCCGATCACGACGGCGCGGCTGACCGGCCTCGACGCCGGCGCCGTCCGCATCGGCGCCACCGTCCTCTTCGGGCTCGCGGTCGCCTACCTCCTGGCCTGGACCTGGCGCGGCGGCGACTGGGTCCGCGCCGCCGCCTGGTGCGCGCTCGCGCTCCTCCTCGCCACCTCCTGGCTCCTGCCCTGGTACCTGATCTGGGCCCTGCCGCTGGTTGCGATCTCCAGGGACCGGCCGCTCCAGCTCCTGACGCTGGCCCTGACCGCGTATCAGCTCGGGGCGCGCATCCCGCTCTGAGCCTGGCGCTCGGCTTCTTCCAACTCCACCGCTTCCTCCTCGGGCGAGGGATGGATGATCCCGGTCTGGATGCTCCAGCCCTCGCGGCGCCCAAGCGCCGTGACGCCGCCGACGTAGATCAGTTCGGCGAGGGTGAGGACGCCGCGGACGGCGATCGCGATCAGCGACCCGAGGGCGAAGCTCTTGCTCGGCAGCGCCGCCTTCATCGCCCAGGCGAAGGCCGCGTCCTTGACCCCGAGCCCGGCCGGGGCGATCAGCGTCACCAGCGCGGCGACGTAGCCGATCGCCTGGGCGGAGCCGACCAGGACCACGTCCTCGAAGGGGATGTTGGTGACCGAGCGGGCGACGCAGTAGAGCCCGAGCGCGATCACGAACCAGTTCAGCGTGTAGAAGGCGATCAGGGTGAGGATGCCGTGCAGGGGGATGAACGACGGCAGCGGCTCGCGGCCGAACTTGCGCAGCGCCCAGTTGGTCAGGGGCCCGAAGATCCGCGGGTGCAGGACCGCGACCGCCGCCGGGATCAGCAGCAGCACGCCCCAGCGCCACGCATCTCCCTGGAGGTCCGGATGCTTGATGATGAAGTAGGAGGCGACGAGGACGGCCGAGGTGGCGGAGACCGCCTGTTCGTAGACGATGCTCGCGATCGTCGTCCGGCGCGGGATCCCGGCCCGTTCCGATAGCAGCAGCCGCCCCAACACGTAGAGGACGCTGCCGGGGACGTAGCGCGCCAGCAGCGGCTGCCCCCACGCCACCTGGGCCCGGCCGAACCCGATCCGGTAGCCGAGGAAGCGCAGCGTCAGGTCCCAGCCGTAGGCGCTGAGGACGAAGAAGAAGGGGAGGATGACGATCGCCGGCACCAGCCAGCCAACGTGGAAGTGGACGCCCTCGTCCTTGATCTCCGCCCACTGGTCGATGACCGTGAGCACGAGGAAGCCGAAGATCAGCAGCGCGAGGCCGATCTGAAGGGCGAGGCGGACTTTGCGGCTGCGGGGGGGCTTCTTCCCGACCCGCGATCCGGCCTCGCCTACGCGATGCAGGAATGGTTGGCGGCTCTCCACGTCCGTGCGCACCTTAGTTATTCGGCTAGTCGCTTGTTTGGGATAGTCGTGTGATGGGCGAGTTCGAGTTCCTGGCAAAGCTGCGCGAGCGCCTGCCGCAGGATGGCCCCCAGGTAAAACTCGGCAGCGGCGACGATGCTGCGGTCACCGCTCCGGCCGGGGCGACCGCCACTTCAGTCGACGCGATCGTCGAGGGCGTGCATTTTCGCCGCGGCGAGGCCGATTTGCACACTGTCGGCCGCAAGGCCCTCGCCACCGCTCTCTCCGACCTGGCCGCGATGGGCGCCGAGGCGGGCGAGGCCTACGTGGTTCTCGGGGCCCCCGCCGACCTCGCCGAGGAGGACTTCCTCGCGCTCCTGGACGGAATACTCGAGCTGGCCGGGCAGACCGGCACCACCCTCGCCGGCGGCGACGTGACGCAGGCCCCGGCGCTGACGCTGGCGGTGACGGTGGTCGGACACGCTCCCTCGCCGGAGTCGTTCGTCTCCCGCGCCGGCGCCCAGCCCGGTGACCTCCTCGTCCTCACGGGTGAGATCGGGGCCGGGGCCGCGGGCCGCCTCCTCCTCGAGCACCCCAGCCTGGACACGGCGCTGGCTGAGAGCCCAGCCGAGCGCCTGCGGGCGCGGCAGCTCGACCCGATGCCCCGCCTGCGCAGCGGCCGCGCCCTCGCTGCTGCCGGGGCCACGGCGATGATCGACCTCAGCGACGGGCTTGCCGGCGACGCCGGCCACCTTGCCCGCGCCAGCGGCGTCGCCTTGGCGATCGAGGCGAGCGCACTGCCCCTTGCCAACGGGGTGGCAGAGGTCGCCGCGGCGGCCGGCCACGATCCACTCGAGCTCGCCGTCAGCGGAGGAGAGGACTACGAGCTTCTGGCGGCGCTGCCCCCGGATCGGCTCGGGGCGGCGTCCGTGATGATCACTGAGGCGGCCGAGGCGGCGCTGACCCCGATCGGCGAGGTCAGGACGGGCGAGGGAGTCGAGATCAGGCTGCCCGGGGGTGGGCGGCTGGAGGCGAAGGGTTATGACCATTTTGCGAAGCCGTAGCGTGGAGCCCGACCAGAAGCTCGCGGACGCCGCGCCGGCTCAGCATCGCCATAGCCACCTGCGCGGGGTCCGGCTTGTAGCTGCCGGCTTCGACGAGGGATTTCAGTTCCTGGGGCTGCATGGTCTCCGCGGTCATTATCGGTCTCGTTACCCAGATCCTTAGTTCTTGGTACTCGCACATGCGTCCAAATTGCACGCCTCACTACCCTTGAAGCTGTGCCGAACGGGTCTGCGCGCATTCTTCTAGTCGACGACGAGCAGTCGATCCAGACCCTGCTCAGCTACCCCCTGCGCAAGGACGGCTACCACGTGACCTCCGCGCTAGACGGCAACGAAGCGCTGCGGCGCTTCGAAGAAGGCCGCTTCGACCTGGTCATCCTCGACCTGATGCTGCCCCAGCTGAACGGGGTCGAAGTCTGCCGGGCCCTGCGCTCCCGCAGCCAGGTGCCGATCATCATGCTGACCGCGAAAGGCAGCGAGACCGACAAGGTCGCCGGCCTCGAGGTGGGCGCCGACGACTACATCACCAAGCCGTTCTCGATGCGCGAGTTCCGCAGCCGCGTCAAAGCGGCGCTGCGGCGCTCGCGGATGGGCGGCGAGACGAGCGATGGCGGGGCGATCGAGTGCGCCGAGCTGAAGATCGACTTCGACCGTCGCCTCGTCACCCTGGGCGGCGAGGAGGTCAAAGTGACCTACGTCGAGTTCGAGATCCTCGGCGCCCTCGCCCGCTCCCCCGGCCGCGTCCTCACCCGCGAGACCCTGCTCGAGCACGTCTGGGGGGACTCCGACTACCGCGATCCCCGCACCGTGGACGTCCACATCCGCCACCTGCGGGAGAAGCTGGAGCGCGACCCGAAGGAGCCCGATTACCTCTTCACCGTGCGCGGGGTCGGCTACCGCTTCCGGGAGTAGGCGATGCGGGGCCTCCGGCTCAGCGACCTCGCCAGCCGCATCACCCTGATCTCGATCGCGATCGCGGTCGGCGCCACCGCGGTCGTCTACGTCTACGCAGTCGCGATCGGCGGCTCGGCCAGCGGCGATGACGCGGTCAAGCTGCAGATCCTCACCGGCGGCCTGATCGCGGTCGCGATCGCGACCGCGATCGGCCTCTACTACACGCGCGCCGCCGCCAGCAACATCCAGAGCCTGCAGGAAGCTGCGCGCAAAGTCGCCGACGGCAACTTCGAAACGACGATCCCGGTCGCCTCGGTCGGCCAGCTCGGGGACCTCGCCCGCACCTTCAACGAGATGCAGCGTCGCCTGGCCGAGCTCGACAGCGCCCGCAAGCAGTTCATCGCCAACGCCTCGCACGAGCTGCGCACACCGATCTTCTCGCTCGGGGGCTTCGTCGAGCTGCTCGAGGACGAAGACCCCGACCCCGAGGCGCGGGCCGAGTTCGTGCGCACGATGCGCGAGCAGGTGGAGCGCCTCACGAAGCTGACCACCGACCTCCTGGACCTCTCCAAGCTCGACGCCGACGCGATGGAGATCGCGCCGCGCCCCGTCGACCTCGGCGCCCTCGCGCGCCAGGTCGCGCGCGAGTTCGGCCCCGCCGCGGACCGCCACGGCTCGCGGCTGGAGCTCCGCACGCCGCAACAGCCGGCGCTGGCGGAGGCCGACCCGGACAGGGCGCGACAGATCATCCGTATCCTGGTCAGCAATGCCCTCACGCACACCCCCGAGGGCACCAAGGTCACCGTGAGCACCTACAGGACCAAATCGCGCGCCGAGCTGACCGTCTCCGACGAGGGACCCGGAATGCCGAAGCGCGTGCGCGAGCGCATCTTCGAGCGCTTCTACACGGGTGACTCGGTGAGCGGCTCGGGGCTCGGGCTTGCGATCGGCCGCGAGCTCGCCCAGCGCATGAGCGGAAGGATCGCGGTCACCTCGAGCAAGGGCTTCACCGCCTTCACGCTGGACCTCCCGCAGGCCGCGGCCGGCGCTCCTCCGGCTGCGATCACCGCCGGCGAGGCGCGCGGGTGAGCGCCAGCGCCCGGCAGCGCAGGCGCCGCATCCTGCGGCGCGGCGCCCCGGCGGCCTTCCTCGCCGCGCTCGTCCTTGCCGGCTGCGGCGGCTCCGGCGGGGGCGACG
>JBJMKN010000070.1:0-7776 GCA_045805765.1 Solirubrobacterales bacterium
GGCGATTTGGCCGGGTTCCAGCGGGTGCGGGGGTCGATCGCGGTCTCGATCGTGTTGCCCTTGTAGCGCTCGATCGTGTGGATCATCGACTCGACCAGCTCCTCGCCCAGCAGCTTCGGCTCGAGTCCGAGATCGAGCAGCTTGGTGTGGACCGCGTTGTAGTAGTGCTCTTCCTTCTCGACCCGCGGATTCTAGTAGTGCTGAATATCGACGCTGTAGCCGAGGTGCTCGCCGGCCTGCTTGACCAGATGGGCCAGCTCGATCACCGAGAACTGCTCGGTGAACTGGTTGAAGACACGAAACTCGCCGGCCTCCGCCGGGTTGGCGACGGCCAGCTCGACGCAGGCGAGGGTGTCGCGGATGTTGAGGAAGCCGCGGGTCTGGGTGCCGGCGCCGTAGACGGTCAGGGGGTGGCCGATCACCGCCTGCAGGCAGAAGCGGTTGAGCACGGTGCCGAAGATCTCGTCGTAGTCGAAGCGGGTGATCAGGCGCTCGTCGCGGGCGGTCTCCTCGGTCTCGATCCCGTAGACGACCCCCTGGTTGAGGTCGGTCGCGCGCAGGCCCCAGGTGCGGCAGGCGAAGTGGATGTTGGTCGAGTCGTGGACCTTGGAGCAGTGGTAGAGCGAGCCGGGGAGCTTCGGGTAGGGCAGCGTGTCCTTGCGGCCCTTGTGCTCGATCTCGATGTAGCCCTCCTCGATGTCGATGTCGGGCTGGCCGTACTCGCCCATCGTCCCGAGCTTGACCAGGTGGGCGTCGGGGACGTGGTCGCGCATCGCGAAGAGCAGGTTGAGGTTGCCGATCACGTTCGCCTGCTGGGTTTCGACCGCGCGCTCGCGCGAGAGCATCGAGAACGGGGCCGAGGCCTGCTGGCCGTAATGGACGACGGCCTCGGGCTTGGTCTCGGCGACGACCTCGTCGAGGAAGTCCCCGTCCTCGACGGCGCCTACGTAGCTGCGGATCTGCTCGCCGGAGACCTCGCGCCAGGCGGCGATCCGCGCATCCAGCTCCCCGATCGGGGTCAGCGAGGCGGTGCCGTGTTCGGTGTGCCAGCGGCGACGGGAGAAGTTGTCGACGACGGAGACCTCGTGGCCGCGGGCCGAGAAGCGGAGCGCCGTCGGCCAGCCCAGGTAGCCGTCGCCCCCGAGGATGAGGATTCGCATGAGGGCGGCAGCTTAGTTGAATCAGCCCGATGGAAAACGGATTGGCGGCCCGACACGGCAGCCGAATGGGCTTCGCGGTGCTGGTCGCGATCCTCCTTCTAGGGCTGGGACTGCGCCTGAACGAGGCCTGGGACGGGCAGGCGCCGGTCTACGACGCCGCCGCCTACGCGGCGATCGCGGCGAACCTCGAGGACGGCGAAGGGTTCACCGTGGGGCCGCAGGCGACGCAGCCATCGAGCAACTACTCGCCGGGGCTGCCGCTGTTCGTGGCGGGGTTGTACGCGGTGACGGGAGGCGAGCACGAGCGCCTGGCGCGGATCGCCCTGGCGCTGATCGGAACCCTGAGCGTCCTCTTCACGTACTTCATCGGCCGCAGGTTGATGGGGGAAATTCAGCGCACGCTGAAAAATGGCCCCTATAGGGGGAGAAACTCAGCGAGCGCTGAATTTTCCCCCTTGGTGGGGGCGTTGGTGGTGGCGATCTACCCGGCGCTCCTGGAGTACCAGGGGATGCTGATGAGCGAGCCGTTGGCCGCGACGTTGTTGTCGGGGGGCGTGCTGGCGGTGCTTTGGGCTTGGGACGGCGGGCCTCGGCGGTGGCTTCTGCCGGGGGCGCTCTTCGGGGCGCTGGCGTTGACGCGGCCGGAGTATCTGGGCGTCGCGGTGCTCGTCGCCGGGGTGATCTTCCTGCGCGAGGCGCGCGAGTGGCGGCCGTCCCTCTTGCGCGCCGCGGTCTTTCTTCTCGCGACGCTCGTCGTCATCGTGCCCTGGACGCTCCGCAACGCGGTCGCGCTCGACCGCTTCGTCCCGCTCTCCACCGGCGGCGGCCAGGTGCTGTTTGCCGGCACCTACCTGCCCTCCGACGGGGACCCGGAAAAGGTCGGCGAGGAGGTGGTCGCCGAAAACCCCGACCTCTTCGCGCCGCAGGATGCGCAGCGGCTGCGGCTCGAGGAGATCCTCGCCCGCCTCGCGGCCGACCGCTACGCCGGCATGGAAACCGACCAGGCACTCTCGAAGATGGGCAAGGAGCAGCTTTGGGATGACGTCTCCGAAGGGCCGGCCGAATACGCCGGCTTCGTCGCTGCCAAGGCTTGGCGCATCTGGTCGCACGGGCCACGCGACGTGATGCGGGAGCCGGTCTGGGAGGTCCTGCACTGGCTCCTCGTCGCCTCCGGCCTGCTCGGCCTCGCGATCCTCGCCTGGCAGCGCCGCTGGGAGGCGCTCCTGCTCGGCACGATCTTCCTCGCGATCACCGCGATCAGCGCCCTCCTCGTCGCCTCCCCCCGCCGCGTGCTCGTCCTCGTGCCGTTGCTCGCGGCCCTCACCTCGGTCACCATTGCCTGGATCAGCGCGCGATCGATGAGTTCGCATGCCTACAGCGAGCACAACTCATCAGTTGCACTCGCTGACCCGGATAGCCTGAGCCGGCCTTGACCTCCGTCGCCGAGTGGATTCGCGCGCTGCCGCAGCGCTATGGGAAGCGGACGCTGATTGCGCTCGGGGCGATCGCGCTGCTGGGGCTGGTGGCGCGCGCCTACGTCGTCGTCAACCCGGTCGAGCACCCGGCCGACGACTCGCGGGCCTACTACGCGCTCTCGAAGGCGCTCTACACCGAACAGAGCTTTGGCGGCCCCGAATTCCGCGACGCCAGCGACTGGTCCCCAGGCGCTCCCTTCCTCTACGCCACGGCCTTCTACGCGACCGGCAGCGCTCGCGAAGGGACGGCGCGGATCGTCGAGGCGCTGCTCGGGGTGGCGACGATCCTCGTCGCCTTCGCCCTCGGCTGGCGGCTCGGCGGCCGTGAGCTCGGCCGCTGGGTCGGCCTTTTCGCCGCCTTCGCCGTCGCCGTCTACCCCCCGTTCATCCACACCACCGGCGAGCTGATGAGCGAGCCGCCGGCGATGCTGACCCTGCCGGCGGCGATCCTCGCCTTCTTATGGGCCTCGGACCGGGAGGCGCACATCCTCCCCTGGGCGCTCCCCGGCCTGCTCTTCGGCCTCACGGCGATGTTCCGGCCGGAGTACCTGCTGGTCGGGGCGGCGTTCGTGCTTCTCGCCGCGCTCCGCGCCTGGCAGCAGCGGGAATGGCGGCTCGGGCTCGCCGGCGCCGCCGTCCTCCTCGTCGCCCTCGTCCTCCCGATCCTCCCCTGGACCGTCCGCAACGTCGTCGTCCTCGACCGCGTCGTCCCGATCTCGACCGGGGGCGGCAAGGCGCTCTACGTCGGCACCTACCTGCCGGCCGACGGCGAATACCAGCGGGTCAAGGCGCTCCTCGCCGAGCGCTACCTCGACCTCGACCTCGAGCCCGGCTCCGCCGCCCTCGACGCCGTCAACCCGACCGACCTCTTCGACCGTGTCGCCGACGAAGTCCGGCAGGAGCACCCGGAGCTGACCCGCGACGAAGCGCTCGGCAAGGCCGGCAAGGAAAACCTCGACAAGTACCTCGGCGAAGACCCCGGCGGCTACGCAGCGATGACCGTCCGCAAGGTCGGTCGGATGTGGAGCAGCGGCGTCGGCGAAGCGATGGACAGCACCCCCGGGCGCGTCGTCCAGATCCTTCTCGTCGCGCTCGGCCTCGCCGGCTTCGCCCTCCTCGGCCTGCGCCGGCGCTGGTGGGAACTGGTCGCGCTGGCAACGCCGATCGTGCTCGTCACCGCGGTCGGAGCGATCTCCCTCGCCGCCCCGCGGCGCAACGAGGTGCTGATGACGCTCGTCATTCCGCTGGCCGGCCTAGCCCTCTCATCTGCCCTCGCGGCCATATCCTCCGGGCGCGAATGGTCCCCAGAGCAGGCATCTTCCCCGCCGAGCTGACGGCGCTCCGCAGCGCCGGCATCCTGATCGCGATCTTCATGGTCGCCTACGCGGTCGTGCGCCGGCAGGATCTGCGCAACGCCGACGTCCTTATCCTCATCCTCGGGGGCCTTGGCCTCGGCCTGGTCGCCGGGACCGAAATCGTCAACGGCCTGCTCTCAGCCTTCTCCTTCGAGAAAGGCAACGGCGGCCGCATCCTCGGCCTCGCCGTCTTCGCGATCTTCATCCTCTTCCTCCTCACCCTGCGCGCGCTCTCCCAGGGCGCCCGCAACAGCCGCCAGCTCGCCGCCGCCCTCGAGGGGCTCGCCTGGGATGAGTTCCGCCAGGCCGGGCTGCCCGAGCGCTTCCGCGACAAGATCGCGATCCTGATCCCCGCCTACAACGAGGCCGAGAACATCGGCACCGTCCTCGGCCAGATTCCGCCCGCGGCCTGCGGCCACCGCACCGAGATCCTCGTCGTCGACGACGGCTCCCGCGACGGCACCGGCGACGTCGCCGCCGGGCACGGCGCCGCGGTCGCCCGGCACGTCACCAACCGCGGCGGCGGCGCGGCGCTGCGGACCGGCTACCGGCTGATGGTCGAATCCGGGGCGCTGATCGTCGTCACCCTCGACGCCGACGGGCAGCACCGCCCCGACGAGATGGAGCGTCTCGTCAAACCGATCCTCGACGGCGAGGTCGAGATGGCCCACGGCTCCCGCGTCCTCGGCCACGCCGACCGCAACCACTTCGCGCGGGAGCTCGGGATCGTCTTCTTCAACCGCCTCGTCTCCTTCATCACCCGCACCCACGTCACCGACTGCTCCAACGGCTACCGCGCCGTCCGCACCACCGTCCTCCCCCAGCTCGTCCTGCGCCAGGAGCAGTTCCACACCTCCGAGTTCATGATCGAGGCGATCAAGCGCGGCATCCCCGCCACCGAGGTCCCGATCACCGTCGATCAGCGCCTCCACGGCCACTCGAAGAAGCCCGCCGCCTTCCGCTACGGCGCCGGCTTCGCCAACGCGATCGTCAGGACCTGGCTGCGGTAGCGCGAACCGGTACGCCTGCGGTCATTTGACCCGCGTGAGAGCCTGGCCTTGGCAGGCTCGACAACGGAGGGAACGGATGACGATCACCGAGTACGAGGCTGCTGAGATCGAGAAGGCGAACGCGAGCGGCAAGACGCCGGTCGTCTTCATCCACGGGCTCTGGCTGCTGCCGAGCAGTTGGGACAACTGGGCAGCGGTCTTCGAGGAGGCGGGATACGCGCCAGTAAAACCGACCTGGCCCGACGATCCGCGCACGGTCGCGGACGCTCGGGCGAACCCCGAGGTCTTCGCCAAGAAGACGCTAGGGATGATCGCCGACCACACGCAGGAGGTGATCGAAGCGCTTGAGATGAAGCCGGCGGTGATGGGCCACTCGACCGGCGGCCTGCTGGCGCAGATCGTCGCCGACCGCGGCCTCTCCGCGGCGACGGTGGCGATCGATCCCGGCCCCTTTCGCGGCGTCCTGCCGCTGCCGCTCTCGGCGCTGAAATCGGCGCGGCCGGTGTTGCAGAACCCGCTCAACCGCGGCCGCGCCGTCACCCTCACCTTCAATCAGTTCAGGTACGGATGGGCGAACGCGCTCGACGAGCAGGAGGCGAGGGAGCTCTACGAGGCCTACCACGTCGCCGCCCCGGGGGTTGCGCTGATGCAGATGGCGAACGCGAACCTCAACCCCTTCACCGAGGCGAAGATCGACCCCCGCGATCCCGATCGCGGCCCGCTCCTGATCATCGACGGCGAGAAGGACCACACGGTCCCCTGGGCGATCGCCCACGCCTCCTACAAGCGGCAGAAGCGAAACGCGGCCGTCACCGAGATCGAGAAAATCCCGAACCGCGGCCACTCGCTGACGATCGACAGCGGCTGGCGCGAGGTCTGCGACCGCGCGCTGGAGTTCGTGAAGCGGTTTACCTGACGCCGGGGTGCCGCACGGCCGCCGGGTCCGGCAGATACAGGTCCGTTCCGCAGCGGGGGCAGACCTGGACGTAGAGCTTCAACGCCTTGTGGCAGTTGGGGCACTGGCGTTCGGGTTCGTCCTTGTCGATGCGGTAGAGGATCACGGCGACCAGGCCGATCAGCAGGGTCACCGTCCCGATCAGGAACCAGATGAAGAACGAGCTGCCCTTGGCCCTGCCGATCAGGGCGGTGGCGAGGCCGAAGAAGAAGGCGATGACGAGGTACTCCACGTACCCATTCTTGCGCGTCGGGCTTAGACCGATCGTCCAGCGGCAAGCGCTGATGCTCAGATAGATCGCGGTCACCGCCGAACAAGGGTGGGAGGCCCCTTTCGAGGGGCCGCCTGCGCATGGCGATCCCACATTCCAAACCAGTCACCGCCGAGCGGAAGCACCGGCGCCGCAGGCGTCGGCATGTCTGGAAGGACAAGCACTTCCGCTGGGTCCCCGACGGCCAGGGGGACTGGCGGGTGCAGGCCTACGTCTATCGCCATCACCACAAGCCGAAGCGGGGGCACTTCCGCGGCCCCGGCGTAAAGCCATCCAGGCGGGCTGCGGCTGCGGCCCCCGCTCCGGCCATCTCCGCCTCCGATCCCCGGCCGCCCGGCGCCTTCCAAGGCGACTTCGGCCACGCGCAGGCGGTGCGGCTGCTGCAGCGCGCCGGATTCGGCCCGGTCCCGGGCCAGGCGGATCAGCTCGCCTCGATGGGGTTGGTCGGCGCTGTCCAGTCGCTGACGCGGCCGAGCGGCTCCGCCGTCCTCAGCGGCCCGGCGCCACGCGACGACGACGGCAACCCGCTCGCCCCGGCGGACGCCTGGGGCCACGACCACCTCTGGTGGCTCGACCGGATGGTGCGCACGAGCCGGCCGCTCGTCGAGCGCATGACGCTCGTCTGGCACGACTGGTTCGCCACCTCCAACGAGGGCGTGGGCCAGCAGGCCCTGATGCTCGACCAGAACGCGTTGTTTCGCCGCCACGCGCTCGGCTCGTTCGGGCAGCTCGTTCACGACGTGACGCGGGACCCGGCGATGATCGTGTGGCTCAACCTCGACCAGAACACGCGCTGGGACCCGAACGAGAACTATGCGCGCGAGGTGATGGAGCTGTTCACGCTCGGCGCCAACCGCGGCGCCTACAGCGAGAACGACGTCCGCGAGATGGCGCGCGCGCTCACCGGGTTCGATGAGGACTGGAGCGCCGAGCTCGGGCTGCACAACTTCCGCTTCGTCCCGTCACGACACGACACGACCAACAAGACGATCTTCGGCCAGACCGGCGCCTTCGACTGGGAGGACGCCGCTCGCATGGTGGTGCACCACTCGCTCCACCCCTCGTTCTTCGTCAACAAGCTCTGGAGCTACTTCATCCCGGTGCCGCCCTCGGCCACCGAGCGGCAGAAGCTCGAGGCGGCGTACGTGAGCTCCGGCTACCAGGTCAGGCCCGTGCTGGAGGCGATCCTCCTCCATCCCCAGCTCCACCAGGGGCCGCGAATGGTCAAGCCGCCGGTGGTCTTCCTGGCGGGAATGCTGCGAGCGCTGCGGCGGGCGATCGACCAGGACTGGTGGATCTGGCTCTGCGAGACCGCCGGCCAGCGCCTCTTCTATCCGCCGGACGTCTCCGGCTGGGACGACGCCAAGTGGCTCGACACCAGCACCATGCAGGGTCGCTGGCAGCTCGTGACTCACGCGATCTACGGCCGCCAGATCCAGGGCACCGCGCTCAACAACTACGACGCCACGGAGACGGCGGCCCAGTCCCTGGCGGCCGCCGGTGCGTTCTGGGGGGACCCCTCGCTGACCCCGGAGTCCACGACCGTGCTC
>JBJMKN010000071.1:0-3911 GCA_045805765.1 Solirubrobacterales bacterium
GCCGCCCCTTCGTGGCCGGCCCGCCTCGTGCTAAGTGCCCAGGGGACCCCCACCGACACCCTCCGCGACAGGAGATCTGCTTCGAACTCCTGCGAGACCGCAAAAAAGCATCCTGAGGAAGCTTTTTTGCGGTCTCGGTGAAAATCGAGCTTCAGGGACTGTCGCCAGGAGGGATGGGTGTCCCCCTGGCCGACCGGCGTCCTGTTCCTCGCCCTATCCACTCATAGAGAGATGCCACGCGTCCGGCGAGGAACCCAGGGAGGTCAGGGGGACACCCATCCCTCCCTACCGAGAAGCGCTACGCAGTTTCTTCAGTTAAGCCATCTTCAGCCGGCCCGATGTCCTGCTGGACGGCCTCGGTGACCAGCGTCGGCCGCCGCCCCTCGGTGATCGTCTCCCTGGTGACGACGCACTTGGTGACGTCGCGGCGGGAGGGCAGCTCGAACTGGACGTCGAGAAGGGTTTCCTCGAGGATCGAGCGCAGGCCGCGGGCTCCGGTCTCGCGCTCCAAAGCCTTGTCGGCGATCGCCTCGAGGCTGTCCTCGGCGAAGACCAGCTCGATGTCGTCGAACTCGAAGAAGCGCTGGAACTGGCGGGTGAGCGCGTGGCGCGGCTCGGTCAGGATCGTGGTCAGGTCGTCGCGGCTGAGTTGGTGGATCGCCGTGATCACCGGCAGGCGGCCGATGAACTCGGGGATCAGGCCGTACTCGATCAGGTCCTCGGGCAACACCTGCTCGAACCACTCGCCGGTGTCTTTTTTCTCCCGCGAGGAGATTTCGGCGCCGAAGCCGATCCCGCGGTCGCCGACCCGGCGCTCGATCACCTTGTCGAGCTCGGCGAAGGAGCCGCCGCAGACGAAGAGGATGTTGGTGGTGTCGATCGTCAGGAACTCCTGGTGGGGGTGCTTGCGCCCGCCCTGCGGCGGCACCGAGGCGGTGGTCCCCTCGAGGATCTTCAAAAGCGCCTGCTGGACGCCTTCGCCGGAGACGTCGCGGGTGATCGACGGGTTGTCGGCTTTGCGCGCGATCTTGTCGATCTCGTCGATGTAGATGATCCCCGTTTCGGCCTTCTTGACGTCGAAGTCGGCGGCCTGGATCAGCTTCAGGAGGATGTTCTCGACGTCCTCGCCGACGTAGCCGGCCTCGGTCAGCGCGGTCGCGTCGGCGATCGCGAAGGGGACGTTGAGGATCCGGGCGAGGGTCTGGGCGAGCAGCGTCTTGCCACAGCCGGTCGGGCCGAGCATCATGATGTTCGACTTCTGCAGCTCGACCTCGGTCTCGTCGGACTGGGCGATCTGGACCCGCTTGTAGTGGTTGTAGACCGCGACCGAGAGCGAGCGCTTGGCGGCGTCCTGGCCGACCACGTACTCCTGCAGGACGTCGAAGATTTCCTGCGGTTTGGGCAGGTTCTCGAGCTCGAAGACGGGCGGCGCCGTCAGCTCCTCGTCGATGATCTCGTTGCAGAGGTCGATGCACTCGTCGCAGATGTAGACGCCGGGGCCGGCGATCAGCTTTTTCACCTGGCGCTGCGACTTGCCGCAGAAGCTGCAGAGGAGCTGCTCATTCGAATCTGAAGGACGTGCCAGCGGGATCCCCTCCTAATGGGACTATCTCTTGCCTCCGGCGGCGCCCCAAAGGTTAGAGGGGGGCCTGCACCGGTTCGTGAGACCGTTTACGGCATCGACCCGGCGGTCCCTTCACATGAGCGCCGCCTTGCGTGACGCTACCTTGGAGCGAATGCCCGCTGAGCTGGAGATCGCGCCGGTCGCCGTCGAGGAGTTCGAGCAGCTGCTGCCGCTGATCGCGGCCTACCAGCGCTTCTACGAAGTCGAGGAGATCGACGACGACCGCAACCGCGCCTTCTTCCGCCGCTTCGTCGCGCCGAGCGAGGACGGCTTGCTGCTGGGGGCGCGCCAGGGCGATGAGCTCGTCGGCTACGCCTGCCTCTACTGGCACTTCAGCTCCCTCGAGGCCTGCGAGAGCGTGCTGATGAACGACCTCTTCGTGGCCGAGGGCGCGCGCGGCGCGGGCGTCGGCCGCGCCCTGATCGAAGCGACCGCCGAAGTGGCCCGCGAGCGCGGCGTTCCCTTCGTCGAGTGGTCGACCGCGCCAGACAACGACGCCGGGCAGCGCCTCTACGACTCCACCGGCGCCGAGCGCACGGAGTGGTTCAGCTACGAGCTGCGCGTCTGACCGTCGAGACGATCCAGCACCCTGAAGATCGCCTCGATCATCGCCCGCCGCTCGTCCCGGTGTTCTTTCAGCTCAGCGAGGATGGCTCTGGCCTGGAGCGCGTGTTCCTTCATGAACTTCTCCTGGCGCTCGTGGTATTCCCGCATCTCCACTCGTTCTCTCTCCCACCGTGCATCGGCCGCGGCTCGCTGCTTATCCAGCTTGATGGTGAGCGCCTTCTGTTCTGCGGTCGCCTCTTCCTGCTTCTTCCGTGCCTCCTCGATGCCCTTCCGCGCCTCCTCGACGCCCGCTCGCGCGACTTCGGTGCGCGCGGCGCACTCGGCGAGGACTGCAGACAGTTCCTTCATGGTCACGTTCGAAATTTTGCCAGGGGTGACCGTACGCATCGCGCGCAGAATGGAGAAAATTTGCAACCCGCTAGCGTCGGTTCCGTGACTTTCTCCCTCGACCCGGTCGACCGCGACGATCCCCGGGTGCGGGAGCTCTACGCCGAGTTCGTCCGCGAGGCCGACGGGCCGCTGGTCTACGACCGGGAGGGCAGCGGAATCGAGCTCGACGAGGAGATCGCCGCCGGGCCGCCGGCCGACCTGGCGCCGCCGAACGGCGTCCTCCTGCTGGCCCGGGCCGACGGCGAGCCGGCCGGCCTCGGCGGCGTCCGCCACCTCGACACCGAGGTCGCCGAGGTGAAGAGCATGTACGTGGCGCCCGCCTTCCGCGGCACCGGCCTCGGGCGGCGCATCCTCGCCCGGCTCGACGAGATCGCCGTCGAACACGGCTGCCGCGCCATCCGCCTCGACACCTCCGACTACCTCACCCCCGCCGTCGTCCTCTACCGCGCCGCCGGCTACCGCGAAGTCCCCGCCTACAACGAGAACCCCAAAGCCGACCTCTGGTTCGAACGCTCGCTAGAGCAGGAGGGCTAGCTGTACCGGCGGCGCAGCGAAGGCGCGGCTCAGTGGTGCTCGATCACGCGGTCGACGATGTTGTACTCCTTCGCCTCCTCCGCGCTCATGAAGTAATCGCGTTCGGTGTCGTTCGTGACCTTCTCGAACGACTGCCCCGTGTGCTCGGCGATGATCTCGTCGAGGCGGCGGCGGACGTCGATGATCTCTTTGGCGTGGATCTCGATGTCGGTCGCCTGGCCCTGGAAGCCGGCCGAGACCTGGTGGATGAGGATCTTCGAGTTCGGCAGCGCCATCCGCTTCCCTTTCGTCCCCCCAGCAAGAAGTAGGGCGCCCATCGACATCGCCGTCCCGACGCAGATCGTCTGCACGTCGGGCTTGATGAACTGCATCGTGTCGTAGATCGCGAGCCCGTGGTAGACGGAGCCGCCCGGTGAGTTGATGTAGATCGAGATGTCTTTGTCGGGATCCTCGGACTCGAGGTGGAGCAGCTGGGCGATGATCAGGTTCGCGATCTGATCGTCGACCGGAGTGCCGAGGAAGACGATTCGCTCGTTCAGCAGGCGCGAGTAGATGTCGAAGGCGCGCTCGCCTCGCGAGGTTTGCTCGACGACCATGGGAATCAGCGGGCTCATGCAGGCTCCTTGCTTGCGGGGGTCCAGAGTTTCGTTTCGGTCGGGGCGGTTTCCTTGTCAGGTGTCCAGAGCTTCTCTCGTGCGCGCGCAACGTCGGGTGAGATCCGCTTCACCTCGGCGGCGATCCGGTCGAGTGCCTCGCGCAGGCGCAGGTCGGCGCGCAGGGTTTCGAAGCGACCGGT
>JBJMKN010000072.1:0-8849 GCA_045805765.1 Solirubrobacterales bacterium
CCCGAACAACGTCGACACGACCGATTCCGTCATCGCCGAGATCGCCGGTCGGCAGCATGGAGTGATCACCGCTAAGCAGCTCGCGGCGGTGGGTCTTGGGCGGGCGGCCATCTCTGAACGCACCCGCGCGGGCCGAATGCATCGCATCCACCAAGGCGTTTACGCCATTGGCCACCGTGGCCTGAGCCTCCATGGGCGCTTCATGGCAGCCGTTCTCGCCTGCGGCCCCAGTGCCGTTTTGAGCCACGCCTCCGCCGCAGTCCTCTGGGAGCTCCTCAAGCCGATCGACGGCCCGGTCCACGTCTCGGTCCCATCCACCTCAGGTCGCAAGAGGCGCCCCGGCATCCACCTCCACCGGTGCCCCTCCCTCACCCCGCGCCCAGAGCCTTCCCCGTCGCCCTCCTACTCGCAGCAAGAAGGAGGGCGACGGGGAAGGCTCCTAGTCACCCACCGCCACAACATCCCGGTGACGACCGTCGCGAGGACCCCCGAAGACCTCCAGGTCAGCTCGCTCCTCGCGCCGCACCTCCTCCGTCGCGCCACCCGGCAGGCCGAGATCAAGGGCTACCGCCTCGAGCACCTCGTCACCGACCGCACCCGCTCAGACCTCGAGGCGCTCTTCCTCAACATCTGCCGCCGCTACGCGATCCCGCACCGCCTTCGAGGACGACCACGCCCGCGACCTGGATCTACGGCAGCAGGGCTACACCGTCCTCCGCTACGACGACACGCAGCTCGAATCCGAACCCGCTCGCGTCGCCGCCGACCTCTCGCGCGCCCTCAGCAGCGCCAGCGTCGCCTAACCGTCGGACTCGGCGGTCGCGACGATCGGGTGCTCGCCCGTCGGCGACGGGTCGCCCTCCTCGGGCTCTACGTGCAGCTTCGGCAGGATCCGGTCTAGCCACTTCGGGAACCACCAGGCCCGCTCGCCCAGGAGCTGCATGATCGCCGGGACGAGGACGGAGCGGATGATCACGGCGTCGATGAAGACCGCCGAGGCGAGGCCGAGGCCGAAGAGTTTGATGATCCGGTCTTCACCGAGCATGAAGGCGGCGAAGACGGTGACCATGATCGCCGCCGCCGCGGTGATCACGCGGCCGGTCAGGGCGAGGCCCCGGGTCACTGCCTCCGAGGCGTCTTTGGTGTGTTCCCACTCCTCGTGGATCCGCGACATCAGGAAGACCTCGTAGTCCATCGAGAGCCCGAAGACGATCGAGAAGAGGAAGATCGGGAAGAAGGAGATGATCGGGCCAGTGCTGTCGACGCCGATCAGGCTCGCGCCCCAGCCCCACTGGAAGACGGCGACGATCAGCCCGAAGGCGGCGCCGATCGAGAGCAGGTTCATCACGATCGCCTTCAGCGGCACCCAGATCGAGCGGAAGACGATCATCAGCAGCAGCGCCGAGAGGAGGACGACGACGCCGATGAAGAGCGGCAGCTTTTCGGCGATCGCGGTGCCGAAGTCCTCGAAGATCGCGTTGACGCCGCCGACGTGCACCTGGGCGCCCGTCGATTCCTCGACCGCCGGGATCGAGTCGTCGCGGATGCGGTCGAGCAGGTCCGTCGTGTCGACGCTCTGCGGCGAGGTCGTCGGGTAGAGCTGGAAGACGCCGACCGTTTCGTTGGGGTTAAGCGTGACGTCGGTGACCGCTTCGACGCCTTCTTCCTTCTGGAGCTCGGTGTGGAGCGTCTGCAGCGCTTCGTCATCGCCCTTCTGCGGCAGCTCGGCGGCAATCACGAAGGGGCCGTTGAAGCCGGGGCCGAAGCCTTCGGCGAGGAGGTCGTACGCTTCGCGCGTCGTCGTCCCGTCCGGGTCGGTGCCGGCGTCGTTGGTGCCGAGGCGCAGTGAGAGGGTGGGGATGCAGAGCGCGAGCAGGAGCGCGCCCGAGAGCAGCGCCGCCGTCCACGGCCGCCGCTGGATGCGGTTGCTCCAGCGCGACCACCAGGTCCCTTCGTCGACGCTTCTTTTGCCGCGGCCGAGGCCGGGGATCCGCAGCCGGTCGACCCGCCGGCCGACGATCGTCAGCAGTGCCGGCAGCAGCGTCAGGGCGCTGACCATCGTGAAGAAGACAGCGAGGGCCGCCGCGACCGCCACTCCGTAGAGGAAGCTGAGGCCGAGCAGCATCATCCCCAGCAGGGCGATGATCACGGTGATCGCGGCGAAGAGCACCGCCCGCCCGGCGGTGTCGATCGCGGCGATCGCCGCCTCGCGCGGCTCGTAGCCCTCGGCTAGCCCGTTGCGGAAGCGGGTAAGGATGAAGAGCGCGTAGTCGACGCCGACTCCGAGGCCGATCATGAAGGCCAGCTGGGGGGCGAAGTCGGCCGTGTTGAAGACGTGGGTCCCGAGCGTGATGAAGCTGATCCCGACGCCGAGCGCGAAGAGCGCGGTGATGATCGGCAGCCCCATTGCCACCACCGAGCCGAAGGTGAGCAAGAGGACGACGATCGCGGCGAGCAGCCCGATCGCCTCGGAGAAGCCTTCTTCTTCTTCGCCCCGGACTTCCTCGATCGGCGAGCCGCCGAGCTCTATCTGCAGCCCGTCGCCGGCGGCGGCCTGGGCGGTCTTCATCACCCGCTCGGCTTCCTCGGTATCGAGGTCGGGGCCGGCGACGTCGAACTGCACGGTCGCGTAAGCGATCTTGCCGTCGTCGCTGACGGCCGCCGCGCCGCCGCTTTCGTAAGGGCTTGCGACTTCGCTGACGTGCGGTTCCTCTTCGACTTCCGAGAAGACCGTCTCCATCTTCTGCTTCACCGCCGCCGCCTCGACGCCGGAGTCCGCCTTGAAGACGATCTGCGCGGTTTCGCCGGACTGCGCCGGGAACTTTTCTTCCAGCAGGTCCAGCGCTTCCTTCGAGTCGGAGTCTGGGAGGCTGAATTCTTCGCTGAAGTCGGCTCCGACCGAGCCGGAGATCGCGATCATCGCGAACAGGGCGACAACCCAGCTGATGATCACCGTCTTGCGGTGGCCGGTGGTCCAGGTGGCAAAGCGTCTCATTGGCGCGGGCACCGTACCAATGCTGGAGGCGGGTCCGTGTGAACATCCTCACGTCGCAGCCGAGGACTAGATTCCCTGCAGATGCCCGAACCCCAGATCGCCCGCTTCCGGCGGGTAATCAGCAGTGCTTACGCCTCGCTGGAGGCGCGCCGCCAGGAGGTCAACGACCTCAACGTCTTCCCGGTCGCCGACGGCGACACCGGCGACAACATGGCGATGACGCTGCGCGCCGTGATGGAAGAGCTCGACCACCTCGACGGCCAGTCGGTCGACGAGGTCGGCCGCACCGAGCTGGTCCAGGCGCTGGCGCGCGCCGCCCTGATGGGCGCCCGCGGCAACTCCGGCGTCATCCTCAGCCAGATCGTCCGCGGCGCCGCCGAGGAGCTCGCCAGCCGCCCAGGCGAGCTGATCGACCCGACCCTGGTCGCCGCCGCCTTCGCCCGCGCCGCCGACGCCGCCTACGACTCGGTCCGCGACCCGGCCGAGGGGACGATGCTGACCGTCTTCCGCGAGATGGCCCACTCGCTCTCGCGCCAGCTCGCCCACCTCGAACAGGACAAGCAGCGGCTCGGCAGCGACGCCCCCGAAGCGGTGCAGGACGCCGTCCTCGCCGAGGTCCTCGAACGGGCGATCGAAGACGGCGAGCGCGCCGTCGCCCGCACCCCCGAGCAGCTCGAGGTGCTGCGCGAGTCCGGCGTCGTCGACGCCGGCGGCCACGGCCTCGTCCTCATCCTCGCCGGCGTCGTCGCCGCCCTGCGCGGCGATGGCGAGGAGCCCGAGGTCCAGCACTACGAGCCGCCGCGCCGCAGCCTGCCCCACCACGAGGACAGCCGCTACCGCTACTGCACCAACTTCATCGTCTCCGGCCGCGGCCTCGAAAACCGCGAGTACCTGCCGCGGCTGGAGAAGCTCGGCGACTCCGTCCTCGTCGTCGGCGACGACGTCACCCTCAAGGTCCACGTCCACACCGACGCGCCCGAGGCTGCGGTCGCGGTCTTCGACGGCGTCGGCGAGGTGACGAACCTCGACGTCGCCGACATGCGCGAGCAGATGGCCGAACGCGATGCCCGCCTCGGCGGGCGCACCGGCGTCGTCGCAGTCGCCGCCGGCGACGGGATGCTGCGCCTCTTCGGTGAGCTCGGCGCCCACGTCGTCCCCGGCGGCGAGACGCTCAACCCCTCGACCTACGAGCTCCTCGCCGGCATCCACAGTGTCGCCGCCGAGGAGGTCCTCGTCCTGCCCAGCTCCTCGAACGTGATCATGGCCGCCGAGCGCGCCTGTGAGCTCTCCGAGAAGCCGGCGCGGGTGGTCCCGGCGACATCGCAGCAGGCGAGCCTGCTGGCGCTGGTCGAGCTTGATCCGCAGGCCCCGCTGGACGAGAACGCCGGGCGGCTGGAGGAGGCGCTGGACGGCGTCGGCACCGGCGGCATCGCCCCGGCCGCCCGCGACGACGCCCAGGGCCGCTTCCGCAAGGGCGACGCGGTCGGCTTCGTCGACGGCGAGATCGTCGCCTGGGGCGGCGCCGGCTCGACCCTGACCAAGACGCTCCAGCACCTCGCCGAGGGAGCGGAGATCGTCACCGTGATCGCCGGCGAGGGGGCGCCGATCACTCTCGGGGAGATCGACACCCACGTCCCCGACGGAGTCGAGATCGAGACCCATGAGGGGGGACAGCCGAGCTGGTGGTGGCTGCTGGCCGCCCAGTAGTGCGGTCCTTTGCCGGCGCCCGCGAGCTGGAGCGCGGCGACCTGCTCGACGCCCCCGTCCACTGGCCCCGCCCGTCCGTGCTGGAGCAGGGGCTGGGGGCGCTGAAAGGCGTCGGCCCGAAGACCGCCGAAGCCGCCGCCGAAGCCGGCATCCGCACCGTCGGCGACCTCCTCTTCCACATCCCCCGCCGCCACCGGGATCTGCGTGTCCGCAAGCTCGGGGATCTCCAGGCGGGAGAGACCGCGACCGTCCTCGTCGAGGTCCAGGGCCCCCAACCCCGCCCCTTCCGCAAAGGCCGGCTGCGCATGGTCTCGGTCAAAGTCGGCGATGGGACCGGGCACGTGCGTGCGACCTGGTTCAACCAGCCGTGGGTGGCCTCCAAGCTAGTCCCCGGAACGTCGCTTCTGATGACCGGAAAATTTTCCGGCAAAGGCTTCGCAGTAAGGGAATGGGAGCTGACCTCCGGTCCCGTCGAGGACGGGTCGCCCGAGGGTCTCGTCCCACTGCACTCCGCCACCGAAGCCCTTCGTCCCGGCCAAATCCGCGATTGGGTGCAGCAAGCGGTCAGCTGGGCCCCGAACGCGATCGAGGGACTGCCGGCGACGATCCGGGCGCGGCGCAAGCTCGCGGGCGTGGGTGAGGCCCTCAACGCCGTCCATTTCCCGCGGGACATCGACGAAGTCGAGGAAGCGCGCAAGCGGCTCGGCTTCGAAGAGCTGTTCCTGCACCAGGCGCTGCTGGCGACCCGCAAGCGCACCCACCGCACCGCCCGACCGGCGCCGCGCTTCGGCAAGTCCGGCGATCTCGTCGCCCGCTGGCTCGACTCGCTCCCGTTTGAGCCGACGGGCGACCAGCTCAAGGCCTTCGACGAGATCGAGGTCGACCTCGACTCCGGCGAGCCGATGCAGCGGCTGCTGATGGGCGAGGTCGGCTCGGGCAAGACCGTCGTCGCCGTCTATTCGATGCTGCGGGCGCTGGAAGCCGGCTACCAGGCGGCGCTGATGGCGCCGACCGAGACGCTCGCCGAGCAGCACGCGATCACCCTCGGCAAGCTGCTCGCCGAAGAGGCGATTCCGTTCTCGCTCCTCATGGGATCGACTCCAGCACCGGTCCGCCGCCGCGCCCTGAACCAGCTCGCCAGCGGCGAGCTGGGACTGATCCTGGGAACCCACGCGCTGATCGAGCCGACGGTCGAGTTCGCCCGCCTCGGCCTCGTCGTCGTCGACGAGCAGCACCGCTTTGGCGTCAGCCAGCGCCGCGCGCTCGACGTGAAGGGGGTGGAGGGGATGGCGCCGCACGTCCTCCACATGACCGCGACGCCGATTCCCCGCACGCTATCGCTCACCGCCTACGGCGACCTCGACACGACGACGCTGCACGAGCTGCCGGCGGGACGGCAGCCGATCACGACGCAGCTGGTCACCGAGCACCAGCGCGGCGAAGCCTTCGAGTTCCTGCGCCGACGCCTTCGCGAGGGGCGCCAGGCCTTCGTCGTCTGCCCGCTCGTCTCCGAGTCGGAGAAAGTGGCCGGCAAAGCCGCCGAGGTCGAGGCCGAGCGGCTGCGCAAGGGCGAGCTGCGCGATTTTCGCGTCGGCCTCCTGCACGGGCAGATGCACTCGGCGCAGAAGGCCGAGGCGATGGCCGCCTTCGCCGCGCACGAGACCGACGTCCTTGTCTCGACGACGGTTATCGAGGTCGGGATCGACGTCGCCAACGCGACCGTGATGGTGATCGAGGGCGCCGAGCGCTTCGGCGTCTCCCAGCTGCACCAGCTGCGCGGCCGGGTCGGCCGCGGCGAACACCCGAGCCAGTGCTTGCTGTTCGCCGAAGAGACTGGGGAGATGGCGCGGCGGCGGCTCGAGGCAGTCGTGAGGACGGGCGATGGCTTTGAGCTCGCCGAGGTCGACCTCGAACTGCGGGGGGAGGGGGAGATCCTCGGCACCCGCCAGAGCGGGCTGCCCCGCTTCGCGGTCGCGAAATTGCCCGAGGACGGCCCCCAGCTGCTCGAAGCCAAGCGCGAGGTCCAGGAGCTGCTGCGCGAGCACGGCTCCCTCTCTGCGCCACCCCTCGGCCCCCTGCTCGACGCCGCCCATCGCCGCTTCGGAACCGCCGCGGCTGATCCAATCCCCCTATGAGCGGAGCCGGCAAGAGATGAGGGTGATCGCCGGAGATCTCAAAGGCCAGCGCCTTGTCGCCCCCAAGGGCTGGAAGGTCCGCCCGACCTCTGACCGAGTCCGCGAGGCGGTCTTCTCGATCCTCGGCGAGCGGGTGCGGGACGCCCTCGTCCTCGACCTCTACTGCGGCACCGGCGCGCTGGCGATCGAGGCGCTTTCGCGCGGTGCCGAGCGCGCCGTCCTCGTCGACCACGACACCCGTCCCGCCCTCGGCAACGTCCAGCGCCTCGGCCTAGACGAGCGCGTCGAGCTGGTCCGCGGCGACGTCGGCCGCTGGCTCGGAGAGGTTTCGTCTGCCGCCTTTGCGGGGAAATTCGACCTCGTCTTCGTAGACGCCCCGTATAAACTCGCCGACCGCGTGGCCCAGGATCTCGACACCCACCTGCCGAAGCTGCTTGCCGCAGATGGCCGCGCCGTGGTCGAGAGCGGCGCCCGCCGGCCGCTGAAGATCACCTCCCTCGAGGCTCTGCGCCAGCGCCGCTACGGCGCCGCCGACGTCACCGTCTACGGAGCCGCGCGGTGAGCGAGCAGAACGGGACGGTCGTCTGCCCCGGCAGCTACGACCCGGTTACCAACGGCCATATCGACATCATCACCCGCACCTCCAACGTCTTCGAGCGCGTCGTCGTCGGCGTCGTCAACAACCCGGTCCGCAAGCAGAAGACGCTCTTCACCGCCGAAGAGCGCAAGGCGTTCATCGAAGAGGCAACCGCCGGCCTCGCCAACGTCGAGGTGCAGATCTTCGCCAACCTCCTCGTCGAGTTCGCCCGCGAGAACGGAGCCAAGGCGATCGTCAAGGGCCTGCGGGCGATCTCGGACTTCGAGTACGAGTTCGAGATGGCGCAGCTGAACCGCAAGCTCGACCCGGGGATCGAGAGCATCTACGTGATCGCCTCGCCCCACTACAGCTTCCTCTCATCCACCGGGGTGAAGGAGATGGCCACCTTCGGCGGCAACGTCTCCGACCTCGTTCCGGACGCCGTCGCGGCCGCGCTGGGAGACCGCCTGAACGACAGGTAGGCTGTCCGAACCAGTCCGTCCGCATGGGCGCCGCCTTGCAAAAAATCGCTCTTTGAACGCCTTGATCCCTAAAACCCCCGCATACACGTAGGCTTACGACTCTTCATATGGACGTACTGGTCCTCATAGACAAGCTCGATGACGTAGTTCACAACGCCCGTCCGGTTCCCCTGACGGATCAAGTCCGCGTGGATCGAGAGGAGATTTACGACCTCCTCGATCAGATGCGGGCGACGATCCCCGAGGAGATCAAGCAGGCCCGGTGGATCGTCAAGGAGCGGCAGGAGATGCTGGCGGAGGCCAAGCGCGAGGTCGACCGGCTGCTGGCCGAGGCACGCGAGCAGGCCGTTCGCGAGGCGTCGCAGACCGAGATCGTCAAGATCGCCGAGCGGCAGGCGCAGGACATCGTCGACGAGGCCCGTCGGGAAGCGCGCGAGGCGCGGCTCGAGATGGAGGACTGGGCCGACTCGATGCTCGCGTCGCTCGAGGTCAACCTCGACCGCTTCCTCACCGCGGTGCGGCGCGGTCGCGAGCGGCTGCACGAGCGCTCGCAGGAATCCGTCGTCGGAGCCGGAGTCGGTGTCATGACCGACGGCTCGGGCGACGACCTCGGCTACTAGGGTCTAGCGGTACCCTCCGCGCGTGCGGAGGTCGATTGTCGAGTGGATGGTGACGCTCGCCGTTGCGGCGGTGGTCGTGCTCGCCGTCGAGGTGGAGGTCGCGCAGCCCTTTCGCGTGCCGACCTCGTCGATGGAGCCCACGCTCCATTGCGCGAAGCCCGGCATCGGCTGCACGGGCAAGCTGAACGATCGCGTGATCGTCGCGAAGCTCGTGTACCGCTGGCGCGACCCGCGCCGTGGCGAGATCGCGGTGTTCCACGCGCCGCCCAGGGCGAAGCAGCTCTGCACCGAGGGCGGCACGTATCTCAAGCGCGTGATCGGCCTGCCCGGCGA
>JBJMKN010000073.1:0-5579 GCA_045805765.1 Solirubrobacterales bacterium
TACATCGGAGGGGAATGGGTCGATCCCGCGGGCGACGGCACGATCGAGGTGGTGAACTCGACCACCGAAGAGGTGATGGGCACGATCCCGGAGGGGACCCCCGAGGACGCGGACCGGGCGGTGCGCGCCGCTCGCGAGGCATTCGACTCCTGGTCGCAGACGAGCCGTGAGGAGCGGGCGGGCTACCTCGAGGCGATCGCGGGCGGCCTCGGGGCCCGCGCCGAGGAGATCGCCGCGACGATCGCCCAGGAGCTCGGGATGCCGATCAAGCTCGCCCAGCAGATCCAGGCCGGGCTGCCGACGATGTCGTTCGCCTCGATGCACTCGCTGATGGAGGAGGTCGCCTGGGAGCAGCAGGTGGGCAACTCGCTGATCGTCCGCGAGCCGGCCGGAGTGCTGGGCGCGATCACGCCCTGGAACTATCCGCTGCACCAGATCGCGAACAAGGTCGCCCCCGCGCTCGCCGCCGGCTGCACCGTGGTGCTGAAGCCGAGCGAGGTGGTGCCGCTCAACGCCTTCATCCTCGCCGAGGTGATCGAGGCCGCCGGGCTCCCCGCCGGCGTCTTCAATCTCGTCACCGGGACCGGACCGGTGGTCGGCGAGGCAATCGCCGCTCACCCGGGCGTCGACATGGTTTCCTTCACCGGCTCCACCAGGGCCGGGAAGCGCGTCTCCGAGCTCGCCGCCCAGACCGTGAAGCCGGTGGCGATGGAGCTCGGCGGGAAGAGCCCGAACGTGATCCTCGACGACGCCGACCTGGAGCGGGCGATTCCCGACGGGGTCGCCAAGTGCTTCCTCAACTCGGGCCAGACCTGCAGCGCCCTGACCCGGATGCTGGTCCCGCGCCAGCGCCTGGCCGAGGCCGAGGAGCTGGCGCGGGCGGCGGCGGAGACCTTCACTCCCGGCGACCCGTTCCAGTCGTCGACCCGCCTCGGGCCGCTCGTCTCCGAGGTCCAGCGCGAGCGGGTCCGCGGCTACATCGAGAAGGGCGTCGGAGAGGGCGCGCGGCTGATCACCGGCGGCGCCGAGCCGCCCGAGGGCCTCGAGCGCGGCTTCTTCGTCCGCCCCACCGTCTTCTCCGAGGTCGAGCCGGAGATGACGATCGGTCAGGAGGAGATCTTCGGCCCTGTTCTGGTGATCCAGCCCTACGAAGGCGAGGACGACGCGGTCGGCATTGCCAACTCGACCGAGTACGGGCTCGCCGGCGGCGTCTGGTCAGGCGACAAGGAGCGCGCGATCGCCGTCGCCCGCCGCATCCGCACGGGCCAGATCGAGATCAACGGCGGCGCCTTCAACCCCCTCGCGCCGTTCGGCGGCTACGGCCAGTCCGGCCACGGCCGCGAGAACGGCCGCTACGGGATCGAGGAGCTGCTGCAGGTGAAGAGCCTGCAGCTGTAGGACGCCTAGCCGCGCGGCTGGACGAATCGGTTGGTGAGCAGCTCCTCGACCGGCACCCTGCGAGGAATCATGCCCCGGTGGTGCATCCAGGCAACGAGACGAGCGGCTCGAGCCGGGTTGACGTAGCCGGTCGCGGAAAGCAGGGGAAGGGTGGCCCTCAACTGGGCCGCGACCGCCCGGGCATCGAGGGCCCAGTCCCTTTCATAGGCATTTTCCACGGCTTCTTCGGCGACGTCCGGATCTTCGACGGCAGCGGCGGCCCCATGGGTAGTGGCCGCGAGGAAATGACGGATCATCTGCGGGTCGGTCGACAGCCGCGAGGCCCGAGCCACCACGACGATTTCGTCATAGGGCGGGACCCCCAGATCGCGCAGCGGAGTCACCACCGGCGCCCGTCCGCGCGCTTCGAGCCGGGCCCCGTCGAGGTTCTGAGCGCCGAGGATCGCATCAGCCCGGCCGTTGACCAAGGCCGGCACGAGGTTGTAGCCGACCTCCTTGACCTCGACGTCGTTCGGCGCCAATCCTGCTCGAGCGAGAACGGCCATGAGGAAGGCCTTTTGAAAAGGGACTCCGGGAATGGCGATGGTCTTGCCCCTGAGATCGGCGAGGTCACGGATGCCCGACTCCGGCAACCAGATCATCGCGGCGGTCGGTTGCGGCAGAAGGCTTCCGACGGCGACGACCGGCTCCCCTTCGGCTCTCGCCATCACGACCTGAGGCAGCTGGGAGATCCCGAGTGCAGCCGTCTTCTCCGCCACGTACAGAACCGGCGCAGCGACGTTTGCCGGGGCGCCGGCTTCGACGTGCAGGCCGCGAGCTTCGAAGTACCTGAGGAGCTGGGCGGTGAGGATGCCGACGTTCTCGGCCCCCGCCCGGGAATCGAGGGTGATCCAGAGGCTTCGGGGATTCGGGCTGACGTTCGTGGCGGGCTGGAGCGAGCTCTCTGCGTGGGCCCTGGCCGTGGCGTCAGAGCCGTGATCCCCTCCGCATCCAGCAGCCAACAGGACAGAGGCCGCAGCAATTGCCATCCACCGACACAGCCTCATCACTCAATTCTATGTGACTTGTTCAGGCCTTATTGGCTATGCAGGCGGCGTGGCGGTGATGCCGCCCTCTTCACGCCCGGCGATGGCGGCGGCGCGGCCGGCTTTCTCGCCGATTCCGAAGTGGGCGCAGATCGTCAGCTCGTGCTCGCGGCGCAGCGGCCGGGTCGGGTCGACGACCGGCGCGGTGCGGATCGCGTCGCCCTCCTGGGCGACCCAGACGCCGAAGCGGGCGCCGGCGCAATTGGAGAAGGGGACGGCGACGACGCGGGCGCGGCGACGGCGGCCCAGCCGCACGACCAGCCAGGCCGGCTCGCCGCTCTCGGCGTCCACGTAGAAGCCTTGGACCTGTCCGACCGAGGAGCCGCTCAGCTCCGCGATCTCGGCGCCGAGCCAGCCCATCGCCTCCTCGGTCGGCACCTGGCGCGGCTCAGCCATCGACATCAGCCATCCACATCAGCCATCCACATGCTTCTCCAGCAGCTCGCTCGCGGCCGTTGCGGGGTCGAGCTCCCGCCGGACCACGCGGTCGAGAAGGCCAGCCGTCGCCGGGTCCTCGGAAACCGTCTGTTCGAGGCGGCGGCGCATCCGCGAGGTTGCGATCCCGAGCACCTCGCTGCGGAGGTTGCGGGCGCGGCGCTCGGCCAGCGTCCCCTTCTCCTCGATGAACTCGCGGTGCTCCTTGATCTTCTGCGCCAGCTCCTCGATCCCCTCGCCGCGGGCCGCCTCGGTGCGGAGGATCGGAACCTTCCAGCCCTCGGGGTCCTGTGAGAGGGCGAGGACGCCACGCACCTCGCGGACCATCGTGTCGGTCATCGGGTGGTCGGCCTTGTTGACGACGATCACGTCGGGGATCTCCATCACCCCCGCCTTCAGCGCCTGGATCGAGTCCCCCGAGCCGGGCATCAGCGCCAGCACGATCGTGTCGGCATGGTCGACGATGTCGATCTCCGCCTGGCCGACGCCGACGGTCTCGATCAGGACGTCGTCTTTGCCGGCAGCGTCCATGATCAGCGCCACCTGCAGGGCGGCCTCGCTGAGCCCGCCGAGGGCGCCGCGCGAGGCCATCGAGCGGATGAAGACGCCGGGGTCGAGAAAGTGGTCGGTGAGCCGGATCCGGTCGCCGAGCAGGGCGCCGCGGGTGAACGGGCTGGAGGGGTCGATCGAGAGCACGGCGACCTCGCGCTCGGCTTTGCGCAGCTCCCCGGTGAGCGCCCCGATCAGGGTGCTCTTGCCGACCCCGGGCGGCCCCGTGAAGCCGATGATCCGCGCTTTGCCGGTCCGCGGGTAAACCTCGCGAACCAGCTCCCAGCCGGCCGGGTCGTCGGACTCGATCAGCGTGATCGCCCGCGCCAAGGCTCGCTTTTCGCCAGCAACTAGGCGCTCGGCGAGCGGGGCGGTTTTGGCGGCGTCGGCCAAGGCCGGGCCAGTCTAAGAGGTCTAGAGTTGCCCCGCCGTGTTCCGCTTCCTGGCCCGCAACCGGATGCTGCGGCCGCGCTACGCGCGGCTCTTCTGGCGCTACCTCTGGCGCCGCCTGCTGACGCCGGCCGGCCGGCGCTGGCGCTCCGACGGCCCCTTCTTCCTCGGCCGGGGCCTGGAACTGAAGATCGAGCCGCGGGGGGAGATCCGCTTCGGCCGCTTCGTCTGGATCGGCGACGGCACCAAGATCCGGTGCCACGAGGGAAGGGTCGAGATCGGCGCGAAAACGGTGATGGGCCAGGAGTGCACGATCTCCGCCTACCAGCGGGTGCGGATCGGGGACGAGTGCGTGATCGCCGACCGGGCGATGTTCATCGACTTCGACCACGGCATCGTCGAGGTCGAGCGGCCGATCCGGTCGCAGGGCATCTACAAGCGCGACGTCGAGGTCGGCAACAACGTCTGGATCGGCTACGGCGCCTGCATCCTCCGCGGCGTCAGCGTCGGCGACAACTCGGTGATCGGGACCAACTCGGTCGTCACCAAGGACGTCCCCGCCAACGCCGTCGTCGGCGGCATTCCGGCGCGGATCATCCGCATGCGCGAGGCGCCGGAGGAGCTGCGCTGGGAGCGGCCGGTGGAACCGGATCCCCAGGCGTGGACGACGATGCAAGAAGTCGGTCACGTCTGACGCCTATTGTCTGGCTGACAATGAATGTCCGGCGACAAGCTGTCTGCATGGCAGCCGACGGCAGGATCCGATCGCAGGAGGTGGCGACCAAGTTCGGCCGCAACCTCTACCGCTGCCGGCGCCGCGCGGCGATGTCCCAGGAAGAGTTGGGCACCCTCGCCTCGCTGCACCGGACCGAGATCGGGATGCTCGAGCAGGGGACGCGGCTGGCCAGGGTCGACACGCTGATGAAGCTCGCCGGCGCCCTCTCGGTCTCACCGCTGGAGCTGCTCGACGGGATCCACTGGGTCCCCGGCAACAGCGCCGCGGGCGGCTTCAGCATCACCGACCGCAGTCTCGCCCGCCGCCGCGACGGCTGCTGAGGGCCGGCGCTAAGGGGTCTTGGCGCCGGCGAGCTCGGCGTAGACGGCCGCCGTCTGCTCGGCGACGTCGCCCCAGTCGAAGCGGCGCAGGTGCTCGTAGGCTTCGGCGACGAGACGGCGGCCGAGCTCGTCGTCGGAGAGGACGCGGATCGCGACCTCGGCCAGCGCTTCGGGATCGTGGGCACGGAAGCGCAGCCCCGCCTCCTCGTGGGGGACGACCTCGCGCAGGCCGCCGGTGTCGGCGACGATGCATGGGACGCCGGAGGCCATCGCCTCGAGGGCGACGATGCCGAACGGCTCATAGATGCTCGGGACCACGCACAGGTCGGCGATCCGGTACAGGCTGTGCAGCACGTCGTCGCCGATCCAGCCCATGAACGTGCCGTGCTCGTCCAGGCCCAGCCTGGAGGCCTGCTTCTTGAGCTCCTGCTCGTGGGTGCCCGAGCCTGCGACGAGGAACCGGACGTCGCCGACGCGCTCGATGACGCTCGGCAGGGCGTCGAGCGCGATCTGGAAGCCCTTCTCGTAGACGAGCCGGCCGATCAGCAGGATCAGGCGCTCGTGGGGGTCGGCGAAGCCCTGCCGCAGGGCCGCGAGGTCGTCGACAGCGGTCAGGTCGTCCGGGTCGATCCCGTTTGGGATGACCGCGACGCGCTGCTCGTCGAT
>JBJMKN010000074.1:0-4990 GCA_045805765.1 Solirubrobacterales bacterium
TCGCCGGCATGGCCTTGAGCTCGACGATCGTCCTGCGCCGGCGGTTCGATCCCGAGGGCGCGCTCGAGGACATCGAGCGCCACCGGGCGAGCGCGCTCATCGTGGTGCCGATCATGCTGCGCCGCATCCTCGACCTCGACGCGGAGCAGATCCGCGCCCGCGACCTGTCCTCGCTGCGCATCGTCTTCGTCTCGGGCTCGCAGCTCGGCGGCGAGCTGACCCGCCGCGGCCTCGACCTGCTCGGGCCGGTGATCTACAACCTCTACGGCTCGACCGAGGTCGCCTACGCGACCGTCGCCACCCCCGAGGATCTGCGCGCTGCTCCCGGCACCGCCGGCAAGCCGCCGCGCGGGACGAAGATCTGCCTCTACGACGAGCACGGCAACGAGGTGCCCCAGGGGGAGGTCGGCCGCATCTTCGTCGGCAACGAAATGGCGATGGAGGGATACACCGGCGGCGGCGGCAAGGAGATGATCGACGGCCTCTACTCCAGCGGCGACGTCGGCCACATCGACTCCGAGGGACGCCTCTTCATCGACGGCCGCGACGACGAGATGATCGTCTCCGGCGGCGAGAACGTCTTCCCGCGCGAGGTCGAGGACCTGCTCGCCGACCATGACGCCGTCGAGGAGGTGGCGGTGATCGGGGTCGAGGACGACGAGTTCGGCCAGCGGCTGAAGGCGTTTGTGGTCGTCCGCAGCGGCATCGAGGTCTCCCACCAGGACCTGACCGCGCACGTGAAGGCGAATCTTGCTTCTTACAAGAGCCCGCGTGAGATCGAGTTCCTCGAAGAGCTGCCGCGGAATGCCACCGGCAAGGTCCTGAAGCGGGACCTGCGGGCTCGCGATAAAGAGACGTCTGCCTAGTTGGGGAAGCCGGGGGAGTCCCTCGGCGGACAACAGCGGGGAGGGTCCGGCGAGGGACTCCCCCGGCTCCCACTCGGGCCGTCGTAAATTGCGGGCCTCTTCGGGTGGGAGTTGAAAACGCTGGGCTTAGGCTCCGGTGGTGGTAGTAGTTTGCGCGGGAATGGGTGACCCCGCGAGGCAGTTGCAGCAGGTCGGCGAGGCTACGCGCGCTATGCGTGGGGTGGCCGATCAGGCGCTTGAGTGGGTGAAGGTGAGTGAGGGTCGGGTTGTTGAGGCCGAAGCTCGTACCGAGGCCGTGAAGGGTGAGGTCAAGGAGCGGGCGCTGCTGGCTATGCGGAAGGTGACCGCGGAGGCGCGGGAGCGGATTGCTGCCGAGCGCAAGGCGCGGACCGAGGCGGAGGCGCGGGTTGCCGCCGCCGAGGCCGCTCGTGACCGGGCGGAGATGTCGTTCGAGGAGCTGCAGCGGCGCTCCCAGGCCGAGCGCGAAGAGATCGTCGCCAACACCTCGAAGGCGCGCTCGCAGGCCGAGCAGGCCGCGGCCGAGGCGAGGGCCGAAGCCGAGAGCGCGATCGCGGCGGCGCGGCTCGAGGCGGAGAACGCGACGGCAACCGCGCGCAAGCAGGCCGAGGAAGACTTCAAGGCAAAGGTCGAGGAGGCCCGGCAGCAGATTCAGGCCGAGGCGGATCGGCGCATCGCCGCCGCCGAGCAGCGGGCCGCCGATGCCGAGGCCGCCGCGGCCGAGTCGCATGAGGCCGCCGTCCGGCTCGAGACCGAGATCGAGCGCCGGGTGATGGAGGGAACCGAGGACGTCCGCCGCGAGGCCGAGGAGAGTGTCCGCCGCCTGCTGGAGAAAGTCGAGCGCGAGGCCGAGGAGGCCGCCCGCGCCCGCGCCGAGGATCAGATGCGGGTCGAGGCCGACCGGATCCGGGTGCAGGCGCAACGCCGCGAGGAGCGCGTCCGCGAGGCGACCGAGGACGAGATCAAGGCCAGCGTCAGCAAGGCCCGCCGCGAGGCGGCGGCAGCGGCCGAGGAGGTCGCGCCCTCCTGGCTTCGCAGCGGTGAGTCGAAAGCGACCACCGCGGGCTACCGCACGTTTTAGTCAAGTGATTTAACCTCGCCTCGCGATGAGGGAGGTGAGGATCAGGGACACGCTGACGGGCGAAGTGCGGGCCCTCGAGGCCGAGGAGGTGGGCATCTACGCCTGCGGGCCCACGGTCTACAGCCGCATCCACATCGGCAACGCGCGACCCTTCGTCGTCTTCTCGCTGTTCGCGAGGTTCCTGCGCTCCGAGGGCTACCGGCCGAAGCTGGTCGTCAACGTCACCGACATCAACGACAAGATCTACGTCGCCGCCCGCGAGGCGGGGAAGGAGTCGGCCGCCTTCGCGAAGGAGATGACCGCCGCCTACATCGACGACACCGATCGTCTCGGGGTCGGGCGGCCCGATGCCGAGCCGCTGGCGAGCGAGACCGTGCAGGGGATCGTCTCCTTGATCGCGGAGCTGGTCGAGGCCGGCCACGCCTACGAGTCCGGCGGCGACGTCTACTACCGCGTCCGCAGCTTCGGCGACTACGGCAAGCTCTCCAACCGCCGGCCCGAGGACATGGACCAGGGCGAGGACGCCGGCTCGGCCTCGCTGAAGGAGGACCGCCTCGACTTCGCGCTCTGGAAGGCGCACAAGCCCGACGAGGACACGAGCTGGGGCTCGCCCTGGGGGCCCGGCCGGCCCGCCTGGCACATCGAGTGCTCGGTGATGGCCGAGCAGGAGCTGGGGGCCGCCTTCGCGATCCACGGCGGCGGCTCCGACCTCGTCTTCCCCCACCACGAGAACGAGATCGCCCAGTCGGAGGGGGCGGGGCGGCCCTTCGCCAAGGCCTGGATGCACAACGGGATGATCGAGACCGGGGCGGCGAAGATGTCGAAATCGGAAGGGAACATCTTTCAGCTCTCTGCTGCGCTCGATGCCTACGGGCGCGAGGCTGTGGTCGCTTATCTGATCTCGGGGCATTACCGGCAGCCTTTGGCGTTCGGGCCCGAGCAGATGCAAGAAGCGGTGGCCAGGGTCGAGAGACTCAGGAACTTCTTCAGAGACAACCCGCTGGGGGCGCCGGAGGAGGGGTCGGCGGGCAAACAGCGGGGAGGGCCCGGCGACCCCTCCTCCGGCGCCCAGACCGGAGCGGTTGCCCGACTCGAAGCATTCCGCGAGGCGCTTGCCGACGACTTCAATACGCCCAGGGCGCTCGCCGAGGTGTTTGAGCTGGTCGGGGAAGCGAACCGGGGTGAGGTTCCGAAGGATTCGGCTGCTGGGGTGGTGGCGGAGATGCTGGAGCTCGTCGGTCTCGGCACCCTTACCCAGCCGGAGAAGGGTGCTGAGAGTGACGAGCGGGCGCTGGAGTTGATGCAGGCGCGGGAGGAGGCTCGGGCGGCTAAGGACTTTGCTCGGGCTGACGAGTTGCGGGATGAGCTTGCCGCGATGGGGTGGACGGTTCGCGATTCGGCGGACGGGCCCAGCCTCGTTCCGAAGGCTTGATGACAGACTGCGCCTGATGGCAAACCAGTTCATCTATGGGAGCAATCCCGTTGCCGAGGCGACTCAGGGGCGCCGGCGGGTGCACCGGGTCTGGCGGGCGCCGGAGACTTCCGGCGAGGAGCTGGAGCGGCTTTGCGGATCGCCCGACCACCAAGGAGTGGTGGCGGAGGTCGACCCCTACCCCTACGGCGACCCCGCCGGGATGCTGCGGAAGGAGGGGGCGCTGCTGGTGGCGCTCGATCAGGTCCAGGACCCGCGCAACCTCGGAGCCGTCTGCCGCTCGGCCGAGTTCGCCGGCGCCGCCGGCGTGGTCATCCCCGAGCGTCGCTCCGCTGCGATCACCCCGGTCGTCTGCAAGACCTCGGCAGGCGCGGTCGAGCACCTCGAGGTTGCCCACGTCCGCAACCTCGCCGACTGGCTCGCCGACGCAAAGGCGGCCGGGTTCTGGATCTGGGGGGCTGACGCCGAGGCCCCGCAGGCGCCGTGGAAGACGGACCTGACCGGTCCCACGGTCCTTGTCCTCGGCGGCGAGGGGAAGGGCCTGCGTCCCCGGGTCGCCGCCGCCTGCGACGGCCTCGTCGCCCTGCCTCAGCGGGGCCGCGTCGAGTCCCTCAACGTCTCCGCGGCTGCGACGGCGCTCCTCTTCGAGGCCGTCCGTCAGCGCGGTTAGTCACCTGCAAATGCAACGGCGATTGCAGAAAGTCGCTATTTGGGGTTGACAGAACACCGCAGGGCGGTAAGACTAGCGCCGCAATAAGGGTGAACCTCAGGTTGAGGTAGCCCTGGTGAATAGGGCGCCTCTGGGGAGGTAAGTGGCGCCACGACCCTTCAGCAAGGAGAAGGATCTGTGGCACTATCGTCGCCTACGCAGGAATTGCCGCTCCCGGTTGCCCAAAGCACCGCCGGTCGCATCAACCCTAACCCTCAAGTAGAACTTGATGATCATTACCTCGTCGCCCTCGCCAAGGAGGGAAGGCCCGATGCCTACGACACGATCGTCCGCCGCTACCGCGGCTTCGTTCGTCTCAAGGCTTCGTCGTACTTCCTACTCGGGGGAGAGTCGGACGACCTGATCCAGGAGGGCCTGCTCGGCCTCTACAAGGCGATCCGGGACTACCGGACCGACCGCGAGTCGAGCTTCCGCAACTTCGCCGAGCTCTGCATCACCCGCCAGATCATCACCGCGGTGAAGACCGCGACCCGCAACAAGCACACGCCGCTGAACGGCTACGTCTCCTTCTCGGCCACCCCCGCGGGCGCGTCGGATTCAGAGCCGAGCCTGGACGAGCTGCTGCCCGGCTCGAGCGTCCACGACCCGGTCAACCAGGTCATCTCCTCCGAGGAACTGCGGTCGCTCGTCGCCTGCCTGTCCACGGTCCTGTCCGACCTGGAGTCGCGCGTGCTCAGCCTCTATCTCGACGGTCATTCCTACGTCGACATCGGGGTCAAGCTCGGCTGCGACTGCAAGACGGTCGACAACGCCCTGCAGCGCGTCAAGCGCAAGGTCGGCACGCACCTGCAGTCGCGCGCCGTCCTACTGTAAGCAGGACCGTGCCGACCTGGCTCATCATCGTCCTAGGGGTCCTCGCGATC